>JBNJDB010000027.1:0-16472 GCA_051744465.1 Bacillota bacterium | reverse complement strand
TTTGCGCTTGTATTACAGCAGCTGTCAGCGGAAGTGAAGAACTATAAATCATGGAAAGAAGATAGAGATGAGATTATTGATTTAAATGTAGAGGATATTAAATAAAAATCATCTGCTCTAGATTAATAAGAAAAATTACTGATGGAAGAAGGACTTATAAATTAAATCTAGAAAATAATAATATAGCAATAGTGTGATTAGATTAACAAGAGTGGGGTCGTCAAAATATTACTAGGAGGGGATAAATTTGAAAATTCTTGATGTAGTAGAGTTGACTGAAGAGGGATATGATGTTGAGGATAAAGAGAAAAATTATTTGGATGATGGAGGAAGTTTAGCTGCGGGTAATTATCCGACTGAAGATGAAGAACCGATTAATATTGCAGGAGAATGGTTAGTAGTTAATGAGTTAATTGAAGTTGATAATGATTATCTTGTTTATATTAGTTTAGAAAGTGAAGATATTACTTTAGTACAATTACCAGGAAAATATGTAGAGGAAGATTATCTAATAGATTATGATGCTACTGATGAGTGTCCTTTGGGAGTAGATGTATTAGTTAGAGAAGATGGATTTAATATTGAAGTTGTACCTGGTTGTGATTATCAGGCACAAGCTAATGTTAATAATCATCTTGATGGACATAAGTATACAGGATATTTAGGATTTAAGGTTAATGATGATTATTTTGTGACTTATAAAGATGATAAGTTTGAAATGATTAGCTTATAATTTTATAGTTTTTAAATTGGCCCTTAATGGGGCCTTTTTAATTTAAAAGAATGAATTTTTAATTGAATCTAGAAATACATTAATTAGATATTAAAATTATTAGTGGTTTTCGGTTGTTATGGGGGGGGAATATAATGCAACAGCTCAAAACTTATTTTGTTTCGTTGATTATTTTCTTAATTATTGATTTGATTTGGTTAGAGGTAGTAGCTAAAAAAATGTATCGTTCGCAGTTGGGTTTTTTGCTCAAGGATAATTTTAATGGATTGGCAGCTGTTGGTTTTTATCTAGTCTTTATAATTGGATTGAACTTTTTTGTACTTAACAAAGCAGTTGCTACTGGTAGTTGGCAGTATGCTCTATTTGCAGGGATGTTCTTTGGTTTAATTACTTATGCTACTTATGATATGACTAATTTAGCTACTGTAAAAGATTGGCCTGTATTAATTACAGTTGTTGATATTAGTTGGGGTACAATGTTGTGTGGTCTTAGTTCTTTATTTACTTATTTGATCGTTAATTAATGAGCAGCTAAATTGGAATTGTTCAATTATGCTATCTTCAACTGAAAGAAGGTGGTGAATTATGTTAAAGAATAAATTCAAACAACTAATGTTAGGTATTATAATTGCGGGATTTTTAGTCTTGTTAAGAATAGATATGGTATTAGGAATAATAATATTATCTACCATTATAGTAAGTCGACAAGTTTATAATGTTGTTTATTCTCAAGACCATGCAATAGATTGGTTGAATATAGTAGTGGCTGAACTAGGTGGAATATTAGTTTATATTCTAATTAATTTTTTATAAATAATGAATTGATTGTCCATCCTTAATTATTAGGATGGACTTTGTTATAGCTTAGTGATTTATATTTCTAAGCAACTTAATTATCTATTATTTTACTAGATATTAATCATTATTTTAAAACTAGAAGTATATTAAGTAGAAGATTCCTATAATAATTAGCAAGGGATTTTAATTATTATCAAGAACTAATTAAAATAGCTAATAATAACAAATTTAACTAAAAAAGTGGTAGAAGTAATAATTCCCCCGCTAAGAGTATAAAATAATAGAAATTAGGTGAGTATAATGGAAGAAATCACTTATGGTTTAAATTCAGGAGATTATTATGAACAGGTTAATCAGTTTAGCAAACAAGTTAAGATGAAGATTGAGCAAGAAAGTGCTCCTATTATTACTGATTTTATGGAATTTATTGAGCGACAAGAAATTGAAGAATTAAGGACAAGAGATGAATATCTGTTCGAGTTTTTAGCTTTAGGTGTCTTAGCTAATATTTATCTAAATGATGCCTTGAAAACAGCAAAGAGTTCTTATTTGATTTTGCAGAAATTAGTTAAATTAAGAAATAAGTATAGTAAATTAAAACCGGTTATTGATTTTTGGCGTGGTATTTTGAGTACTATATTACTTTATTCTGATAAAAGAGAGAGTTATAATCATGAATTTGTTAATAAAGATGATTTAAAGCAATTAATTAAATGGTTAGCTGCAACAGGAGAACATAAAGAAATAGTGCATAGATTTAAAATTTGGGAGCAATATTTCAAGACTAAATTTTCGATTAAGCTTAGTTCGGATTTGAAAGTTGCTTTAAATTTAGCAAACTGGTTTGAAGAACAGGCTAAAGAAGAGCTAGGAGCACATACTAAAAATGTAGAGCGATTTTTAGAAGAAGATGCTAGGGATCATTTATGGAGTGATGATTTGTTGTTATGTGCTAAACCAGAACTGGAATATCATCTGAATATGGTCGGGGCAGAAATCATGAATCAAGCTTTGCGCGATGATTTTTTAGCTACAGAAAAAAAGATAGTTCTAGCGCCGGTCTGTATGAGAAATAAAACAGCCCAAGAGTGCCAAGCTCAACAAGAGGAAGTTGGGTTGCGATGTACTTATTGTGACCGGGATTGTAATATTAACTTAATTAGCAGTTTAGGTAGTAGAGGAGAGTTTGAAGTAGTATTGATTAATCATTCTTCTGATTTTTCAAAATATTTAAAACAATGGGCTAAGCAAAGTGAGGTAGGTTTGATTGGCATAACTTGTGTGTTGAATCTGTTAGCAGCTGGTTATGAATTACAGAAGTTAAATATTTCGGGGCAGTGTATAGTTTTGGATTACTCTGGTTGTAAGCAACACTGGTCTCCAAAAGGTGTTGTAACTGAAATAAATTTAGATAAATTATTACAAACTATTCGACTTAATCCCAATGATAAGTTTGTGCAAATGAGATTTTTTACTGATGATAACTAGAATTTAATCTTCCTATCTAATCTTTATTTTAAATTAATTTATAATCTATAGAGGAGATTGGAAAGTTTTATAAAATTAATATATATAATAGAACCAATTTCATTTAATTGGTATTGCGATTTGGTTAAAAGGGGGATTAAAAGTGCTAAGAAAAAAGATAGCGGCTAAAGCTCATAAGTTGTTTGATTATTTAGAGGATGTAGTTAAATTAGGTTATAAGGTTGTTTATGATTTGAAAAAACATAATGATTTTTTATTAACTGCAGCTGATATTAAAGAAATTGAGAAAGTAAATATAAAAGAAGATTTTTATTATCCTCCCGGAAAGTTATTGACTATCCAACGACTAAATGAGGCTCAAGCAAGTAAGGATAATAATAAGTTATTTGATAAATTATTTAATTTAAAAAAGAGATTACAGTATGAAGAGAAGACAGAGTTAGTATTAGGATATGGAATTTTATTATGGGAACAAGATGGTGAGGAAATTCGTTATCCGTTATTGACTAGGAATGTAGTGATTAAACATGCGCCTAAAGAAAATGTGATTGAAGTCTTGGCCCCTGATGATGCGGGTTGGAAGTTAGAGTTAGATGCTTTAATTGATTTAGGTGTGACTCAATTAGGAAGTATTCGGACTAAGTTTAATCAGTTAGATATAGCAACTAAAGATAATGATAATACTTATCTAGATTTATTGTATGAAGCAACAGGGATTACAGTTGATGGAATTGTTGTAGATAGTGATAGTCCCTTAGATTTGGTTAGAGATGAGCAACTAAAGATTGTTGATAATTGGGTTTTATTTATGAGAAAGCGAAAGCAAAATCAAGTATTGCAGGATATAGAAGAGTTTCGTAGTCAATTAAAAGATGATTCTGTTCAGTTGCCGGACAGTATTAACAAGATATTATCTGATCCCCAGCAGAATAATTTTGAGTGGGATAGAACAAATTTTCATGATGAGTGGAGTAGTTATTTAGATAAAGATATATTATTTCCCAAACGAGCTAATGATGAGCAGGTTAAGATTTTGGACTGTTTACAACAGTCTGATGGGGTTGTAGTCCAAGGACCACCCGGAACAGGGAAGAGTCATACTATAGCTAATTTAATCTCTCATTTTATGGCTCAGGGACAGAAGGTATTAGTAACTAGCCAAAAAGATCAGGCTCTTAAAGTGTTAACTGAAATGATTCCTCCTCAATTAAAGTCTTTAGCCATGGCCTTATTCCAAAATGATGCTAATCGCAAACAGAAACTCGAGCAGGCAGTAACTGATATTTCTGATATTGTTTCGAATCAAAGTTATGCGCAATTGAGATCTGAATTAGAAAGATTAGAAGAACAATTTGCTACTATCAAAGAGCGGTTAGAAATAGTAGTAAGCGATTTACAAGAGTTAGCTGAATCTGAATTAGAAGTAAAGACTAGTTCAATGAAATATTCACTAACTCCAGCTAAGCTAGCCAAAAAAGTGAAGGCTACAGCAGATAAATATAGTTGGTTTGAGGATAGTCCTGACTATCAACTCCATAGAGAAGAAGAGTATATCTATTTAGAAGAATCTTTTCCAATCACAGAAGATGAATTAGCAACTTTGAAGCAATTAAGGTCTCGGCTAAAACCTAATTTGGATAATCTAGTCGATTATGATTCACCTCCAGTTGAGGGCTTGGTTGATTTACAGAAATACCGGATAATGTCTCATGAGTTGAAACGAGCTAAAGAATTAAAAAATAAATTAGAGAGTGATTATCCAGATTTGATTTTTAAAGTAGATCCAGTTGGTGTAAGTGATTTATTAAATTTAATCAAAGAAACTCTTAATATTTATAATGAAGTTAATTATTCTAAGAGTTTGAGATTTGTAAAGGAAAATCATGATCTTAAGTCTGAATTAGAAGCAGGGATTGACAAGTTAGGTGATTTAGTTGAAGAAATCAATGAGTTACAACAGCAGGTAGGGACTACGACTAAAGTTGATTTAGACTCACGAGTTAAGTTGAGTGATTATTTGGAGTATGTACAGGAAGCTATTTCTCGTGTGGAACAGTCTAAAGCTGCTGTTTCCTGGTTTGATATATTCTCTAGTACTAAGAAGCAGGCTTTAGAAAACATATTGCTTAATCAACAGCCAGTAAGTAATTTAGCAGATTGGGTTAGGGTTAAAAATTATATTGAATTGCAGTTGAAGACAAAAGAATTTATAGCCCATTGGTCTGGTTTAGAAAATAATTTTGTGGGTCAGTTGCCAGAACTTTCTCGAGTTATAACTGCTAAGATAAAACATAATTATAAGCAATTGAAACAAGCGTTTCGATATAAGTATCACCTGTTACCGAAGTTAAAAACAAGGTTAGAGCAAGTAATTATTGGTGAAACAGATATTTCTGAGGGAGATTTTGCTGACCAGTTAAAGAACCTCTATTATGTATTTAAATTAAAAGAAGAAGAAAGTAACCTTAATCAAGCCCAGCAATTATTCGATTCGATGAAAGAAAAATTGCGGATATATCAAGAAGAAAATAATCATCCTGCCGTGGATAAATTATTAGATTGTTTAGATATTGCTGATGTTGAACAATTAGAAGATAAAATTGCACAATGGTCAATCTATTATAAACAATTGAAGCAATTAAACCATCTCTTGCCTGCTTATAAAAAGTATAAGAGATTGGTTGATGAATTAGCTACTCAGGCCCCCAATTGGGCTGAACAGTGGCTTGATTCTGATTATGACCAGTCTGATTTGCATTTAGATACCTGGCAAGAAGCATGGGAACACGCCAGTTTGAAATCTTATCTAGAGAGTATTGCTCAGCGGGAAGAGCAGGTAGCTGAGTTAGAGACTCAACAAGAGCAATTTAAAGAGCAGTTACTTAATTTAAAACGAAAATTGGTAATGGTACAAGTTAAATTGAAATTAAAAGAGAATACATCTCAAGCGGATATTAATGCCCTAAAGAAATGGAAACATGCTGTTAATCGATTAGGAAAAGGAACAGGGAAAAATGCTGCCAAATGGAGAAAAGAGGCTCACAAGTATATGAAAAAAGCTAAAAATGCTGTGCCAACTTGGATTATGCCTCTTTATCGTGTATCAGAGACAATAGATAGAGAGTTCGGCTCTTTTGATGTAGTAATCATCGATGAAGCTAGTCAGTCCAATATAACGGCATTGTTAGCTGTAGTGCGGGCGAAAAAAGTTATTGTTGTAGGAGATGAAAAACAGATTAGTCCTAGTTTGGTTGGTATCTCTCGGGATAAGATTGAAGTCTTTATTGAGCAACATCTCGCTGGTTTAGCTAATAAGAATATGATGGATTTGAAAACTAGTTTTTATGATATTGCTAAAGCCACGTTTGATGGTCGTTATAATTTAATGTTAAAAGAACATTTCCGTTCTTTAGCTGAAATTATTGAATTTAGTAACCAGAATTTTTATGAAGGAGAAATTTTACCCCTGCGTAATATTAGAGATGCTAATAAATTAAAACCAACTTTAGAAAATGTATATTTGGAAGAAGGAAGAGTAGATGACAAAGGGCAAGTTAATAGAGAAGAGGCAAGGGCTATTTGTGCTAAAGTAGAGGAATTGATTCAAGATCCGTTGTATCAAGATAAGACGTTTGGTGTGATTTCTTTAAAGGGAAAGCAACAAGCGGAATATATTTCTAAACAAATTGATCAATATTTAACGCCTCGCCAACAAGAAAAACATAAGTTCTTAGCAGGTGATCCTTATACTTTTCAAGGGGATGAACGGGATGTGATTTTGTTATCTATGGTTGTAGCTACTAATCGTCGCTTTAGGGCTTTAACTAGAACTAGTGCTAAGCAGCGGTTTAATGTGGCAGTTAGTAGAGCTAGGGACCAGGTTATTTTAGTTCATTCAGTTAAGTTAGATGAAGATTTAGATAATCAAGATGATATGCGGTATAAATTACTAGACTATATTAAAAACCAGCCTGTGAGCTTGGCCCAGGATTTTAAGTCAAACCCTCAAACAGAATTAGAGGAGGACTTATTTAACTGGTTGCAGGAGGAAGGCTATGAAGTTAGTATTCAAGAACAGGTGGGCAATTATGTAATTGATTTAGTTGTTGAAGGGACTGAAAATCGGTTGGGGATTGAATGTGATGGTGATCAATTACATTCTCCTGGACAATGGTGGGCAGATAGAAGAAAATTACGCCAACTAGAGCGAGTTGGTTGGGATATTTATAGTCTGCAGGGCACTAATTTCTATCTGAATCCGGAGCAATCTAAAGCTCAGCTCCAGGAAAAGTTAGGAGTTAAAAGTCAAAAGATACAAGGTCAAGAGATGAAGGTCAAAAACTAATTAACTAAGAGCTAAGAGAAAGTTAAAAGAAACTGTGAGGTGTGATTTATGCCTCACAGTTTTTCATTTTTTTAGTTCTTTTTTCAATTCTAGCGGACAAGAAATTGAATTGATTTTATCTAATCGTTGTTGTGATTTAATCTTAAAATTATCACTTGGTTCTTTAAGACCGACTAACATCAAATTACCTTCAATTTTATCTTCAGGTAGAATACTTGGTGTAGTCGGTTCCCAGACATAGACTTGCTTGTCTTGTCGTAGAGCATAATTAGCCGTGTATAATGTTCCTCCTTTCCGTCCGGTTTCGACAATAAAAATACCTTTAGTTAAACCACTCTGCAGTCTATCCCTCCATTTGAAAAAGTGGGGGGCAGTAGATGTTGAAGGAGCTAGTTCGGATAATAAGAAACCTCCGTTATTTATGATTGCGGATGCTAAGTCTTTATTCTCCGACGGATAAATATCTGCTGCTAAACCGTGGGCCAAGGCTGCGCCTGTTAAGCCGTTAGCTTCTAACGAACCCCAGTGACCTTTGGTATCACAGCCGGCTGCTAGACCGCTGATATTCCACCAGCCGTGTTCACTCATAATTCTGCCGGCTGAATTAGCAATATTCTGACCGTACTGCTCGCAGTCGCGGGAGCCAACTATTGCTAAAGACTGCTCTAACTCCTCGTCAGCGGGGAGTTGGCCCTGGTAAAATAAGATTAAAGGAGATAAATTAATTTTTCGTAATGGTGCGGGATAGTCTTCATTTTCATAACCTAGATAATTGATGTTATGTTCGTGACATAGTTCTAACTCTGATTCTACTTGTGTTTCTAATTTGTTTAGATACTCTTGATTTAAAAATATGTGCTTAGTTTTTTTTACTCGACTGTCATAATAACTGTTATTATCAAAAGCAGTGCTGATTAGTTCTTCACACTGCTGCTTGCTGCAGGAAAAAATATTTATTTTTTGTGTGAGTGAATGTTGAAATAAAGTAGTTAATATTTTTAAACTTAATTTTGGCTGTGGATACTTTTTCTGTTCATAATCACTAATAAGTAGAGCAAATTTCAGATAATCTTTTTTATTGTACAGCAAAATCCCACCTCCAATTTTAATTGAGAATTAATAATGGATAATTGACAATTAAATGAAAAATTGAAAATCCCAAAATTAATAGAGTTGTAATTATTAATTTGATGATAAACAGTAAAAAACCTGCATTTATTATTTCCTATTTAAAGAAAGAATATAAATCTTTTTAAAATAGTCATCATTCATTCTGATCATAAAGGAAATATAATGAACAGGCTTTTTATCGAATTATAGCCAAGGAAGCCTATCACTTAAACTAGGGCGGGGAGTATGTCAATAGAAAATCAGTTGGTATTTATATATTTATAGCAGGTAATGAGCTAATTTTTTCTACTATAATCATATTAAGCACATATGATAATTATAGATCATATTAATCGAGGTGGTTAAAATGAGTGACGAGGAAATTAATTGTAAGGGGAAAACTTATATTGTGCAGGCGGGAGATACTTTATATGAAATAGCACAAAGACATAGTGTGACCTTAGAAGATTTACTAGCTGTTAATCCTCAAATAGAAAATCCTAACCAAATTTCTGTCGGTCAAGAGATCTGTATACCTACAAAAGCAATTGTGCCAGAAAAATGTGCTGTGATATTGACTGCCCCTGAATATCTGAAGCCTGTGCCTGATCGGCGAGGTGGTGTGGTTGTGGTACAAAAGGTAACAGGAAACAAATATGTTATGACTGTTGGTGCTACTGGTCTGCCGGCTCCAGAATCAATATTTGATGGTCAGTTTGATTCTTATGTAGCGGGTGTGGGAATTGGAATCAGTACTGGTGAAGGGCGAAGTTATTCTATTGTTTTAGAGGAAGCAACTTTTTCTGGCCAACTATCAACCTGGAGTGGAACAAAAGTTATTCCTGAAGATCCGTTTGCTGTGCCGGGAACTAGAATATCTATCATGCCTTATTCTCGAGATGATGGAATTCGGACTAATCCTTTATTGGATGGCATGTTAGCTGAATGTAAGCGCTAAAAAATCATAGTATCTAAAAGTTAGCAGCATAAAAATTTTGATTGAAATCTTATATTTAATCTGGTAAAATTAGATGGTAGGCGATGGAGCTCGCCTTTAACCATTGCTTTAATTAGCAATTAATGGCTCCTACTTGCTTAGGGGATTACTTTATCTTCCTAGGTTAGTAGGATCTTTTTTATATAAAGCTTAATAAAAGTTAAGCTTTATAAATTGATAATGAGCAATTGAGAATTGAGAATTAAAATTAAAAGTCAAAACTTCATGAATAAAATAATATAATATGAAGTTTTTATAGTGTTTAATTTTTAAGTTTCTAATTGTCTATTGTCAATTTTAAATTGACAATTAAAAAAGGAGTGGGGGAAATAAAAAATGGCGTTAAGTTTAGCAATAATTGTTTTATTTGGTTTGATATTTAATAAAGCGTTTGACCATTTAAGCCTACCAGGATTGTTAGGGATGTTGCTTTTAGGTGTTGTAATTGGCCCGTATGGTTTCGATTTGATGAGTCAGGAATTATTGACTATTTCACCTGATTTACGAAAAATAGCTTTAATAGTTATTTTAATTAGAGCTGGATTAGGCTTAAAAAAGGATACACTTAAAAAAATAGGGATTCCTGCAGTGCGGATGAGTTTTATCCCAGGATTATTAGAGGGATTTACCATTATGTTTGTTGCAAGTTACTTATTAGATGTTTCGATAATTGAAGCAGGAATGTTAGCTTTTATTATTGCAGCTGTTTCTCCTGCAGTAATAGTGCCACAAATGTTGAATTTAATTAATAAGAACAAAGGTGCTGATAAAGGGGTACCTACTTTAGTTTTAGCTGGAGCATCGATTGATGATATTATTGCGATTACTTTATTTTCAACTTTTTTAGGCTTTCATGGGGGACAGAGTGTTAATTTGACTTGGAAATTATTAAACATACCAATTTCGATTATTTTAGGAATAGTTTTAGGTGTTGGAGTTGCTTTCTTTTTAATATATCTCTTTAAGAAATATCATATGAGAGATACTAAAAAAGTACTTTTGATTTTAAGTTTAGCTATCTTTCTTAATGTAGGGGAAGAACTTTTAGAAGATATTGTTGGTATAGCTAGTCTATTAGGGGTAATGACAATTGGCTTTATAATTATGGAGAAGTATCAAAAGGTTGGTCGGCGCTTAGCTGCTAAATTTAATAAGATTTGGGTTTTTGCTGAGCTATTATTGTTTGTATTAATTGGAGCTGAGGTTAATATCAATCTTGCTTTGGAATCAGGTTTGTTGGGGCTATTAATTATAAGTATTGGGTTAGTGGCTAGATCAATTGGAGTTTTAATCTCATTAATTAATACTAATTTTAATTGGCGAGAGAGAATGTTTTGTGTAATAGCCTATTTACCTAAGGCAACAGTGCAGGCGGCAATTGGGGCTGTTCCTTTGGCAGCTGGAGTTGAATCTGGTGAATTAATACTAGCGCTTGCAGTATTATCAATTATTATAACTGCTCCTTTAGGAGCGTTGGGCATTAAGCTGACAGGGGATAAGTGGTTAGCAGATGCTACTGTTAGTTAAAAAAAGTTAAATTAAATGAATAAATTCTTTGACAAAAGTCAATTCCTATGATATTGTTTATATAGGCTGATAAAATATTCTTATTGGCTGTTTTTTAAATATTAGGAGGAATTTTATAATGAAAGAACAAGGTAGTGTTAAGTGGTTTGACGGAACTAAGGGTTATGGATTTATTGAAAGAGAACAAGGAGACGACGTATTCGTTCATTTCTCAGCTATTCAAGAAGAAGGTTACAAAAGCTTAGACGAAGATGAAGAAGTAGAATTTGAAGTAGTTGAAGGCGACAGAGGACTACAAGCTGAAGATGTTGTTAAGCTGTAAATAAGCTATAACTAACATAGATGGCGAATCTAAACAGGCTCTAGGATTTTTCCTAGAGCCTGTTTTATTTTTTTGTTTAATTAATTTTTTGTGTAGCTAAATTATAATAAACTTTAATGGTCACTATTATTTAGGTTCGTGGCCAAGGTTAATAGTAGAAATCTTGTTTGTTGCCAATATTGTGGTAGTTTTTCGGTTGATAGTGGCTGGGTTGATGATTCTTTTTTGGGACCAATTTCGATAGTAAATCCTGGGCGATTAAATTTTTTGATAAACCAGTCTTTATATCCTGCGGCATATTTGTCACTAGCTTGTGGTGTAACTAATTCATAGTTAGTGGCAGCACTTAGTTTTTGGGCTAATTTGTAATCGCGTTGATATGCTTGGGGGTCTTGCTTATAGTACCAATAGATTACTTGGCCGCTATTGTGAAAAGCAACTACTGAAGCAAAGTCTTCTTTTCTGGTTAGATCTGCTAGGGCTTTGCTTTCGGGCTCACTTTCCGGGCTTGGCCCTTTATAGTGGGCATAATGTGGTTCTGATTTTGCTTCTAGTTGGTGCCAATCAGCTCGAAACTGTTTATTTAAATCTACTCCTCTTCCATTTGCTTTCCAGCGTCTAAAATCTGTGCTATCTCTATTAGCTTTTTTATAGAACTCATTATTTTTTAAGTTTATATTGGCAAGTCCATTGACTGCTATTTCGACGCCATCGGGATTGGCCAAGGGAATAAAATAGAAGGTGACTTGATTTAGAATGGTTGCTAGATTATAGCCGGCAATTTCCTTGTTCTGGTGGTTGAGGTAGTCTTCAACTAATTTTAGAATCAATAATGATGTAATACCCTCTCGACCATGAACGCCTCCTACAACTGCAATTTTTTTGCTGCCACTACCTAGTTTTAAAAGGTATAGCTTTTGAGAGGCTAATGATTTACCATAGGAAGTGACTGTGAGAGATTGATATTTTTGTTGTAACTGTTTAATCTGTTGTTGGAGTTGTTGATAGTCATAATTTTTTTCTGCTGTAATGATTTCTTCTTTTTTGTGGGGAGTAGATTTATTATTAGTCTCTGGTTGTTGTTTAAAAGAACATGCCGTTAAAAGTAGACTAATAAGTAATAATTTAATTAATAATAAAAATACTTGTCGATAGTACTTAATTTTTTCACCCCTCTAGTCAAACTTAGTTTTGTTTACTAGTTTGTTAGGAAAATTGATTTTTTATGCAACTGAAAGCTTTGAATAAGTAATTAGTTGTAAAAATAGATAAAATGAAGAGTACAAGAGATATCTTATTGACTATTTTACATATTTTGGATAAAATATAACTGTGGCTATTTACATATTATGTAATATGATTTGTGATTGGTTAATCAGTTAGATTTTAAAGGGAGGGGGAATTAGACTAGATATGATTAGTCATAAGGTTAGAATTTATTTATTAGTAGTTATGTTAATTGTAATTAGTATATTATTTTATGTAGGCCAGACTTTAGGAGCGGGTGACTATGAAGAAGGTTTTGTGGGGGGCTATAATGCTGAATTGAAGTTGGCCCTTGATTTGGACCTACAAGATTTAGATGCGCAGGATGAAATTGTAGTGCGGCAGCGACCAGCTTTTTATTTTTTCAAGAAGGTTCTCAATAAGAATAGATTAAAGTATGATCTAGAAGCAAAAGTGTTTCAATTAGATAGAAATAATTTGGGGGCTAATTTTGAAGAAGAATTATATAAGTTAGTAAAAAATAATATTTATATTGCTTATAAATGTGGTATGTTTTTATTGGAAGAAAATTATCTGTATGACAATCCGGCTTCACCTCAGGTAGCACTTAATGTATTTGATTTAGGTTTGGAAGTAGAGGCTACTAATCGGGTTTTGAAATATCGTAGAGTAGGGCTGTTGGTATTAGCTGCTATAGCAAATCAAAAGTATGCTTCTACTAAAAAGGCGCAATCGTTGAAAAGAGAAGCAGAAGAATTATTAAAAAAAGATCAAGCTCTTAGCGCGGGATTTCCAGCCTTAACAGATGAAGATATTGCAACCTATGAATCAATATCAAGTAAATAAAAAATAATTTATCCGAATTCCTAGATATAATATCTAGGAATTTTTAATGTTAGGAAGTAAATACTAAGTTATTATAATCTATGATTGATGCTGTTAATAATTAATAATAGAATTTGATGGAAATATTTGCAGGTATATAGGTCTTAATCAAGAAAAATAAGATTATAACTCTATTATATTGTAATCTATTTAACAGAATGATTTAAAGTATAAGTTTGGTTTAAGAGGAGTGAGTTAGTGTGGAGATTGTTGATTTAACTGAAACACTAGAGGATAATCAAGAAGTTTACCCTGGTGATCCTGAAGTTAAGATCGAAGTAGCTAATACTTATGCAGAGGATGGTTACTTAGTAAGAAGATTAGCTCTAGGTAGCCATACAGGCACTCATGTGGATTCCTTTTCTCATATGTATAAAGATGGTGACTCCTTAAATAAAATTCCTTTAGAGCGTTTCTGTGGAGAAACTTATTTAGTGGATAAAAATCAGATGTTTCCGAGTGGAAAAGGTTTGCTTTTTAAAGAATCAGTTGGAATTGCTAGTTTAGATAAGATTATTGCGGCTGAGCCTAATTTTGTAGGTGGTGTAATTAGTGAATCACTAGAACGGTCTTTGTTGAAGAATGAAATTGTAACTTTTACGAATCTTGTTAATTTGGATTTGTTACCTACAGGTGAGTCATTTATGTTTTATGGGTTGCCGTTGAAGATAAAGAATGGTGATGGCTCACCAGTAAGGGCTGTTGCAATATTAGAAAATTGAAAATCTAACTATATTTTCTATAAGTGAATATAAAAGGCATGAGTTGGTTAGATTATATTTAAATTAAGTAAAGGAGCGAAATTCATGTCTATAAGAGTAGAAAAGGTTAAGAATAAATTAGCCGTAAAGTTTCCTTATTCAAAAACGAGAGTTAAAAAGATCAAAGAAATTAATAATAGAGAATGGAATCCAGATAATAAAGCTTGGTTGCTCCCATATAATTATTGGAGTTTGCAACAAATCAGAAAAAAATTTGTTAGTGAAAGAATTATAATTGCTAAATTATTAGAGAATGACTTAGTAATTAATGATTTTAAAAAGCAATTAAATTTAGAAGGTTATAGTGGAAAAACTTTAGAAGTTTATCTTAGCCATATTAGAAAGTTTAATAAATTTATTAATAAAAAACTGACAAAAATAACTGATAGTGAAGTAAATAATTATTTAATATATTTGATAGAACAGGAACTATCTCATTCTTTTGTTAATCAGGCTATTAGTGCGATTAAGTTCTTGGCCCGGGAAATATTAGATAGTAGAGAGATCGCAATCAATATTACTCGACCTAAAAAAGAGAAAAAATTGCCTCAGGTATTAAGTAAGCAAGAAGTAGCTAAAATTTTGGATAGTTTAGATAATCCTAAACATAAAACTATTTTATATATAGTTTATTCAGCTGGATTGCGAGTCAGTGAAGTAGTAAAACTTAAAATGGATTGTATTGATAGTAATAGAATGTTAATTAGAGTTGTACAAGGTAAAGGAAGAAAAGATCGTTATACTATTTTGTCAAAATCTTGTTTAAAGCAAGTAAAAAGATATAATGAATTATATCAACCAGGAAAATGGTTGTTTCCAGGTAGGAAAAAGGATGAACATTTAACAACCAGATCAGTTCAAAGAATATTTAAAAAAGCGTGTAAAAAAGGTAATATTAATAAAGAAGTTTCCGTACATTCTCTGCGACATTCATTCGCAACACATTTGCTAGAAAAAGGAACAGATTTGAGATATATTCAGAAATTGTTGGGGCATAAAAGTTCTACTACAACTGAAGTTTATACTCATGTAAGTAAAAGAGATATTTCTAATATAAAAAGTCCATTAGATAATTTGATTGACTAAAGATGATTTTAACGACATAAATGTCATGAATACAATAAATAAAAATGTAGTATGACATTTATGTCGCAAAAAAGACGTTATATGACATAGCACAGCATAGAGATATTTTTAATTATTAAAAGTCATTCAACCTGTTAATTATTTTAATTTGAAGGGAGAAATATTAATGAGGAAAATTGATAAAGGTTTTGTAAAAAAATCTTTTCATAATGCAATTAATAGCTATAGTGATGCTACTAAAAATATTGGGTTATGGAAGTCAGAAGAATATGTTATTAATAAATATTTTAAAAAGGGAAAATCTATTTTAGATATTGGATGTGGAACTGGGAGGACAACATTTGAATTATATAAAAAAGGATATATTAATATTATAGGTTTAGATTTAACTCCTGATATGATTAAGGAAGCTAATAATATAAATGAAGAGCTAGGGACTAATATTGAGTTTATAGTAGGAGATGCAACAAAGTTAGATTTTGAGGAGAAAAGTTTTGATTATGCACTATTTGCGTTTAATGGAATTATGCAAATACCTCAGAGAAAAAATAGGATCAAAGCTTTAAAAGAAATTAAAAGAATACTAAAGCCAGAAGGAATATTTATTTTTACAACTCATGACAGAGAAATGAATGAAAGCTATAAAAAATTTTGGGAAAGAGAAAAAGAATTATGGAAATCAGGAAAACAGGATGAAAGATTGTATGAATATGGAGATAAGGTTATAGAGTATAAGGAAGAAGATAGAGACTTATTTATCCATCTCCCAAATAGGGAAGAAGTAATAAATTGCTTAAATGAAGCTGGTTGGGAGCTTGTTGAAGATTTTTATAGAGCTGATTTATTTGAAGAAAGCGAAGAAGTTAAGGATTTTTCAGAGGAGTGCAGATTTTGGGTAGTGAAAAAATAGAAGAATTCAATCGAGATGAAGTTTTTATTTCTAGCTAGTTTTAATTGAAGCTGTGCAACATCATATAACATGGCATTGACGACATCAGTTGTATCAGATATTGCTGGGTTATAGCAATGACTTATGAAATTTAGTAGTGCTAGCAATAGTCTATAGCAGTAGCAACTGACGTCGCAAGATGCCAGGGACGTTATGTGAAATCATCTCATGTAAATTAATTTATTATTAAGACAATATTAGGAGGTCAGAAATTGAAGAAATTATGGTTATTAATTAAACCAAG
>JBNJDB010000026.1:0-16504 GCA_051744465.1 Bacillota bacterium | reverse complement strand
GGTGTTATAAAAAGTTATAATTGGCAATTGATAATTGAAAATGGAGAATTAAAAGAAATCAATAAATAAAAGCATACCAATTGCACAGTTTGCATAGTAAAGATGATATGTAATTACAGTAAGAAAGAATAATTGGCAATTGAGAATTGAAAATGGAGAATTAATTTTCTGTCAACTAGTGACTGTAAATTATAAGTTTTAAACTAAGTAAAGATAGGAGAGATAAAATGGCTAAAGTGAAACTAACTACTCCGGTTAATGAATCAGAAATCAAAGATTTGCAAGCGGGAGATAAAATTGAGTTATCAGGAGTTGTATATACGGCTCGTGATGCAGCTCATAGCCGTTTAGTAGATGCATTAGAGGGAGGAACAGAGTTGCCTTTTGAATTAGCAGGATCAGCTCTTTATTATGTTGGCCCAGCACCTGCTAAACCAGGAGAAGTTATTGGTTCAGCGGGTCCAACTACTAGTTATCGGATGGATCCTTTTACCCCTCAACTGTTAAAAGAAGGCTTAAAAGTGATGATCGGTAAAGGGGATAGAAGTGAAGATGTAATTACTTCTATGCAAGAAGAAGGAGCAGTTTATTTAGCAGCAACAGGAGGGGCAGCCGCTTTGATTAGTGAGTGTATTAAAAAAACTGAAATAATTGCTTATCCTGATTTAGAAACTGAAGCTGTAAGAAGATTAGTAGTAGAAGACTTACCTCTTATTTGCGTTATTGATAGCCATGGCAAAAATTTATATAATAGAAAATAGTTTATTGTTGCAATCTAAGAAAGGAGAAGATTATAAGTGGGATTTTCGGTGCCAATCAAAGATCATTTAGAGAACGCAATAAAAGGAGAGGTTAAAATGACAAGAGCTGATGGAAGAAAAGAGAATGATCAATTAAGAGATATAAATATAACACGTGGATTCACTAAATATGCCGAGGGATCTGTGTTGATTGAAACTGGAGATACAAGGGTTATTTGTAATGCTTCGGTAGAAGATGGCGTCCCTTATTTTTTGCGTGGTCAGAATCAAGGCTGGGTAACTGCTGAGTATGCTATGTTACCTAGAGCTACAGAAAATAGAAATGTTCGTGAAGCATCTAAAGGCAAATTGAGTAGTCGAACTCAAGAAATTAGAAGATTAATTGGAAGGTCTTTGCGTTCAATAGTTGACTTGGATTTATTAGGTGAACAGACAATTTGGATAGACTGTGATGTTATTCAAGCAGATGGTGGAACTAGAACTGCTTCAATAACAGGAGCTTTTATTGCTTTAGTTGATGCTTTGAGTTATATGTTAGAGCAAAATTTAATTGATGAGATGCCAATAGATGATTTTGTAGCTGCTGTTAGTGTAGGTATAGTAGAAGATGAATTATTATTGGATTTATGTTATGATGAAGACTCTAGTGCACAAGTAGATATGAATTTAGTAATGACTGAATCAGGGGAAATTATTGAAATTCAAGGAACTGGTGAACAAAGTCCTTTTACGCAGAGTCAATTGGCTGAATTAATTAAATTAGGAACAGTAGGAATTGAGAAGTTAGTAGCTTTTCAGAAGGAGGCTTTAGGGGCTAAAGTATTATCGAGTGAGGAGGAGTAGATATGAATTTATTTGTAGGTACTAGTAATTTGAATAAAGTGAGAGAAGTGAAAGAAATATTATCTGATATTGATGTAGAAATTATGTCTAAAAAAGATGTAGGAGAATTGCCAACTGTAGTTGAAGATAAGGAAACATTTTCTGCTAATGCATTAAAAAAGGCTAAAACTATTTATAAAGAATTTGAAATACCTACAATCGCTGATGATTCAGGGCTGGTTGTTGAATCTTTAGATGGCAACCCCGGTGTTTATTCAGCTAGATTTGCTGGAGAAAATGCAACAGATAAAGAAAATAATAGGAAACTACTAGGCTTATTAAGTGGAATAGATGATAACAAAAGACAAGCTCATTTTGTTTGTGCAATGGCATTTATAGATAAAACTGGAGATGCAAATATTTTAGAAAGTAAATGCTATGGTGAGATTGGTTTTGAACCTAAAGGAGAGCATGGTTTTGGTTATGATCCATTATTTATTCCTGAGGGTTATCAAAAGACTTTTGCCCAACTGGATAGTGAAGTAAAAAATAAAATAAGCCATCGGGCTCAAGCATTAGATAAATTAAAAAAAGTTCTGGTAGCTAGGGGATTATGATGAAATTAGCTGTATTTAGTGATGCCCATCAAAATATTGAACTAATGGAAACTGCTTTGCAAGAATTAGAAGATATAGATTACTTATTATATGCGGGTGATGGCTTAGATAAAATTGTTGCTAGTCAAATTCCAGAACAGTTTAATTTGATAGCGGTGCGTGGGAATTGTGATTATGGAGTTGATTTCCCTTTAGAGAAAGTAATTGATATAGCAGGGATAAAGATATTTTTGACTCATGGTAATCGTCATCGAATCAAGCAGGGATTAAATCAACTATACTATCAAGCTCGAGAAGAAGAGGCTGATGTAATAATTTTTGGTCATACTCATTGTCGTTATGCTAAACAAGTAAACGGTCTCTTGTTTTTTAATCCAGGAAGTATATCTAATCCACGAGATAATCAACCGCCAAGTTATGGTTTATTAAAGATAGAAGAGTCTGATATTGAATATGAGCATTGTCAATTGTCTAATAGTGAAAAATGAATTAAAACAGAGTAAATAATACTTTAACGTAGTATAAGATATTTAAATTACATTAAGGCAACATTTGTATTTTGACCTAAGGTTATATTTTACTTATACTATTAAATGTTGAATTATAAATGTGATTAAGTTGATTAAATCTTTATTTTGTGATAAAGTTAAGAATAACCTATTATTAGGAATTCGGTTGTGGTTTTAAATAAGGGAGGATATAAAAATGAAAATAGAACAAGAGAAAGTTGAAGAGAATAAGGTTAAGTTAGATGTTGAGCTTGAAGAAGAAAGAGTTGAAGAGGCACTAGATGAGGCATATAAGAAAGTTGTAAAGAAGGTAGATATTGATGGGTTTAGAAAGGGTAAGGTTCCACGAACTTTGTTAGAAAAAAGATATGGAGAAGAAGTATTACATAAAGATGCTCTTGATATTTTAATTCAACAAGGCTATTATGAAGCAGTAGAAGAAGCAGATATTGAACCAATTGCTCAGCCAGAAATCACTGATGCTTATATTAATGGTGGGGAACCAGCTACTTTTACTGCAACAGTAGAAGTTAAACCAGATGTTGATTTAGGAGAATATTCTGGCTTAGAAGTTGAAACTGAAGATGTTACAGTTGAAGATGAAGAAATTGAACAAGAATTAGAGACAAGAAGACATGACCATGCGCAATTGGTAGGTCTTGACCGTGAAGTTGTTGAAGAAGGTGATTTTACTACTATAGATTATGAAGGAACTATTGATGGAGAACCTTTTGATGGAGGTTCTGCAGAAGATTATAATTTAGAAATCGGTTCTGGTAGTTTCATTCCTGGATTTGAAGAACAATTAATTGGAGCTCAAGTAGGGGAAGAAACTACAGTAGAAGTTGAATTTCCTGAAGATTATCAAGGAGCAGATTTGGCAGGAGAAGAAGCAGAATTTAAGGTTGCAATCAAAGATATTAAAGCAAAAGAAGTTCCGGAATTAGATGATGAATTTGCAAAAGATGTAGGTTATGATAATTTAGATGAATTAAAGTCTGATATTAAGAATGACCTAGAAGAAGAAGCAGCTACACAAGCTGATAGAGAGTATGAAAATAAATTAGTAGATGCAGCAGTTGCTAATGCAGAAGTTAATATTCCTGAAGCTATGGTCGAAGAAGAGATTGATAATATGCTAGAAGGACAGAAAATGCAGATGCAACAACAAGGATTTGATTTTGATCAGTATCTAGAGATGACTGGAATGGATGAAGAAGGGTTAAGAGATAATTTCCGTCAACAAGCTGTTCAAAGAGTAGAGAGCAATCTTATTTTAGAGGCTATTGCAGAGCAAGAAGAAATTGAAGTTACTGATGAAGAAATTGATGAAAAAGTAGCAGAAATTGCTAAAAGCCAAGGGCAAGAAGAACAAGATCCCGAACAAGTTAAAGCATTTTTACAGATGCAAGGTCAATTAGATCAATTAACAGATGGTTTACAAATGGAAAAAACAATTGATTTCTTAAAAGAAAACAATTAATGTTTATAATAAAGAGAAGCTGGGTATAGATATAATGAAGGAGGAGAAAATATGAATTTAGTTCCTACAGTTGTAGAACAAACTAATAGGGGCGAGCGATCTTACGATATTTATTCACGACTATTGAAAGATAGAATTATTTTTATTGGGAAACCAATTAATGATGACATAGCTAATACTGTAATAGCACAATTACTATTTCTAGAAGCAGATGATCCAGATAAGGATATATATATATATATCAATAGTCCGGGAGGCTCAGTTACATCAGCACTTGCAATGTATGATACAATGCAATATGTTAAACCTGATGTTTCCACTATTTGTATGGGGCTTGGAGCTAGTGCTGCTGCCTTATTATTAGCAGGGGGTGCAGAAGGTAAGAGATATGCTCTACCTTATGCTCGAGTAATGATTCATCAACCTAAAGGTGGCGCTCAAGGTCAAGCTTCTGATATTGAGATTCAAGCACAGGAGATTATTGAATTAAGAGAAATCTTAAATAATATTTTAGCCGAGCATACTGGACAGCCAGTTGAAAAAATTGCTGAAGATGTAGATCGAGATTTCTTTATGTCAGCTGAAGCCGCGCAAGAATATGGTATTATTGATGAGGTAATCACTCATGAAAATGATTTAGAATAGTAGATTACTAAAGAGGTGATTTGATGTTTAAATTTGGTGATGAGCAGGGTCAATTAAAATGTTCGTTTTGTGGTAAGGTTCAAGACCAAGTACAAAAATTAGTTGCAGGCCCTGGAGTTTATATTTGTGATGAATGTATTGAATTGTGTAATGAAATTATAGAAGAAGAATTAAATGAAGATTTTGAATCAGATTTTGAAGATTTACCAATACCAAAAGAAATAAATGATTTTTTAGATGATTATGTAATTGGTCAGGATCGAGCTAAAAGGACTTTAGCTGTTGCTGTATATAATCACTATAAACGAGTTAATTCTGGAATGCAATTAGACGATGTAGAATTGGAAAAAAGTAATATTTGTATGCTAGGGCCAACTGGTAGTGGAAAAACATTATTAGCTAGAACTTTAGCTAGGATTTTAGATGTTCCATTTGCTATTGCTGACGCTACTTCATTAACTGAAGCTGGTTATGTCGGTGAAGATGTAGAGAATATCTTATTGAAGTTAATTCAAGCTGCTGATTTTGATGTAGAAAAAGCAGAAAAAGGTATTATCTATATTGATGAGATTGATAAAGTAGCTCGTAAATCAGAGAATCCATCTATTACTCGTGATGTATCTGGTGAAGGTGTTCAGCAAGCCCTATTAAAGATTTTAGAAGGAACTGAAGCTAGTGTTCCTCCTCAAGGTGGTAGAAAACATCCCCACCAAGAGTTTATTCAAATTGATACTACAAATATTCTATTCATTTGTGGTGGAGCTTTTGATGGTATGGATGAAGTTATTAAATCTAGAGTTGGTAATGAAGTACTTGGATTTGGAGCTGATATTGAGAGTAATGAAGACAAACAATTAGGTGAAATCCTTAAAAAGATTAAATCTACTGATTTATTGCAGTATGGTTTAATTCCTGAATTTGTTGGTCGAGTTCCAGTTTTGGTAACTCTTGATAAGCTAGATGAAGATGCATTAGTTCAAATCTTAACTGAACCTCGTAATGCATTAATTAAGCAATATAAGAAGTTCTTTGAATTAGATGATGTTGAATTAGAATTTTCTGAAGCAGCTTTAGAATCTATTGCTGAGAAGACATTAGAACATGATACTGGAGCAAGAGGATTACGTTCTGTTGTTGAAGAATCAATTTTAGATATTATGTATGATATGCCTTCTCATGATAATGTTGACAAATGTATTATTGATAGCGATGTAATAGAAAAAGGTGAAAAACCAAAAATGATTAAAGTAGATGAACAGAGAGAAGAAACTGCTTAATCTAAGCAGTTTCTTCTTTGTTTAATATATTTTTGATAATAAAAATTTCCTCTTAGGTTATACTAAGTTAAGAAAGTGTTTTCTAAGGGGGAATTAAAATGACTTCAATATTTAGTGTTTTGAGTTTAATTCAATTTTTCTTTGCTGTAGTAATTGGTCTTTATTTTTGGAAGATGCTCAGAAAACAACAGAATAATAAACGAGCAATAAAGAAGGAATCTAAACGAGAATTAAGTAAATTACATAAGATGAGACAGCGTTCTTTAACTGAACCGTTAGCTGAAAAGATTAGACCAACCGAATTTACTGAAGTAATTGGGCAAGAAAATGGTGTTGAAGCTTTAAGAGCAGCTATGTGTGGGCCAAACCCACAACATGTAATTATCTATGGACCGCCCGGAGTAGGTAAGACCGCTGCTGCTAGGTTAGTTTTAGAAGAAGCTAAGAAAAAGCCGGGATCTCCATTTGATAATAGTTCAGATTTTGTTGAGTTGGATGCAACTACTGCAAGATTTGATGAACGAGGAATTGCCGATCCATTGATTGGATCAGTGCATGATCCAATTTATCAAGGAGCAGGAGCGATGGGAACAGCTGGAATTCCTCAGCCTAAACAAGGTGCTGTTACTAAAGCTCATGGTGGAATGCTATTTATTGATGAAATTGGTGAACTACATCATATTCAAATGAACAAATTATTGAAAGTACTAGAAGATAGAAAAGTATTTTTAGAAAGTTCTTATTATCATCAGGATGACAATAATATACCACGGCATATTCATGATATTTTTCAAAATGGATTACCAGCAGATTTTAGATTAATTGGGGCTACTACTAAACAACCTCAAGATATACCACCGGCAATTAGGTCACGTTGTTTAGAAGTCTTTTTTGAATTACTTAGCCCAGAAGATATAGAAAAGATAGCTTTAAATGCAATTCAGAAAATAAATTTTGAAATTGAAGAAGGAGTTCTGGAGTTGATTAAGAAATATGCAGTAAATGGCCGTCAAGCTGTTAATATGGTTCAGACAGCTAGAGGAATTGCTGCTACAGATAATCGTAATAAAATTTTGCAGTCTGATTTGGAACGAGTAATTATGAATGGTCATTATTCTCCTCGTCCAACTAATAAATTAGTCTCTGAAGCTCAAGTTGGAGTGGTTAATGGTTTAGCAGTAAGAGGAGCTAATATTGGATTGGTGGATCGAGTAGAAGTAGCTGTTACTAAGGTTACTACTGGGGCCGGAAAATTAAATATTACTGGTATAGCTGAGGAAGAAGAACAAAAAAGCAGATATAAAAAGTTAAAGCGGAAGAGTATGGTTAAATCGTCGGCCGAAAATGTAATTACTCTATTACAAAACAAATTAGATCTTGATTTGAATGATTATGATATACATATTGATTTTGCTAGTGATGCTATTGTTGATGGGCCATCAGCTGGAATTACAATGGCGGTAGCTTTATATTCAGCTTTGATTGAGCGACCTGTTAATCATAAAGTTGCTATGACTGGTAAAATTTCAATTAATGGTCGGGTTGGGGCAGTAGGAGGAATTATTCCCAAAGTAGAAGCTGCTATGAGAGCAGGAGCTGAAAAAGTTCTGCTACCTGAAAAAAACTGGAAAGAAATTTTTAGTAGCGATAATTTTTCTGAATTAGATATAGTAAAAATTTCGAGTTTGCAAGAAGCAATTAATGAAACATTGTTATTAGAGGATGTGACCACAGAAAAGCCGGATTTGAGATTGAATTCTGATCTTTTTTCGGCACCTGTATTATAATTTTTTAGTCAATAGAAATTAGGAGGTGGCAAATATGGTTGAAAATAAAGAAATGGTAATTGAAGCAGAGTCTGAAGAACCAAAAAAAATTAAAAGTAGTGAGGGAGACATGCCTCAAATTGTAAATAATGATAATATTCCATTATTAGCTTTGCGAGGGATAGTTGTATTCCCAAATATGATGTTACCTTTATTAGTGGGAAGAGATAAATCTGTAGCAGCATTAGAAGAAGCTATGGTTAATGATAAAGAAATTCTATTAGCTTCACAAAAGGATGAAGAGATTGAAGATCCTGAAGTTGATGATATATATAAAATGGGTACGATTGCTAAAGTTAAACAATTAATGAGGTTACCCGATGGGACAATTAAAATTTTGGTTGAAGGATTAAAACGAGCTCAAGTTAATAAATTTGAACAAGTTGAACCCTATTTTTCCGTTAAGTTTGATATTATTGATGAAGAAGAATTTGGTGAAAAAGATAGAGAGATTGAAGCTTTGATGAGAACTGTAGAAAACAAGTTTGAAGACTATGTGCAATTAAAGGAAAAGATTCCATCAGAAGTAATGTTGACGATCAATAATATTGAAGATCCTGGTAGATTAGTAGATGTTATTGCATCTCATATGTCGATAAAGATAAAACAACAGCATCAAATATTAGAAGCTATTTCTTATCGGAAAAGATTAGAAAAATTATACGGTATTTTGGATGAAGAATTAGAAATTTTAGAAGTTAAAGATAAAATTAATAGTGAAGTGAAAAAACAAGTAGAAAAAAGACAAAAAGAATATTATTTAAAGGAACAAATGAAAGCTATTAAGAAAGAACTAGGTGAAGAAGGTTCTGGGATGAATGAAACTGATGAATATAAGGAGAAAATTCTAGAAGCTGAATTGCCTGAAGAAGTAGAGGAAAAAGCATTGGAAGAAGTTGAAAAGTTGAAAAAAATGCCGCCACGGGCTAATGAAGCTGTAGTAGTTAGAAATTACTTAGATACTATTTTGGATTTGCCGTGGAATAATTATAGTGAAGATAAATTAGTACTTGATAATGTAGAAGAAAAATTAAATGATGATCATTATGGTCTAGAAGATGTAAAGGAAAGAATATTAGAATATTTAGCTGTACGTAAGATTAGTAATAAAATGAAGACTCCGATTTTATGCTTGGTTGGTCCACCTGGGGTAGGTAAAACTTCTTTAGGACGATCTATTGCTGAAGCTTTAAACCGTGAATTTGTTAGGTTGTCACTAGGTGGATTACGTGATGAAGCTGAGATTAGAGGGCATAGAAGAACTTATGTTGGAGCACGACCAGGTCGGGTTATTAATGCTATTAAAGATGCGGGAACTAAAAACCCAGTCTTTTTATTGGATGAAGTGGATAAGATTAAGAGTGATTTTAGAGGCGATCCTGCTGCAGCATTATTGGAGGTATTAGATCCTGAACAGAACAGTGAATTTAGCGATCATTATTTAGAAGTTCCATTTGATTTATCTGATGTAATGTTCATAACTACAGCTAATGTTGCAAAAACTATTCCGCGACCATTACTAGATCGAATGGAAACAATTAATATTTCGGGTTATACTGAGGAAGAAAAAGTAAAAATTGCTGAGAATCATTTACTAGCTGAATTATATGATAATCATGGATTAGAAGATAATTTAAATATTTCTAGTAATGCTTTAAAGCAAGTTATTAGAAATTATACTAGAGAAGCAGGAGTTAGAAATTTAGAGCGAACCTTAGCCAAAATTTGTCGTAAGGCAGCTAAAAAAGTTGTTGAAGGTAAAGAACGTTCGACTAGAGTAGATATTCGTAATTTGAATAAATATTTAGGTGTTCCTCAATATAAATATGGTAAAATAGAAGAAGATAATAGAGTTGGTGTAGTAACTGGGTTAGCATATACTAGTACTGGGGGCGATATACTCAATATTGAAGTCTCTGTTGTACCTGGTGAAGGCAAACTAACTTTGACTGGTAAATTAGGAGATGTAATGAAGGAATCAGCTCAAGCAGCTTTAAGTTATGTGCGAACTAAAGAAGAGGAATATGATTTCATTGATAATTTTTATGAAGATTATGATATCCACGTTCATGTTCCGCAGGGAGCAATTCCAAAAGACGGTCCTTCAGCTGGAATTACTCTAGCTACAGCATTAGTTTCTGCCTTAGCTAATAAGAAGGTTTCAGGTACAGTAGCTATGACAGGCGAAGTAACATTGCGCGGTAGAGTATTACCAGTTGGTGGTATTAAGAGTAAAGTTCTTGCTGCTCATAGAGCTGGAATTGAGAAGATAATTTTATCTAAAGAAAATAAGAAGAATCTTGAGAAAGTTCCTGATGAAATTAAAAAAGATTTAGAATTTGTATTTGTAGAAGAAATGGATCAAGTGTTAGCTGAAGTATTTGATGAGGAGGAGACTAATGAAGATCAATAATCCTCAATTTTCTCGTAGCGCTACTAAACCAAAAGATTACCCATATCATACGTTCCCTGAGATTGCTTTAGCAGGTCGTTCTAATGTGGGAAAATCATCTTTAATTAATAATTTAGTTAATCATAAAAAATTAGCTCGTACTAGTTCTAAACCGGGCAAAACTCAAACGATTAACTTTTATCAAATAGATAACAAATTTT
Source organism: Bacillota bacterium (assembly GCA_051744465.1). Lineage (GTDB taxonomy): Bacteria > Bacillota > Halanaerobiia > Halobacteroidales > Halobacteroidaceae > Halanaerobacter. Next base: position 5,951 of record JBNJDB010000026.1, on the reverse strand, counting down.
ATTTTGTTGATCTACCCGGATATGGGTTTGCTAAAGTTCCTCAGGAAGTAAAGGATGAATGGGGAGTTATGATTGAAACTTATTTATTTAATCGTCGTAATTTGGAAGGGGTAATATTCTTAGTTGATGCTCGGCATAAACCAACTGAGGATGATCAAATGATGTATGATTGGTTACTTGAAATGAAATTGCCCACTTTAGTAGTTGCTACTAAAATTGATAAAGTAAAAAGAAGTAACAGAAAAAAGCAAGAGAAAATTATTAAAGAAGAGTTGGGATTGACTGAGTTTACTGATTTTACTTTCTTTTCTGCTGAAACTGGGGCAGGAAAGAATCAAGTTTTTAAATTTATAGACCAAGTTATAGATTAGTTTAATTAGGGGGTAGTAGATGGTTTGCCATCTACTAGCCTTATTTTTTTAGAATGAGGTGGAATACAATGGATGAAAAGAAGTTGTGGTTAACTGCTATTAGACCATTTTCTTTTACTGCTACAATAGTTCCTGTATTATTAGGAACATCATTGGCAATTAAAACAGGAACATTTAGTCTGGATTTATTTATAATAGTTTTATCTGGGGTATTACTATTACATGCTGGGACTAATTTGATTAATGATTATTATGATTATCAATCTGGAGTAGATAAAGAGGGGCATTTAGGGGGGAGTGGTATATTAACTAAGGGATTATTAACACCTAAGCAAGTTAAATTATCTGCTTTTTTTTGTTTTGGCTTAGCTTTTGTATTAGCACTTTATTTAATTTATCAGCAAGGTTTGATGATTGGTATTTTATTTTTAATTGGTCTAGCAGGAGGATATTTTTATACTGCTCGTCCAATTAATTATAAATATTATGCTTTAGGTGTCCCAGGTGTTTTCTTATTATTAGGTCCTATTTTAGTAGGAGTGAGTTATTATATTCAAACGGGTAGTTATAACAATCAAGTATTTTTAATTTCGTTGCCCATTGCTCTATTAGTAAGTGCTATTTTACATGGTAATGATTTTAGAGATATTAAGTATGATTCTGAAGTGGGGATTAAGACTTTAGCTAATATTTTAGAACGCGAGTTAGCAGGACAATTTTATTTTTTATTAGTTGGATTATCATATTTTACAATAGTCCTTTTAGTTTTAAAAGGGGTACTTACGAATTGGGCTTTGATTACTTTAATAACTATTCCTTATGCCAAGGATAATTTTTCCGATGTGATAGAAGCAATGGAATCTTCTACGGAAAAAGTTAAAATTATAGAAGCTAAAACTGCTAAGTTACACTTGAAATTTGGTTTGTTATTAGTTATTGCGTTATTAGGTGCTAACTTTTTAAATAGGAGTTAACTACTATGAGAAAAAAAAGATCGTACTTAGTAGTAACAGTCATAATATTAATAAATTTAGTTTGGTATTTAGTCTTTCGGGGAAATCTCTTAAATTTTTGGTTTAGGTTGTTAATTGCTATAGTAGTTTTGAATTTAGTTGTAAGTAATTATCAAGATTATAATTTTGAATTTGATGTAAATACTATTTTTTCAGGAGTAATTTCTGCTATTATTCTTTATTTTATTTTTTTAGCTGGTAAATATGGAAGTGAGTTGTTATTTTCTTCTGGTCAGCAACAGATAACAAGTGTTTATCAGTTGGGAAAAAATACAGATTATGCTGTGATTATTTTAGTATTAGTAGTAGCAGGTATAGGAGAAGAATTATTGTGGCGTGGTTTTTTACAACAGAATTTAACACAATTATTTAGTGCTAAATTAGGATATATTATTACTAGCTTAATTTATGCTGGAGTACATATTTGGACTGGTAATTTGATTTTAGTATTAGCTGCTTTAACAGCAGGTCTGTTTTGGGGATATCTTTATTGGAAGAATAAATCTCTGACTCAGGTTATTATATCACACGTATTATGGGACCTATTAGTTTTTGCATTATTCCCGTTGGATTTTTAATTGACAAGCAGAGCAATAAATTATATTATTATAGTAGAAGATATTTATTTAAAATTTGATATTAAATAAAAGCATTGATAGAGAGTAGTAAATTAAATTTTTCTTCTTGAGAGAAGATTACCTGTGGCTGAAAGTAATCTGGAGAAAATTAATTGAAGTCGCTCTGGAGCTATCAAATTGAAATTAAGTAGATTTGATCGGAACTGCTCGTTAGCAGTTAAGCGCCTGTAGGAATTAAGGTGGTACCGCGAAAGTCAACCCCTCTTTCGTCCTTAAATTAGGATGTGAGAGGTTTTTTTATTTATGGTAGGTGAAAAAAATGCTGAGAGAAGATATTTTTAGTCAATTTCCGGAACTAGAAACAGAGAGATTAGTGCTTAGAGAGGTAAAGCTAGAAGATGCCGAGGACTTGTTAGAAGTTTTTTCTAATCCGCGAGTAATGAAATATTATAATATGTATCCGTTTGAATCTTTAGAAGAAGCTAAAGAGTTGATTAGTAACTATTTGCTTAGATTTCAACAGCAGCAATTATTGCGCTGGGGTTTAGAAGAGAAGAAAAGTGAAAAATTAATAGGTAGTTGTGGTTTTTATAATTGGCAAGAAGACTTTTGTCGAGCTACAATTGGTTATGAGTTAGGGTCCCAATATTGGGAACAGGGGTTTATGACTGAAGGATTAACTGAAATAATTCGTTTTGGATTTGAAAAGATGAGATTAAATCGAATTCAGGCTTTAGTAGAACCTCCTAACAGAGCTTCACGAGAGTTATTAACTAGTCTAGGTTTTAAAGAAGAGGGTCTATTAAGAGATTATATGTTTTATAAAGGTGAATATAAAGATTTAGTAATGTACTCTATTCTAAGAGAAGCTATTTAAATTTTAATTTAAATAGCTATAAAAAGTTTCACTTCCTGTGGTACGGTTCAGGCATCATTTTCCTTTAAACAAATCTTTTAGTTTATTTCATTAAAGGCCAACTAAGATAGATTAAATTTTTGAGCGAAGAAATTATTTTATATCAATTGCTAAAAGATACGCTTTATATATTATATAGATAAAATTAGAAAGTAAAAATACAGGAGGTATAAAAAATGAGTCAAGAAAATTTATCAACAACCTATGATCCAGATCAAGTGGAAGGAAAATGGTATGATTATTGGGAGGAACAAGATTACTTTCATCCTGAAGTAGATGAGGATAAAGAATCTTTTACAATTATGATGCCGCCACCTAATGTAACTGGACAATTACATATTGGTCATGCTTTAACTATGACTTTTCAAGATATTTTAACTAGGTGGAAACGGATGCAAGGCTATCAAGCATTATGGTTGCCGGGAACAGATCATGCTAGTATTGCTACTGAAGTTAAGGTAGTTGATAAGATGCGTGAAGAAGAAGGATTAGAAAAAGAAGATGTTGGGCGGGAAGGATTTTTAGATCGAGCCTGGGATTGGAAAGAAGAGTCGGGAAATGTAATTACTAATCAATTAAGAAAATTAGGCGTATCTTGTGATTGGGAACGAGAAAGCTTTACAATGGACCAAGATTTGAACCAAGCTGTTCGGGAAGCTTTTGTACAGCTATATGATAAAGATTTAATTTATCAAGGAGACTATATTATTAATTGGTGTCCTGATTGTAAAACTACTTTATCTGATATCGAGGTTGAGCATGAAGATAAAGATGGGAAATTATATCATATTCGGTATAATTTCAAAGATAAAGATGACTATATTGTTGTAGCTACAACACGTCCAGAAACAATGTTAGGAGATACTGCAATAGCAGTTAGTCCTGATGATGAGAGGTATCAAGATTTAATTGGTGAACAAGTAATTGTGCCTGTTGTCAACCGTGAGATAGATATTATTGCTGATGAGTATGTAGATTCTGAATTTGGAACAGGAATGGTAAAAGTAACTCCAGCTCATGATCCGAATGACTTTGAAATGGGAGAGCGAAATGATTTAGAAGTTATTAAAGTAATTAATGATGATGCTCATATGACTCCCCAAGCCGGAAAATATGAAGCTATGGATCGTTATGATTGTCGAAATCAGTTAGTTGATGATTTGAAGTCAGCGGGATTAATTGAAAAGATTGAAGACCATGAGCATTCAGTGGGCCAATGTTATCGCTGTGATACAGTAGTTGAACCATTAGTTTCCAAGCAGTGGTTTGTAGCCATGGATGATTTAGCTGAACCTGCTATTGAGGCAGTGAAGGGTGACGATATCAATTTCATTCCTGATCGTTTTGATAAGGTTTATTTCAATTGGATGGAAAATATTCGTGACTGGTGTATTTCTCGTCAATTATGGTGGGGCCATCAGATTCCAGTCTGGTATTGTCAAGACTGTGGTGAGGTTATAGTACAGACAGAAGATGCAACAGAATGTCCTGCTTGTGGTAGTAGCAATCTCGAGCAAGATCAGGATGTATTAGATACTTGGTTTAGTTCGGGATTATGGCCATTTTCTACTCTAGGTTGGCCCGAAGAAAGTGATGAGCTAGACTTTTTCTATCCGACGGATGTGCTTGTAACAGGTCGAGATATTATTTTCTTCTGGGTTGCGCGGATGATCTTTATGGGCTTAGAGTTTACAGATGAAGATCCATTTGAAGATATTTATATTCATGGATTAGTTCGTGATTCACAAGGTAGAAAGATGAGTAAATCATTAGGAAACGGTGTTGATCCAATTGAAGTAATTGATCAATTTGGAGCAGATACTTTACGATTTACTTTAATTACTGGAAATACTCCTGGTAATGATATTAGGTATCGGGAAGAACGTGTTGAAGCAAGTCGTAACTTTGCTAATAAATTGTGGAATGCATCCCGATTTGTATTAATGAACTTAGAAGATTTTGATTTAGATGAAATTGATTTTGGCAGCTTAAAATATACATTAGCAGATCAATGGATGCTCAGTAGATTGAATAAAAAGATTAAAGAAATAACTGATTTATTAGATGATTATCAGTTTGGCCAAGTTTCACAAGAACTATATGACTTTGTCTGGAATGAATTCTGTGATTGGTATATTGAATTGATTAAGCCGAGATTATATCAAGATGAAGATAAAGCAGCGCAACAGACTGCTCAGTATGTAGTTTGGTATAACTTAAATAGTATTTTAAAATTATTACATCCAGTAATGCCTTTTATTACGGAAGAAATCTGGGATCACTTGCCTGGCGTAGAAGAGAGCTTGATGGTTGCACAATGGCCTGAACCAGATAGTATTTCTATTAATGAACCAGCGGAAGAAAAGATGGAACTTGTGATGGATATTATTGGTAGTATCCGAAATATCAGAAATGAAATGAAGGTTAATCCTGGTAAAGAGATTACTGCGATTTTGACTTCAGATGTAGCAGAAAAATTAGAAATTCTAGAAGAAGGAGCAGACTATATTGCTAATTTAGCAAATGTAGATGAGTTAAAGATTGCAGAAGAAATTGCCAATGAACCTGATAAAGCTTCTACTGCAATTACTAGTGAAGTGAAAGTAATTCTTCCTCTAGCAGATTTAGTAGATATTGATAAAGAAATTTCCCGTTTAGAAGATGAAATTGAGGAAATGAAATCTGAGATTGAGCGGGCTAAAGGTAAATTAGCTAATGAAGGATTTGTCAATAATGCTCCCGATCATCTAGTAGATGAAGAACGAGAGAAAAAAGAGGAGTATACAAAGAAAAAAGAACAATTAGAAGAAAAGTTAGCTGAATTAAAAGAGTAGATAACAATATAAGTTCTATTAAACAGTCCTCTGATTGGTGGGGGCTGTTTTTTTATGGGTAAATGTAAATATTATGATAATTTGATATATATATACTTGTATGTTAAAGTTATAATTATAACTTTAAATGTTCAATTTAGTAAACTAGGAGGGGATAATAATCTGTAATAAAAAAGCAAAGTTGCTGAAAGAATCGTGGTATAGTTGTCATCAACAAGGGATAAAAAAGGAGTTAGCTA
>JBNJDB010000025.1:0-16552 GCA_051744465.1 Bacillota bacterium | reverse complement strand
CATTCGTTCTGGCCCATACTCAGGAAATGCCTGAATATTTTTCCCACTCTTAGAAGCAACTTTTCCTAACAGAATAGAAGCAGTTTTTCCACCTTGTCCACCACGACCATGCCATCTAATTTCAGTTAAACTTGCCATCTATGTTCCTCCTTTCACAAAATAAGTTTTAAAGTGACTACTAACTATCAATCTTGTCCAGTTCAACCAGCAAAAAAATAACTTATTTAGTCTAATATAGTCACTACAACATTATATTCTGTATTGTAACAATAATTCCTGCTTATTTCTACCAAGTTTTAATTTTCAGACTTTTTGCTTATTCTCCCCTATGCTTCCTCTCTTTCCTCTTGTTTTACTTTCAGCAAATACTCATATTTTCTTTCAGCTGCTCCCAACAAATAAATTGCATGATCAACTAAATCCGGATCAGAAACTATATCAAAATATTTCCTAGCTTTCTTCCATTCTACCCTTGCCTCTTCAATTTTTTCCTCTAATTTAGGCTCCTGAAAATCTAAACCATAATTACTAATTATGATCCCCCCCTATTGCAGACAACCACTTTTAAATAATTGATAATTGAGAATGGAAAATTGACAATTAAAACCATAAAACCAATTTCAAATAAAAAAATATATAAATAGCAAATTCTATATTTATTATTATATTAACCAATTAGCTAGAAATAATTCATTACAAAAAATAAAAAAGTAGCGGGGTAATCCCCACTACTTTTTAAATCGAATTATTAAATTATTCTTCTGTTACTTCATTAGAATAATCCATAGCAGCATAACGCTGATACATCTTCCAACGTTTTTTAGCTTGCTGTTTATTTCTTTCAAGCAATTGATCAGCTTGATCTGGATTAATCTTAGTTAACTGAGAGTATCTTTTCTCAGTCATTAAGAAATCATGGTACTTATCCCATTGCGGATCTTTAGAATCAATTTGGAATGGATTCTCTCCTTCTTCAGCTAACGAAGGATCAAATCGGAATATTGGCCAATATCCACATTCTTCAGCCATTTCCGCTTGCTTTTCAGCATTAGTCAATCCACCCTTAACACCATGGCTAATACATGGAGAATAAGCAATTACAAGCGATGGTCCATCATGAGCTTCAGCTTCAATCATAGCTTTTAGTACTTGTGATTGACTAGCACCATGAGCTACTTGAGCTACATAAACATGACCATAAGCCATTGCCATTGCAGCTAAATCTTTCTTATTGCCACCTTTACCAGAAGCAGTAAATTTAGCAATTGAACCTGATTGAGCAGCCTTTGAAGATTGCCCACCTGTATTAGAATAAACCTGAGTATCTACTACTAGAATATTAACATCTTCATTACTAGCAATTACATGGTCTAATCCACCATAACCGATATCATATGCCCATCCATCTCCACCAATCATCCAGTTAGATTGTTTTACAAGATGGTCTTTGACATCTAGGATATCTTTAGCTTCTGCACAAGAAGTATTCTCTAAAGCAGTTACTAATTGAGCTTTTAGCTGTTTACTTTTAGCACCACTATTACGATTCTTCATCCACTTTTTATAGAGATCTTCTAATTTTGGTTCTACTTCATCTATAGTTTCTGTCATAATATTTTCAATTCTATCTCTAATTGTTTCTGAAGCAACTCTCATTCCAAATCCAAATTCAGCATTATCCTCAAATAATGAGTTAGCCCACGCTGGACCTCTGCCATCTTCATCTTTTGTAAATGGAGTTGATGGATAAGAACCACCATAAATTGAAGAACATCCTGTTGCATTAGCAATAGTCATACGATCTCCAAATAACTGAGTAACTAATTTAACATATGGCGTTTCTCCACAACCTGCACATGCTCCAGAAAATTCAAATAATGGCTTAGCAAACTGTGATCCTTTAACATTTGAAACAGGCATTTTATCATCTTTATATGTCACTTCATTAAACATATAGTCAGCCTTTTCAACTTGACCATCATCAATAGATTGTTTGATTGGTACCATATCTAATGCTTTCTCTGGTGCCGGACATACATTCTCACAAACTCCACAGCCAGTACAATCTAAAGTAGAAACTTGTAAGCGGTATTCTAATCCATCTGTTCCCTTTCCTAGGGGCTTAATAGTCTTAGTTCCTTCAGGAGCATTAGCTACCTCTTCTTCATCCATTAAGAATGGTCTAATTACAGCATGAGGACAAGCAAAAGCACACTGATTACATTGGATACAATTATCTGACTTCCATTCCGGAACAAAGTTAGCAATACCACGCTTTTCATAAGCAGCAGCACCATTTTCCATTGTCCCATCTTCATAACCTTCAAAAGCAGATACTGGTAAATCATAACCTTTAATTGCATTAATTGGATCAGCTATATCTTTCACAAAATCAGGCCTATCTTCATATTCTATTGAACACCAGGATGAACTGCATGCTTTCACTGTATCCAGCTCTCCCTCTAACTCAGTCCAACTTGGATCAACTTCAACCTCTACTAATCCTTCGGCTCCTTTATCAATTGCTTCCCAGTTCATTTGAACAATTTCTTCACCTTTACGTCCATATGCTTTTTTCGCATAATCTTTCATTAAATCCTGAGCTTTATCATAAGGCATAATCTGTTCATTTAACTTAAAGAAGGCAGACTGGATAATAGTATTTGTACGATGTCCTAAGCCTATATCTTGGGCTAAAGAAATAGCATCAATAATATAAAACTTAGCATCTTTTTCAGCTAATTTTTTCTTCACACTATTAGGCATTTCTTCTACAACCTCTTCGGCATCAGAAATTGTATTTAATAAGAAGCTTCCACCTTCACTTAACCCACTTATCATATCATACTTACCTAAGTAAGAATCAGTAGAACAAGCTATAAAGTCTGGATTATCTACTAAATAAGTAGAGCGTATTGGCTCTGGGCCAAATCTTAAGTTAGACCGAGTAACTCCACCAGACTTCTTAGAATCATAAGCAAAGTAACCTTGAGCATATAAATCAGTATTATCACCAATAATCTTAATTGTACTTTTATTAGCACCTACAGTACCATCAGAACCTAAACCGTAGAATAATGCCTCCGTAACTTCATCATCTAATACATTAACATCTTCTTCAACTGGTAGAGATAAATTAGTTACATCATCTTCAATACCAATTGTAAAGTTATCTTGAGGTGATCCAGCTAAATTATCATAAACAGCAATAATTTGAGCAGGATTAGTATCTTTAGAAGATAATCCATAACGACCACCAACAATTACTGGTGCCTCTTCTTTATCAGAAAAGATTGATTTAACATCTAAAGATAGAGGTTCTCCCGTAGAACCAGGTTCTTTTGTTCTATCTAAAACAGCAATTCGTTCAACTGATTCTGGTAATTGATCAAAGAAGTATTTAGCACTAAATGGACGATATAGATGAACAGTCATCAAACCTACTTTACGTCCTTGCTCATTCAAATAATCAACTGTTTCTTCAATTGCCTCAGTTACTGAACCCATTGCCACAATAATATCTGTCGCATCTTCTGCACCATAATATACAAATGGAGCATAGTCACGCCCAGTTTCTTCAGAAATCTCATCCATATATTCTGCAACAATATCTGGTAAGCGATCATAATATTTATTTTGCGCTTCTCTAGTTTGGAAATATACATCATCATTCTGAGCTGAACCTCTAGTAACAGGATGCTCAGGATTTAAAGCATTATCTCTAAAGTCTTGTACAGCTTCTCTATCTAGTAAACGATCGTATACATCATAATCCATCATTTCAACCTTTTGAATCTCATGAGAAGTACGAAATCCATCAAAATAATGAATAAAAGGAATTCTTCCTTCAATTGCAGATAAATGAGCAACTCCACCTAAATCCATAACTTCTTGTACTGACCCGCTTGCTAACATAGCACAACCAGTCTGACGAGCAGCCATTACATCTTGGTGATCACCAAAAATTGATAATGCTTGAGCAGCTATTGATCTTGCAGCAACATGAACAACCCCTGGTAATAATTCACCTGCTATCTTATATAAGTTAGGAACTTTCAATAATAGTCCCTGTGATGCAGTATAAGTAGTGGTTAATGCACCTGCTTGTAAAGAACCATGTACTGTAGCAGCCGCCCCAGCTTCTGATTGCATTTCTACAACATTAACCGGCATGCCAAATAAATTTTCTTTTCCTTCTGAAGCCCATAAGTCAACATATTCTGCCATCGGTGAAGATGGTGTAATCGGATAAATACCAGCTACTTCAGTAAATGCATATGAAGTATATGCAGCAGCCTGGTTTCCATCAATAGTTTTCATCTTTTTAGTCATTATATTTCCTCCCGTATTTTTAAGATTATTATTTCTAAACCCAATAATAAACCTAGTATACTAGACCTGACGTAAGTAGTCAAATAATCTAATTTTCAGACAATTCTAACAAAGACGGTGAAAAAAACAGAAAATTAATACCCTAAAATAAAAGACGCAATTGCATAATTGCAACTGCGTCTAATTACTTTATATTTATTCACACTTCTTGACGACCTTCTAAAGCTTTGGATAGAGTAACTTCATCCGCATACTCTAAATCTCCCCCAACAGGAAGTCCATGTGCTATTCTTGTCACTTTAATTCCCAATGGTTTCATCAATTGAGAAATATAAGCGGCAGTAGCCTCACCTTCAACATTAGGATCAGTAGCTAAAATTATTTCCTCTACTTGATCATCTTGAACCCGAGGTAATAAATCTTTTATCTTTATATCATCAGGGCCAACTCCATCAATAGGAGAGATAGCTCCATGTAAGACATGATATAACCCCTTATATTCTCCTGTTTTTTCCATTGCTACGATATCTTTAACGCTCTCTACAACACAAATCAATTCTTCATTTCTTTTCGGGTCATTACAAATATGACACGGATCATTTTCAGTCAAATTATTACAAGTAGAACAATAAGTAAGATTTTCTTGCACTTCTGAAATTGAATTAGCTAAACTATTAACCTCTCCTTGTTCCATCTCAATAATATGAAAGGCTAATCGCTGAGCTGTCTTTTTCCCAATTCCAGGTAATTTTGTTAATTGCCCAATCAATTGGGCTAACGGTCTAGCATAATACTCCATTGACAAAAACCCCTTACATACCAGGTATGTTTAGCCCTCCTGCTAATTGTCCCATCTCATCTTCCATCATATCATTTATTTTTCTCATTGCTTCATTAGTAGCAGCTAAAATTAAATCTTCTAACATTTCAACATCATCTGGATCTAAAACATCTGGGTTAATATCAATATCCACTACTTCTTGACCACCATTAACAGTAACAGTAACTACCCCACCACCAGCAGAAGCATCCACTGTTTTATCTTTCATTTCTTCTTGCTTCTTCTCCATTTTACTCTGCATTTTCTGTGCTTGTTTCATCATTTTTTGCATATCCATAACTATCTTCCCCCTTAATTAGAATTAATAAATCTAAATTTTAATCTATTTTTTCCACCTTAACAACTTCACCAGAAAACAACTCTAAAGTTTCCTTAACTAAAGGATGATCTGTTATTTTTTCTTCTTCCTGTTCCTCTTTACTCTCACTAGCACCATCTAAGATGCATTTCAACTGCAAACTAACCCCTAAAAGCTTTTTTAATGCTTCTTCAACCACCTGTTTGTTAGATTCAATCTGCCCTTTATGAAATTCATGTTTGAAAGCAAGTAATAACTTATTATTTTCTATTTTAAATGGTTGAGCATCTCTCATAAAAGCGGCTAACTTCATATTTTTCTCTTTTAAGTAATCTAAAAATTGCTTCCATTGTTCTTTAACTTGCTCAATATCAGCAGTTTCAGGGGCAGCTACATCAACTACTTTAGAATTTTTGCCAGGTGAGGAGTTAGTCTGCTTATCTTTATCAGAATTAGAATCTGTAGTTTGCTTAGCTTGTTCATTATTTTCTTTCTTTTTATCTTTTTTCTTAGACTTAAGCTTATCCTTAGATTCTCCTATTAATTGACCATTAGTAGCTTGGTCTTCTAATTTAGCTATTCGACTTAAAATTGTATCTAGAGATTTATCAGTTTCAGCCTTAACTAATTTTATAATTCCCATTTCTAAAATTAGTCGTTGCTGAGTTGTTTGCTTTAAATCATAACTCATCTGATTCAAAATTTCAATCCAAGCTAATAACTGTTCTACTACTAAATCATCTACTAAAGATTTTAACTCTTCTTTTTCTTTAGTACCTGCTTTAATCAACTTACTAGTTTCATTACATTCTTTGAGTAATAATAAATTTCGCAAATGATGAATAAAGTCATCCACAAATTGTGAAATATTTTTCCCTTTAGCTATAATATCATTAACTAAATTCAATCCTGCTTCAACATTATTATCAATCATTATTTGCGTTAATTTAACTAACACTTCATGATCAACCATTCCTAATACAGCACTAACATCATCTATTTCAATTTCAGAACCAGCATAAGAGATAGTCTGATCTAAAATACTAATAGCATCTCTCATTCCCCCAGCAGCACTTCTAGCAATAGCAGCTAAGGACTTTTCTGAGATTTCTACTTCTTCCTGTTCAGCAATATATGATATTCGACTTATAATATCAGAAATAGATAACCGACCAAAATCAAACCTTTGACATCTTGATAAAATAGTAGATAATAACTTATTAGGTTCTGTAGTTGCTAAAATAAAAACAACGTACTCCGGAGGCTCTTCTAAAGTTTTTAATAGAGCATTAAATGCTTCTGTAGTTAACATATGTACTTCATCAATAATATATACTTTATAATTACCCTCGGTAGGAGAAAATTTAACCTTTTCTCGCAATTCTCTAATTTCATTGATCCCTCGATTAGATGCTGCATCTATTTCTAAGACATCAATTGAACTATTATCCGTTATTTTGTTACATGATGTACAATCATCACAAATATCTATTGTTGGCCCTTCTTCACAATTTAACGCTTTGGCTAAAATCTTAGCAGTACTTGTCTTGCCAGTTCCCCGGGGCCCACAAAATAAATAAGCATGAGCAATACGGTCCAATTTAATTGCATTTTTTAAAGTTTTGACTACATTCTCTTGGCCCACAATATCAGAAAAATCTTGGGGGCGCCACTTACGATACAAAGATACATAAGCCATATGAAATAGGACCTCCAATCAATCATAATAATTTACAATTCTTAGTTTATCGAAAAAAAGGATAAAACTCAAGTTCTATCCCTACTTTAATAATTAAATTCTATGTATATAGTAAATGGCCGTGCATCTATTCTCACCTATCTCTTCCAAGCGTTACCTAAATAGTTAACTCGGACCAGGTAACCCTACGGCACATGAGGACACTTTCTTACCGCTGCTTCCTTCCGAATCTGACGGAGTTCGTAAGGCCTCATTGCGTAGGACCCGATCGTCAACACCACTTATCTAGGCCAGACCTTAAAAGAAATAGGCTAAAGTAGACTTCAACCCTGCTGAGCGGATTGCAGGTTACAGGGTACCGCTACCACCCCGTTTAGCACGACCAAATTTATATAAAGGCAAAATTGCCTTTATTCCAATATTAAATTAAATCTTGAATTCAAACTACAACATTAATTGTAACAGTAAATATCTATCAAGTCAAGACTAACCAAAATTTTCCTGCTGTTTTTTTCAATTTTCTATCTAAATGGCGGAGAGGGAGGGATTTGAACCCTCGAAGGGCGTTAACCCTTACTCGCTTTCCAGGCGAGCCCCATAAACCAGACTCGGACACCTCTCCACAGTAAATTCAGTTTAAAGTTGATAATTTATAGTCTACAGTTAAAAAGCAAATTATAAAACAAACATTCTGCTTTTTAATCAATTCTTATACTTATACTTAAATTTAAGACTCACGCAATTTCACAAAAAAATCTTGCATTAATCCTCTACACTCATCCGCTAAGATATTTTTCTCCACTTCTACTCTATGATTCAATCTATCATTATTAACTAAATTAAACAGACTACCTGCAGCACCACTCTTCGGTTCAGCTGCTCCAAAGACTAATCGCTCTAATCTAGACTCGACTAATGCACCAGCACACATAGCACAAGGCTCAATAGTGACATACAAAGTACAATCTAACAAGCGCCAACCACCCAACTTAGCAACTGCTTGCCGGATTGCCAAAATTTCTGCATGAGCTGTAGGATCTTGTCTACTCTCTTTTAAATTATGAGCTTTTGCTATTATCTCACCTTCTCTAACAATAACAGCACCGATTGGTACTTCTTCTTTATCAAAAGCTTTATTAGCTTCTTCAATAGCTAGTTTCATATATTGTTGATCAGTTTTATCCATATATTATTCACCATCAATAAATCTAATGATTATCCTACTTGAAAATAATAAAAATTTGGTTACTCAAATCAACCCTGCCCTTAAGACTATATAATAATTTAACCAATTTGTCAAGGTCTTTTTTCATTAAATGATTGATCACAAAACTAAAAATCTGCCACTTATAGGCAGGTTAATAAAAAAATGGTTATTTGAGTAATAAATGGCGTGCCCGGGAGGATTCGAACCTCCAACCTTCTGATTCGTAGTCAGATACTCTATCCAGTTGAGCTACGGGCACACAATAATTTAGTTTACAGTTTATAATTTATAGTTTAGAGTTAAAAATCAAAACCTAAACATAAAAAACTTAAAAAATTTTACTTGCTTTTAGACTATATAATTTTGAATTTGACTTTATCTTTTAACTATCAACTCTACACTATCAACTGTCAACTATTATAAATGGCGGAGAGAGAGGGATTCGAACCCTCGCTAGGACAATAGGTCCTACTACAGGTTTAGCAAACCCGCCCCTTCAGCCAACTTGGGTATCTCTCCACAATAATTTAATTGACAATTGATAATGTAGAATTAACAATTAAAAATTATAATCAAAAGAGCTTCTTTGATTTTGAATTTATTTTTTAATTGTTAATTTTCAATTTTACATTCTCAATTAATTAAAATGGCGGAGGGGGTGGGATTCGAACCCACGGTACGCCTAAACGCACAGCAGATTTCAAGTCTGCCACCATAAACCGGACTCGGACACCCCTCCTAAAATCACTCACTTAAAAATTATATATCCTAATAGAACAAATGTCAAGAAAAAATTATATTTTGCGCTTATTTACTAGCTGTAAACAAGAAATCCGCGCCCTTAACTTAGGGCGGGGATTATCTTAATTACTCATCTTTGACCTTAAAAGACAAACGCAATAATCCCTCAGTTAGATGTTCATTCTCTACTTGAATTGCTTGAGGCGTTTTAAGATCAAC
The DNA here is from genome assembly GCA_051744465.1 of Bacillota bacterium. Taxonomy (GTDB): domain Bacteria; phylum Bacillota; class Halanaerobiia; order Halobacteroidales; family Halobacteroidaceae; genus Halanaerobacter. The sequence continues at coordinate 7,215 of JBNJDB010000025.1, read as the reverse complement.
AGGAGAAAAGTTCCAGATTCCTTTAATTCCTGATTCAACCATATTATCAGCAATTTCTTGAGCTACACTACCAGGTACAGCAATAACCCCTATATCAACCTGATTTTCTCTAATATAATCTTCAAGATTTGCTACATCTTTAACCTCTAAATTATTAATTTTACTTCCAATTAATTTAGAGTCATTATCAAAAATAGCAGATAAATAAAAACTTCTTTTCTCAAAATCTTTAGAATTAACTAGTGCTTGTCCTATATTTCCCACTCCTACTAAAACCATCTTGCTCTTATTCTGAATCCCCATTACTTCAGCTAAAGAATTATACAGTTTTTTTACATTATAACCATAACCCTGCTGGCCAAAATTACCAAAGTAATTCAAATCTTGCCGCAATTGAGGTGCAGAAACTCCTACAATATCTCCTAATTGCTGTGAAGAAATTTTCTCTCTACCTTCATGCACCAATTGCTCTAAATACCTATGATATTTAGGCAACCTTTTAATTACAGCATTTGGAATGACAATAGAATCTTCATTTTTTTTACTCACTTTTATCTCCCCCTCAAGAACTATAAATTCAACACTACTAAACTATCCTGTCAACTCTTGAGCAACTAATTTAAAAATTATTTTTCTTAGTTAAATCCAAAAAAAGAATTTCATTTTACATTTATCAAATTGCTAATTAATAATCATTACTAGGTCTATTATAATAGACCCTTCCTTATTATAGTTTTCAAGATAGAACAAGTTAATTCCTGCACCAATAAAAATAGATTCGGCTTTTTCCCTAAATTAATATTGGATTAATTACATTATAACCGATAATATGCCTTTTTTTATCAAGAATTTTTTTATTTCCCAAAAAAACATAAAAATATCCCACTCAGGATATTTAATATTATATCTTATATTAAATTTAGCTTTTTTCTTTTGACTTTGCCTTTAACTATCAACTACACACTATCAACAGTCAACTATTATAAATGGCGGAGAGAGAGGGATTCGAACCCTCGCTAGGACAATAGGTCCTACTACAGGTTTAGCAAACCCGCCCCTTCAGCCAACTTGGGTATCTCTCCACAATAATTTAATTGACAATTGATAATGTAGAATTAACAATTAAAAATTATAATCAAAAGAGCTTCTTTGATTTTGAATTTATTTTTTAATTGTTAATTTTCAATTTTACATTCTCAATTAATTAAAATGGCGGAGGGGGTGGGATTCGAACCCACGGTACGCCTAAACGCACAGCAGATTTCAAGTCTGCCACCATAAACCGGACTCGGACACCCCTCCTAAATCAAACAGTCCACTAACTATTATATGTTGCAAAGTCAGTTTTGTCAAGAAATTTTCATTTTTTTATTCAAATTATTAATTGCAAGTTTAAATAATCTCTAAATTAGCTTCAATAGTAGATTTATTACTAACATCTTCTACCTAATCCTTTAAATTAAAACCCCACATGAAATCATGTGGGGTTTATGATTATTTATTTAGTTATTTTTTTCTTACCACCCATATAATCTCTAAGAGCTTCAGGAATTTCAATTTCTCCCTCTTCAGTCTGATAATTTTCCATAATTGCTGCTGCAGTTCTACCTATTGCTAGTCCAGAACCATTTAATGTATGAACATGTTTAGTGTTAGCTCCTGGCTCAGGACGATATTTGATTTCTGCTCTTCTAGCTTGAAATGATTTAAAATTACTACAAGAAGAAACTTCGCGATAAGTATCATAACTAGGCATCCATACTTCTAAATCATACTTCTTAGCAGCAGTAAATCCTAAATCACCAGTACACATATCCATTATCCGATATGGCAACTCCAATCTTTGTAAAACTGTTTCAGCATTTTCAACTAATTTTTCTAGTTCTTGTTGGGAATCTTTTGGTTTAACAAATTTAACCATTTCCACTTTATTAAACTGATGCTGTCTAATAATTCCTCTAGTATCTCTACCATGTGCTCCTGCTTCAGCTCTAAAGCAAGCACTAGAAGCTACGTGATTAATAGGGAGCTCATCCTTAGCAAAAATTTGTTCCCGATACATATTAGTAATTGGCACTTCTGCTGTAGGAATCAAATAATAATCTGTATCTTCAACTTTAAAAGCATCTTCAGCAAATTTAGGAAGCTGACCTGTGCCATACATACTCTGTTCATGGACCATAAATGGTGGATATACTTCTTCATATCCATGCTCAGTAGTATGAATATCAATCATAAAATCAATTAAAGCTCTTTCTAATTTAGCAGCAGCTCTTTTTAGAAAAGTAAACCTAGCTCCCGAGACTTTGGCTCCTTTTTCAAAATCTAAAATATCTAAATTCTCACCTAAATCCCAATGAGCTTGGGAAGAAAAGTCAAACTCACGAGGTTCACCCCACTCTTTAACACATTGATTATCTGTTTCATCTGTGCCCACAGGAACATTATCTTGCGGAATATTAGGTAATTGGAGCATAATTTCTTCTAAACGCTGATTATATTTCTTTAATTCCTGATCTAATTCCTTAATATCATCAGCCACTGTCTGCATTCTATCAATAATTTTTTGAGCTGCTTCATCTTTTCCTTCACGTTTTAATTGACCTATTTTTTCTGAAGATTGATTCCGTTCTTGCTTTAATTTTTCTACTTCTTGAATTAATTCTCTCCTCTTCGTATCTACTTCTTCCAATTCATCTAGTGGCGCTTCAACTCCTTTTTTTTCTAAAGCATCTGCCACTAGATCAATATTTTCTCTAACAAAAGATAAATCTAACATCATCTTCCTCCTTTATCCCTTACAAATTCAATAAACTAAAGTCATTCATTCCATCAATTTCTAATAATTTTTCTGTCAACTCTTCATCAAGTTGTTGGTCAATATTTATGATCATTATTGCTTTGCCACCAACTTGATTACGACCTAATTGCATACTAGCAATATTAATATCATTATCTCCTAATAAAGTTCCTACTTTACCTACAATACCAGGTTGATCACTATGAGCAGTTACTAATAGATTACCTTCAGGAATAACATCTACATCATAACCATCTATATCAACAATCCTAATACCTTCATTATGGAATATAGTTCCTGATAATTGTTTTGTTGTTTCCCCATCATTTATCTTTAATGTAACCAAATTAGCAAATTCATCACTACTACTACTTGTAGTTTCTACAACTTTAATACCTCGTTTTTCAGCAAACACATCAGCATTTACTAAATTTAATTCTTCTTCCACAACTGGATCTAATAAACCTTTTAGTACAGCAGGAGTAATTAATTCAGTCTCTTTATTAGCAATTTCTCCTTGATATATAACTTCTACTTCTTTAATTCTACTACTTTCCCATCCAGCATAAAATCCACCTAACTTTTCAGCTAAGTTAATATATGGTTGCACTTGTTTAAGTTCTTCTGGCTGCAAACGAGGTACATTCAATGGTGTTCTTGGTAACTCATCATTAAAGACCATTAAGGCCTGCTTAGCAGCTTCTAATGCTACATTATCCATAGCAGCTACTGTTGTTCCACCTAGATGAGGAGCTAAAATTACTTCTTCTACATCAATTAAATTATAATCTTTTCCTGGTGGCTCTTCTTCATGTACATCTAATCCGGCTCCAGCTACCTTACCACTATTAACTGCTTCTTCTAAATCAAATCTATCTACACATCCACCACGAGCAGCATTAATAATATAAACTCCATCCTTCATCTTAGCAAAAGAATCTGCATTAAGTAAATGTTCTGTTTCTTCAGTTAATGGAGTATGAATAGTTACATAATCAGACCGACGGTACAATTCATCTTTACTAACTAACTCAACACCTAATCTTTCCCCTCTTTCTTCTGGGATATAAGGATCATTTGCTATAACTTCCATATTAAAGGCTTTAGCTCGTTGAGCAACATTACTTCCTACCCGACCTAAACCTATAATTCCTAATGTTTTTCCATTTAACTCGGCCCCAATATATTTATTTCGATCCCAAATTCCTTTATTTACTGAATTATTAGCTTGTACTGTGTTTCTAGAAGATGCTAACATTAATGCCATTGCTTGTTCAGCAGCAGAAACAGTATTTTCTCCTGGTGTATTTAAAACAATAATTCCATTTTTAGAAGCAGCATCAATATCAATATTATCATAACCAGAACCTGCTCTAGCAATCACCTCTAGATTATCAGCTTTACCTAACACTTCTTCATTTAAAGGAGTCATACTTCTTAAAATAATTCCATTATATTTACCGATTTCTTCTAATAACTCATCATAAGATAATTCAGTATTATATGTTACCTCTACCCCATTTTCTTCTAACAAGTCAATTCCTGGATCTGTAATTGGATCACTTACTAATACTTTTTTAGTCATTATTTACTCTCCTCCTCGAATACTTTTTGTGCTGCATTTAAACCAGTTCCTAATTCTAAATCATAACCCTCATCTTTTAAAACTAATTCTATAGCTGAAATAGTTGATAAAGCATCAGTTCTACTAACATTACCTAAATGTCCAATTCTAAACACTTTACCTTTTAATTTACCTTTACTACCTGTAATATAAACATTATATTCCTCTTTTAATCTATTACTAAATACAGAATATTCTACTTCTTCTGGTAATTTTATAGCACTAACTGTCTTAGAAGCTATTTCATCATCTACTAACAACTCTAATCCTATTGCTCGCATTGCTGATCGCAAAGCTTTAGTAACTACCTTATGTCTGTTAAAGACGCCCTCTATAGTTTCTTCTTTTATCTCTTTTAAAACTTCTCTTAAAACATATAAAGCAGATAAAGCAGGAGTTGACGGTGTTTGAGAATCTCTATCATAACGATCTTTAGCTCGATTAAAGTCCCAATAAAAAGTTGGTAAATCAGAATCTTTAGTCGCCTCTAACGCTTTAGGGCTAACACTTACCAAGCATAATCCTGGTGGTGTCATCAACGCTTTTTGGGAAGAAGTAACTACTACATCTGCTCCCCATTGATCAGTCTTTAACTCAACCCCCCCTAAGGAACTAACAGCATCAATCAATAATAGTGAATCATGTTCTTCAGCTAATTCACCAATTGGCTTAGGGTGATTAATAACCCCAGTAGATGTTTCATTATGAGTCATAAGTATCGCTTCATAATCATTATTAGCTAGTTTTTCTTCTACTACATCTGGGTCAACTGCTGTACCCCATTCAAATTCAATTTTTTCAACTTCTACTCCATATCTTTCAGCAATTGTAGCATATCGTCCCCCAAAAGCTCCTGTACACAAGGATAGAACCTTATCTCCTTGGGATAGAGTATTTGCAATAGATGCTTCTAATCCTCCTGTTCCAGAACAAGTCAAAATTAAAACATCATTATCCGTTTGAAATACATACTTCAAACCCTCTGTAACCTCTTCAACCAGTTCATCACATTCTTCTTCTCTGTGACCAATCATTTCATTTGCTCCTGCTTTCCTAGCTTGATAAGGAATAGGAGTTGGCCCAGGTAACATCAATGTTCTTTTTTCTTTCATATTTTTTCTCCCTTCTCGATTCTAATTTTTTTATTACAAAACAAAAAAACTCTCCTCCTTCACAACCTAAAATAAGATTGCTAGGGACGAGAGAATTATATCCTCGCGCGTTGCCACCCTAATTGATCAATCGATCCACTCAATTAGTAATGATAACGGTATTAAACCGGTTAGTTTCAATCACTAACCACTCCTAGGTGGATTTAACCTCCTATTATATTGACTCCCAGCAACCGTCAACTCTCTAAAAATAATAGATAGATTTACTATTCCTACTCATCGTGTTTATCAATTATTCAATTTTAAAATATCGACTTTACCTAGACTAATTATATATGATGTTTCGATGAAATTCAAGCTAGATTTTCAACTTTACTTAATATTGTATCTTTAAATTATCCAAACTAGACTGTTCTCTCTGCTCTATCAATTGTTGATACATCAAGGCTGATCCATCAGAATCATTCTTTAAATTATTATCTATAGTTCGATCAAATAAAATATTTACAATTAATTCATTAACAGACCCTAGTAACTTTTTAAAGGGTGATGGTTGATTATAATAAATTAAATTAGGTTCACCTTTAATATTAGATAATTCAGCTGTATGATCTACTGCATCATAAAAAGTTCCTAATTGATCAACCAATCCCAACTCTTTTGCCTTAGAACCATTATAGATTCTTCCATCAGCTAATTCTAAAACATCATCCTCAGACAAATTTCTTCCTTCAACTACTGCATCAACAAATTGTTGGTAAACATTATCAACCATATTTTCTAACATTTTTTTCTCTTTAGCAGTCATTTCGCGGTTAGAACTACCAATATCTTTATGATCACCACTTTTAATGGTTATTGAATCTACACCAATCTTCTCATATAAATCTTCTAAATTTGTAAATTTCATTATTACACCAATACTACCAGTGATAGTTGAAGGACTAGCAAATATTTCATCTGCAGCTGCTGAAACATAATATCCCCCAGAAGCAGCCACATCACCCATCGAAACTACAATTGGTTTACTAGTAGACTCTCTAAACTTTTTTAACTCGCGATAAATAGAGTCAGAAGCAGCAGAACTACCTCCAGGAGTATTAACCCTCAATAATAAAGCCTTAATATTTTCATCATCTTTGGCACTATTAATTTGCTCCATTATATCATTGGAACTAGCTGTTTCACTACCTAATACACCACCACTATCTCCCGCCATAATTGGCCCACTAATATTAATTACTGCAATATTATCTTTTCCTTGTGGACCATCTCCCATAGCCTGAAATGATTTAGTGATTATAAACACACCACTAATAGCAATAAACATTAAAAATATCAAAGCAAAAATTAAAAATCCTAAAAGTATTTTCTTGGCATTTAATTCCACCTAAATAACCTCCCATTATAACTATATTATTTATTATATTTTTCAACAAGATAATCTATACTATTATCTTTATTTTAAATTATCTAATTGAATTAAAAAATTGCTCCCTTTACTTTATTTAGAGAAAAACTATAAAACTCCTTTATTCTTAACAAAAACTAAAAAAAGTTCCTTAACAGAAACTGTTAGGAACTTTAATTATAAAGTAAATCTGGCAGCGACCTACTCTCTCATAGGGCTGCCCCTACAATACCATCAGCGCTGGAGGACTTAACTTCTGTGTTCGAGA
>JBNJDB010000024.1:0-16602 GCA_051744465.1 Bacillota bacterium | reverse complement strand
TCCAATCTCATTTATTTCGGATTTTAACTGATCTGATTGGGCTGCAATATCAATATCTCCATCAGTTTCCCAACCTGTAGTTTGATTAGTGAAACTTCCGTTAGTAATAATATCCTCACTCTTAATTTCAACTTGCTCTTGCTCCTCATCTTTATCTTCTGTTCCTGCTTGCACCTTAATTAATTTAACATTATCTATAGTATAATTGGCTTGATTTAAAAACCAGAACTCAAAGCGAGCTTGAGGATCAGTTTTTTCATCCATCGTAAAGTCAAATTGATATGTTTCCAATTCTTTTGTTAGCTCAAAATCTTGTTCTTGATAGCCTGTCCAATCTCGATTACCAATTGCTCCTATCTTCAAATGCAAATCTGCTTTTTTATCTGCTTTAGCTTGAAAAATAACTTTATACTGAGCAGATTCTTCTAAAGTAATTGGCCCCTGCATCAATTGTGTTGACCAAGGATTATCACCACTGTCATTAACTTTAATTTTAGCTTGTTCACCATTGGTTGTTGCTTCTCCTTGCCCATTACTACTTTGATGATAACTCCAACTCCCTTGACTATCTAATTGTCCATTATCTTTAGGTTGAACGTCGTTTAGTTCTTTGCTGAAATCACCATTATCTATTAAATTATTAGTCTTTTTTTCTAAATTAATCGCCATAGTATTATCTTCTGTTAACTGCACACCTACTGTTTTAGTTTTATAATCATCAGCACTAACCCGTAATTGATATTCTTTATCTTTTACTAATTCAAATTCAACTGCTGACCCTTGTTTACTAGATACTTCTTGCTTATCATATAACGCCTGTACATCAGCTGATACTGATTGTCCATCTGCTGTCTTAATTTGAACTTTCAAATTAGATTTTTGGTCTTCTGCAATCCCCTTACAACCTCCTAAAACTAATAAACTAAAGACTGCTAAACTAACTATCAAAAGATTTAAAACTTTTATTTTTTTACTCTTTATTTCTATCATTTTTTATCACCTACTTCTTTATTAATCTCTAATAGCTATTATAATTTATTATTACAGCAAAACTTTTTATTTTTATTATATCAATAACTAATTCAACTATGCCAAGTTTAACTATCAAATATAGTGAAGTATAATAATATAGTTGGAAGAAGGTGCACCTTCTTCCAACTATATTTAAACTAATTTCTTCTAATCACCTATTTTTTAATCTTGAGTATAATAGACATCTTTAAGATAGATTTTACGACCATCAAAATTACTAGCACCCATGATATATAACAATGAAGTGACATCAGTCATATCTGCATCATTCATTAACTCACTCACAGGTATAGAATAAGATTCCCAACTGTTTGTCAAAGTATACGATTTTTCAGGGCCAAATAGCACACTATTATTAGTTTGAGGTCGTTCTTCATTTTCATGCAATCCTGTCTGGAAACCAATATTAAAGGATGACTTAGTATTGCCTTTAATATTGAAATGCAAGTTCCCATCAGAGAAGTTGCTTAAATTAACTCCATCTTTCATTTCTAGGCCACAGCCCCACCAATCTCCGGTTCCTGTAGAAATTTCAATTACTCCTTCGTCATTTAAATCTATACCACAGGTTCCTTCCCAACCATTTAAATTTACTGGAACAGCTAGATGGCTATCTGATTCAGAATGTCGTTTTGTATCTAATATAGTATAAGTATCCTCTTCTACTGCAGGACTTGCATCATGAGCTTTATCTTGAGTAGGCGTTAATACATCTTCCATTAAAGCCTTCTTATCTCCATCATAAGTCTTAGTAATGGAATTGTCATCTCTACTAAGTCCATCAAAAGTTCCTTCATCTACTAAATCCCATAATAAATATTTTGCTTTGCCGTCAACAGTAAATAAACCAAAATACTTTTCAGAATGCCCTGGATCATCAGAACCTTTCCATGGTTCATCAAATCCTTCAAAATAAAAGACGCTAATATTTCGAGCATTGCTCCATTCTCTTAATTGGTCATGATATTTTTTCATTTTATATTCATCTGCTGCTTTTGATTCTTCTGCACCATACAAATCAGTAGATTTACTTGCCCAACCTGTCTCACCAATGTGTAATGGTTTTTTAGGGTCAATACTATGGACATAATCTTTTACTGCTTTGTATTGCTTTTTAGCTCGTTCTACAGATCTTTTTACTGCATTATCAATTTTCTTTTTATCGCTAAGATCTGAATTTTCGGCTGGTGTTTTCCAAAAATCAGATACATAATGTGTGTCATGAAACGGATAGGTATGAAGAGAAACAAAATCAACTGCTTTAACTAACTTTTTTAAATCATCATTATGATAGCTATCTTCTCCCCCCCAAGCAGCAAAATTGTCTGAACTAGTGATTAAAGTATCTTTAGGAATATCTCCATTTTTTCTAGCCTTTTTTAAATGATTTACCCATTTCAAAATAACGTCTGGAGACACATAATGCGCCTGCCATTCTACCATCGCTTCATTTCCTACTGCAATCGTTTTAATAATATCAGGATATTTATCTGCAAGTTCAACAGCTGTATCTATTTCTCTTTTGTTTTTTGCTTTGTCTGGAGCATCATGGTTAACATCATCTGTGTAAGCCCCTTCACATTGAATCCAAGCACCCAACATGACATACATCTCAAAATCAGAGTCTTCTTTTTTTAATTCACGAATTGCCTTTAACATATTTTTAGTTTGAGAAAATTCTTCAGTATTATAGGTTCTTAATAGTTTAATATCCATAGCTTCTAAGAGTTTCAAATCTTCTTTGATCTGTTTAACCGTTGGGACAGTATCATCACTTCTAGAAGTTTCTCGAAAACCACTATATGAAATTGCAGTATAATCTGGATTGCCTAATAATAAATCTCCGTTATTAAGTTTGTAATTCCCGCTTTCCGTATAATTAGTCCCGGCAATCTTTTCTATCTTAACATTATCAAAATAAACTGCAGTATCTTTACTTTGCTCACTAATAGCACCTAATTCAAATTTTAATCTAGCAGCTTCTTTTACATCATCTGGTACTTCAATTTCAAAACTATAGTTCTCCATTGTAGAACTGAGCTCTTCTGTTTCTTCTCCATAAACTACATCTTTAGTCGGCTGTTTAACTTTTATATTCATATCTCTATCCTTATCAGCGCGAGCAGAAAAACTAATCTCATAAGTAGAATCAGTTTCTAAATTTAAATTTTGGACAAATTGAATATCAGAAGAGCTATTACCTATATCACCTATATCTAATTTAAATTTTCCCTCTTCTACTCTAAAAGATTTTACTTTACCATTTTCTTTACTATCAATATACCAATTATCCGGATTAGACTCTTGATCATTAGCAATTTTACTATCAAAAGTTCCATTAACAACTTTATTCAAAGTTAAATCTCCTAATTCTTCAGTTATTTTTTTTTTCTTTCTTTCCATTTTTCTTCCAGTTCAGAATCCCATTTCTCTTCTTCGTCAATAGAGTCAGGATTTTGATCTTCATAAACTTTGATATGATCTACTTCCATTGTTTTTGGGAATTCTGTATTTTCATCTGGCTTTCCCGGCCAGTTACCTCCAACAGCTAAATTCATAATAAAGAATTGTGGTTTATCATAAACCCATTCTTCTTCTCCAACTTCATCTTTATTAACAATATGATACAATTTATCATCAACGTAAAACTCTACTTCATTTTTATCCCATTCTATTGCATATTCATGAAACCCATCTGAGAATTTCTCTTCATCCGGTAAAGTATATCCTGCTCCAACTCCAGTATGTCCACTAATTGGACCATGCACTGTCCCATGCACTGTATCAGGGTCATCACCAACTACTTCAGCAATATCTATTTCTCCACAATCTGGCCAAGGATTCTCATCAATATCACTTCCTAAAGTCCAAAGCGCTGGTAAAAGCCCCTGCCCTTCAGGCATTTTAGCTTTTATTTCAACTCTACCATATTTAAAATCGTAGTTCCCCTTAGTATTAAGTCTAGCTGAAGTATAGTCATAGTTGCCATGAGAATCACTTTTTTCTTCTTCACGAGCAGTAATTATTAATTTGCTATCTTCAACTTTAACATTATCACCATCGGTATAATACTGTAACTCATTATTTCCCCAACCAGGGATCCCCTGCTCATGACCATTTCCTACTTCCAAATTCCAAATATCTTTATCTAATTTATCAAAGTCATCGCTCCAAACCAACTCCCAATCTTCTACTTCATTTTCATCAGCTTCAGTCTTGTCTCCTTCTTTAGCCATTTCACTATCTTCAACTTTTACTACTCTAATATTATCTATCTGATAAAGCCCATCATCTAAAAGACACATTTCAAAACGAGCTTTATCATTTGTATCTTGGAGCATAGTAAATTCAGATTCATGTTTTTCCCAATTCCCTGACAAATCCATTTCTTTATTAAAATATGTTTCCCAACCTCGCTCACCATCAGAACCCATCTTAAGGTTAATAGCATTTCCGTCAAGAGATTTAATATCATAGCTAATTTTATATCTCTTTCCTTTTTCAAGATTAACTGGGGCTTGCATTAATTGTACAGAATGAGGAGCTTGTCCAGCATTAGTAACTCTGAAATTGCCTATTCCATCATTAATCGATGCATTTCCTTCCCCACCACTATTTAAATGAAAAATCCAACTATCCTCTGTATTTACTACTCCTTGATCATTTGGCTCATTATTTGATAATTCTTTATTAAATGCACCATTTTTAATCAAATTACCTTCACCTGCTAATTTAGCATCTAATGTAGTAGAATCACTTAAGTAAACATCATAAGATTTACTTTCTTGTTTTTCATCACTCACTTTAACTTTATAAATTCCTTTTTCTAAATCAAATTTACCTTTTTGACCTTCCTGCTTTTCTATCTCTTCTCCATCTTGTAAAACTGTAATCTCAGGTTTTTCTAGTTCACTCTCATCATCTAACATATTAACAACTAAAGTAGCCTTGCCTTCAGACATCTCCTCACCTTTACACCCAACTACTGTTAATAACATGATTAAACTTAATACTGTAAAAAATATAATTTTATTTTTTCTTAAAACCATTATCGTTCCCCCTTTTTATTTTATACTTTAATAATCTATATTAAACATATTAACTTAAGCTAATATGTTGTTTGCTTTTGAAAAAGGGGTTATAATCTCTTATAAACTTATTTTCCCATGCTACAAATTATTCTAAATCTAAATTTTTAGCAATACTTCATTTTGCTGCTTATCACCAAGGGAGTGACCCCCCCTTGGTTATTTATAAAATTATAAACAATCTATATATGATAACCTCAGGGGTAAGCAAAAAACTTAAAATAGCATAATATTATAGCCTTTTAATAAATTAAAGTCTGAATTGACCGAGCTGGACTAATAATCTTAACTCCTTCTCCATTACCCTTTTTAAGATTAAATTTTTTTTCTGATTTGCTATCATTCATTACTATTACTACAATCTCTCCATTAGGATTTTTAACTGCTGTAACTTTTAATTCTTCATTTTCAGATTGACAAGCTATCCGTTTAGCACCTGGTCTAATATACTTACTAAAATGACCTAAATAATAATAGGGAGTTTCATAAATTATTTCATTATTTTCAGTATCAACAATGATCGGAGCATCACAATAATTTCCTACATGGTTGGGACCTCCTTCTTCATTTAAAACCATATTCCAATCAACCCAACCAGTTGTATAATGATTTAAATTAGAAATAATATGCCGCCCATATTTTTCTCCTGTCCACCATTCACCGAAGAAATTATCTTCATCAAATAAAGGATTGCATCCTTCAGTAAAAACTAATTCTTTTCCATAGGTTTCATAGGTATAACTCAACACTTCATCATTTACTATAGCTTGAGTATCATCTTCTCCATACCAATGAAATCCTACTCCCCAAACCCACTGCGCTGCTGCTGGGTCAGATAAAATAGTATCAACTCGCGATTTCATAATGTCTTTATTATGATCCCAGACCATAATTTTTACATCATCAAGTCCTGCTTTTTTTAAAGTTGGTCCTAAAATTTTAACAAAATCTCGTTCTTCTTCATCTTGATAAATGCAATTATCCCAAGGGGTTTCAGCCATTGGCTCATTTTGAATTGTAACACCCCAAATATCTATATCCTTCTTTTGATATTCTTTAATATATTTTGCAAAATAATCTGCCCAAGTCTGCCAATATTCTTTTTTTAAACTACCACCTTGATTCATCCGACCATTAGTCTTCATCCATGCTGGCGGACTCCAGGGAGAAGAAAACAGCTTGAATTCTGCTTCTTCTACTCCCATAGCATTCTTAATAAACGGAATCAAATATTCTTCATCACGAGAAATATCAAAATCTTCAAGTTCGGTATCTCCTCCTGTTTCTGTATAAGCATAATTACCTAAAGAAAAATCACAACTATTAATATGTGTCCGACATAAGGTATAACCGATTCCTTTTTCTGGATGAAAATATGCTTCAAGTACTTCATCTCTAATATCTTCTGATACGTGCGATAGGGTATAACCTCCTGCTTCAGTAAAAGCACCGCCAAAACCAATAATCTCTTGAAACTCTTCAACTGGATTAATTTTAACTGCTTCTAAATTATCATTATATTCTGTAATAAATTTTAAATTTCCTTTTTCTGATAATCTATCACCTGTATCTTTAGCAGTCTGAATTACTTTGATATTATTTTGCTTCATTCAAAAACCCCCTTCTACTTAATCATTATCATTAAAATTATTTACTTTTTATAAACTCTAACCCAATCAATATACATTTTTTGAGGAAAATCAGTTGTTGAATCAGGATCACCTGAAAAAGTTCCTCCTACTGCTACATTTAAAAGAATATAAAATTCTTTCCTAAATTCATCAAATTCAGAACTGCTTATATCAAGACTATAATATTCTTCTCCATCTAATTTCCAAACTATTGAATCTTCATCCCATTCTATTTCATAAACATGATAATCAGCAGATAAATATTCTTCTATAGTTTTTTCTCCACCTTCATATTTATGATCATTATTTTCATCTGCATAGTGAGCTGTACCATAAACAGTTTTTTCTTTAGTATCGCTACCGCCTTGTTTCTCCATAATATCAATTTCACCAGATTGAGGCCATGGTGTATCTCCACCAGTTTCATCAATATTTGTACCGAGCATCCAAAAAGCCGGCCAAATACCTTGCCCTTCTGGCACTTTGATCCTAGCAGCTATCTTACCGTATTTATATTCTACTTTTTCATTAGTAATCATTCTTGCTGATGTGAAATTTCCCATTTCGAGCCCTTGTTCATTGTATTTTGCTTCAATTACCATCTGACCATCTTCATTATCTTCATCCATTTCAACATAAGCATTTTCTGAACTATCAGTATATTCTTGCCATTCATTATTAAATGTTCCTGCAGGAAGTTCTTGTCTTGTCCAATAATCTGAATTTATTTTATTCTCATCAAATTCATCACTCCAAGATAATTCCCAATCAGAACCAGGTTCCCAATTATCAGAAGTATCTGTTGCTTTTAACGAAAAATCTACTATCTCTTCTTCACCATTAATCATTACTTCTTTAGAAACATCTTCATAACCGCTAGCATTTATATCTACTGTATAATCTCCATCTTTTAAAGAAATACTTGTTACACCATCTGTATTTGTGGTGTCAGCTTTTTCATCAACTGTTACTTCTGCTCCTTCAATTGCAGTTCCACTAGAATCTGTAATATTTACTGTTAAATCATATTCTACAGCATCTTCTGTACTATTATCACTACCACATCCAACAATCAACAAAATCCCTATTAAGAAAACGACTAAAATAAATGATTTTTTCATTTTTATCCCCTCATTTTCCCGTCATTGACTACTCTCTTGATTAATATAACTATAGGTTTTCAACTTCTTTTTGGGAGCCAAAAAGAAGTTGAAAACACCTATTTTATACTTTGGGCAGATCTTATTTGAATTAATAAAAATAAATATTATCTAAATAAACTGCATCCTTAGTTGTCCCATATACAGTTAATCCAAGTTGTTCTAATGAATCCGGTGCGAAAGTTTCGGTTCCAATATCCTCCATTTCTGAATATGGTATCTCCAAAGAAACCCATTCTCCAGTTTCTGGAGATGTGATTTCTTTCAATAACTTTTTGTCATCAGATCCTACTAACTGGAATTGTAATTTTTCAACTCCAGAAGTAACATACATATCAAGATGTATTGCATCAGTTTCACTTGCATCAAGCGGATCTTGCTCGTCTACTCCAAACTGAATACCTGTCGCTCCTCCTTCAGTCCCCCCAGGAATAATTTGAAACTTAGCAAAGTCGTTACCATCTATAGTCTTTTCAGAAAATTCTGGCGCCTTATACCAATCATCTTCCCAATATGAGATATGGTTAGGTCCTACTTCCAAGCTATCACTATATAAAGTTATTGCATCTTCATCTGAAATTGTTGGTTTATCAGCAGTAGTAGTTGGCTCTGGATACTTTTCTTCTAATTCAACATCAAGTGTCTCATCACCTGACATTGTAATAGTTTGTTGGTCTACTGCCAAATCATCATATTCAGTAGTTACCGTAAACTCTCCTTCTGGCAATTCAAAATCTACTTCACCGTTTGAATCTGTTGTTGCTGTTTTAGAACCAATTTTCACTTCTGCTTCATCTAGAGAATTACCTGAGTCATCTGTTACTTTCATGTCTAAAGTATTCATTTCTGCATCTCCTTGGAAATAAATATTATCAAAATAAACTTTTTCTTCAGCAGCACCCGATAACTTTATTCCCAAATGAGTTATATCACTTGCATTAAAGTTCCCATCAAATTCTGAAAAATCAATATCTAATGAGTTCCAACTGTTTTTATCAAAATCAGTTACATCATAAACACCTGAATCATCTCCTGAAGTTAACTGGAATTGTACTTTTTCAACTTCGCTTGTGGGATACATATCTAAATGTAATGTTGTCTTATCCAAAGCATCAACGGACTCATTAAATTGAGCTCCTACAGTTCCCCCTTCTGCTCCACTAGGAGTGATAGTATACTTCATTACTTTATTGCCATCAATTTCTTCTTCAGCGTAGATTGGAGGTTCATACCAAGGATCCATATAATCTATCCAATAGCCATCTGAGCTCAAGGAATCACTAAAGATACTCGTTACTTCTTCTTCATCAACTGTAGGCTCAGGAGCTGTCTCTGAAAGATCTGTTCCTACTTCTTCTGTAGAAAAATAGATATCTTTAATTTGAGCTGTTCCAGCTGTATCGCTATCATTCGATAAAGCAACCCAAGTCATGTCTGTAATCTGTGAAAAATAATCTGCTGGAATCTTTATTTCTTTCCAACCATCTCCGACATCTTCACCGTCATCTAAAGGATAATCAGCTACTTCTACTTCTTCTTCAGTTGCACTTTGCATTTGGAAAGTTATCTTAGAATAATCATCCGTTTTAATCTTAAATACAAAATAGGAAGCTTCTGAAACATCAATTACTTCCCCCTCATCTTCTGGATTACCCCAAGCAACAGAAATCGCCTCTTTATCCCAACCTGTACCTGAATTAAGTGTTAATACTTTATCATCTTCATCTGTCTCAATATCTGTCCCTGAATCCCATGGATCACTCCAGTTTGAAAATTCTATATTTGAATCATGTTCTGAATGATATATATAAGTATCTTCTGTTATTTCTTTTACACTTCCATCATCACTTCCATCATCATTTTCAGTTAGTTTTATCGTTTTATTAGTATTTTCACCATCAATCACTACTTCTGATGATTCTTCATCATAACCATCAGCATTTACCTCTACTTCATATTTCCCATCTTTTAATTCAAATTCAGTTGAAGAGCCTGTTTTTTTCTCTTCATCAATTCTTACTGTTGCATCATCAATAGTAGATTCAGTGTCATTATCTTCAACAGTTACTTTTAACTTATATTCGCTCACCCCATCATTACTATCACTACTACAGCCAACAAAAACAAGTAAAATAATTAATAAAAGTGCTAAAACAGATTTCTTTCTCAATTTCATTCCCCCTTTTATTTACTACAAAATTAAGAACCTATAATTATATTATTACTTCTAATTTGATTATAAGTTCTAGCATCATCTTTAAATAAAGTTCATCAATATTGCTGAAAATTTAAACTCCCAGCAATATTGATGAATTACAACTATTGTTTTCTAACTATTTATTTACTATTCTCCTGCAGTAATTGTTGCTGTGGCTGCAGATTCTGAATGCAGTTCTACTGATTTATCATACTGATATAACCAAAACTTATATTCTGTTCCTTCTTCTAATCCTCCAAGTTTAAATCCAAACGCTTCATCTCCACCCTTATCTTCTTCAGTACTTCCAAATTCATATTCTTTTGCATCATCTTTAGGATCAGATATTTCTTCAGAAGTTGGAGCATAATACAATTTATACTCTATCTCCTCTTCTCCTACTTGATTCTCTCCAACTGCCAAAAACACTTCTCCTGACCCAACTTGTTCGCCATCTATTTCCACATCTGCTATAAGCCCTGCTGGATCATGTGGTGGAATTTCTTCTCCTTCTTCTCCTCCAGCCGTTGCAGTTACTTCTGCTGGTTCTGAAAATTCATCTGTTTCTGGGTCATGATGATATAACCAGAATTTATAATCTTTTCCTGGTTCTAAATCTTCAACACTAGCACTAAGCTGCCCATCAACAGAAATGTTTTCTGCTTCACTCTTAGGATCTTTTATCTCTTCTGAAGCTGGTGCATAATATATTTTATGCACTATCCCTTCCATTTCAGTTGGACCCATTGACAAAAACACTTCTCCAGGTCTATCTGTCCCCTCAGCTACAAAACCTATTGGCTCTTCTTCTAAAGAATCATCCTCTTCATCATCATCTCCATCATCTGTACTTGTATCTTTGTCCTTCATCTCTTCAAATTCAGCTGTTGCTTCATCTAAATTATTTAATGCTTCAGCTATTTTTTCCTGACTAGCTTCTTTTTCTACTTCCATGGCAAGACCAATCTCATCAGAATATTCTTGGCTTGTTTCTACTGGAACAACGCCTTCTTCTTCTCCTACTCCAGTATCCTCTTTTAAAGTTACTGCTTCATCTATTGCAGTTTCTAAATCGCTAAACTCTACATCGTCTTCTCCATCTTCTCCATCGTCACTTCTATCATCTAATGTTATTTCTACATTAGAATCTTCTTCATCTAATGCCACCTCTTTAGATTCTTCTTGATATTTATCAGCAGTTACTTCTGCTGTATAATCTCCTTCTTCCAACTCAAACTGAACTACTCCATTCTCATCAGTCTCTTTTTCTGTTTCATTGATTACAACTGTTGCATCTTCAACTGCATTACTTCCATCAGTAACACTTATTGTCAAATCATGATTAACAATATCTCCTATAATATCTCCATCATCACCACTACAACCAACTAAAGCAAGTACAGCAACCAATAAAACCACTAAAACAGTTAATTTTTTCAAATTTAACCTCCTTATATTAAATGCCCGCTCATTATTTACCCTATCCCTAATAAAACAACTAAAAAATCACCTCCTATAAAATAAACTTTATAACTGTCCCCTGAACATTTAAATGTTCAGGGATATTGATTTCTTAATTGTTTTAATAGAAATAAATATTATCTAAATAAATTGTAGCAGCCCCTTCATCTTCAGAACCACCTTCAGATGTTGCAGCAGTGAATTTAAGTTGCATTATTTTTTCTAAATCTATATCTTCTACTTCAGAAATATCTATTTCTAAACTCGTCCATTCATCTTGGGTTAAAGTTTCTGTAACAATCTGTTCGGTATTACCATCAAGATCAATTGGATATACTGATATTTTACTTGCATCAGGCGTCCAATAACTAATATGAAGTTTGTCTTTATCACTAACATCTATTCCTTCATCTTCATTAATTGCTACACCTTGGAAATCTTCTAAATCTAATAACTTCACTGTACTTTCATCTACTGTAGTATCAGTTAAAGAACCACTTTGCCCCCAATCAGGATTCCAATTATCTATTTCTATATCCTCATATGTCCCGCTACTATTTAATAAAGAAGTTACATCTGACTCATCCACTGTTGGAGCAGACGCTAATGTTTCTGGACTTGCTAATTCTTCTTCTTCTTTCTCTACTGTTAACTCCATATCTGCTGTTACTTCTGTTCCATTTTCTTCATAAGTTGCTGTTATTGTTGTGCTTCCTTCTTCTTCCGCTGTCAAGGTTGTTCCATCAATTGTTGCGACATCTGTATCATTGGAACTGAATGTTAAATCTTCTGGATCAAGAGCTTCTGTTGTGTCATCATCATAAGTTACATCTCCTCCACCTAAATTAAACGTTCCTCCTGCTTCC
Source organism: Bacillota bacterium (assembly GCA_051744465.1). GTDB lineage: Bacteria > Bacillota > Halanaerobiia > Halobacteroidales > Halobacteroidaceae > Halanaerobacter. The sequence continues at coordinate 4,167 of JBNJDB010000024.1, read as the reverse complement.
ATTGTATGCTCTGCTTGAATTGCAAGGCTTTTTGGGGTTTTTGTTTCAGACTCTTCTTCTACTGTTAACTCCATATCTGCTGTTACTTCTGTTCCATTTTCTTCATAAGTTGCTGTTATTGTTGTGCTTCCTTCTTCTTCCGCTGTCAAGGTTGTTCCATCAATTGTTGCAACATCTGTATCATTGGAACTGAATGTTAAATCTTCTGGAGCAAGTTCGTCTGTTGTATCATCATCATAAGTTACATTTCCTCCACCTAATTCAAGTGTTCCTCCAGCTGTCACTGTCTCCTCTGTTTGAATTGCCAACTCTTTTGGGTCTTTTTCCTCTTCCTCTTCTTTCTCTACTGTTACTTCAAATGACTCTGTTACCCCTTCATAATCTCCTGTGATTTTCGTTTTTCCTTCTTCCTCTGCTATTAAATTACCATCATCATCTACATAAGCTATTTTTTCATCTTCCGTACCCCAATGTAATTCTGAAGCTTCTAATTCTTCGGTGCTATCATCAGTATAAGTTACAGTAACATCTCCAACTTTACTTTCACTTCCTACTGTCTTTGTTGTATCTGATTGGTCTAAACTTATACTTTCTGGTACTACCGGTTTTTCTACTACAACTTCTGAATTACTGATTTTAAAATCAGTAATATAAGCTTTAGAATCTTCAACTGTTCCACCATCAGCAATTATTCCTAATTGAGATACTTCTGCAGGGTCTATATTGGAAAATTGTTCAGCCTCAACTTCTATTTTTTGCCACTCAGTACTTGTACTATCAAAATCATCTAACGTTATTTCTTCTTCAGTTTCATCTTCTCCTACCACAGTTAATTTCAAACTATCATAATCTCCTGTAGTTGCTACAGAAAATTTAATTACACTATCAGCAGTTAAATCGACTGGAAAGTCAGCTGTTTTATCTTCATCATAAATATCACCCATAAGGCCTAGTACTGACTTAGATTCACCCCAGCCATCTCCTGCAACTAATCCCCAAGCCTCTTTGTCATTATATTCTGAATCTACATTTATCTCTGTTCCTGATTCCCATGGGTCAGAGGCGATATTACCTTCATTTTTATCAGAATCATAATCTTGAAAAACATCAGTTTCTTCTTCACTATCAGAAGTAATTAAGACAAAATCTTCTGCATTACTTCCATCGTCACTTCCATCGTCACTTTTATCATTTAATACTATATCTACATTAGAATTTTCTCCATCTATTGTTACAGATTTAGACTCGCTATTATATCCGTCTGCTTCTACTTCTACATTATAACTTCCATCTGTTAATTCAGTTTGAGCTACACCATTTTCATCAGTTTTAACAGTCTGACCATCTACTTCTACTGTTGCACCTTCAATTGCACTTCCATTATCTTCTGTTACCTCTAGACTTAGATCATATTCTTCACCATTACTTGTTCCACCATCACCACTACAACCAGCAAAGACCAATACCCCAATCAACAAAATTGCCAAAATAGTTAATTTCTTCATGTTTGCCCTCCTCTTATTATTTGTTTATATTAAGCAGATAGCTTAAATTGTTTATATTAAACTATCTGCTATTAATACTTTTAATAAAGAATACTAATCTTACTCTTTTACATTTTGATTTGAACTTGTATTAAGTTCAATAAAGCCACCAAAATAAGCAGTTAACTCATACCAACCATCATCTAATTTTTCGCTATTTTCTTCATTTTTCTACCTACTCTAGATTAGAAAGCTTTAATTAAAAATCAACAGTTAAAGTAGCTTTTATTTCATGAGTTGTGTAACCAGTATAATCTGGTGCTACATCTTTAATATAAGGCCACTCTGAATCCCATTGATCTTCTTCTGGCCCATGCTGCCAGCTTTCTCCCCCATCATACCAGTGATGATCATCTTCTTTTTTATACACTGAATCCTCTAATTCATCAGCTGTTACTGCTCTATCTAAATTGTAATTATCATACTTGTACATAACATCAAATGTTGTATCCTGAGATATCTTATAACTAGCACCTAGTTTAATTAAATGTTGTCTCCCATTTGCATTTTCAAATACATCATTATCTTCTGTTGCATATCCAAAATTATAACTACCTTTTAAATTGATTTTATCATTTAATTCATAAGTGTTCCCTGTTCCTAATTTAATCCTCTTTTCAGTAGAAAAATTCTGGTCGATCGCTTCATCATCACCAACATAGTAATTTAAATCTCCATTTAATTTAGTTGTTAAGTTTTCAGAATCAATTAGTTTATACTTCCCATTAATATTTAGATCATTATAAACTATATCTTTTTCGTCTACAGTACCGCTACCGCTATTAGTTTCTTCTTTAATGCGGTAAGAAGCTTCAGCTGACCAAGAACCTTGTTCTGTCTCAATACCAGCTTCAATTTCTTGTTCATTAGTATCTTCGTTATCGTTATAATCTTGTTCATTAGTATCATAACCAGTTCTAGTCTGATCATAATCACTTAATTCCAAAGTAGCAGTTGGATTCAACATAATCGGCATCTGATAATTTGTTTCTAAAGAAAATCCTTTATCATAGCCTGTACCATCTACAGCATCAAAGCTTTTGTCCCCAAGCCAAGAATCTTTATCCTGATCAGCTCCTATTACAGCTACATAATCTTCTCCTACATCTTTATAGCCAAGATTAACTTCTAAACCAGGCATTGGATATGTTTTAGCTTCTACATCTACAATTTCAGTGTCTTCCTTATTTCCTACATCAATAGTTCTAGAGGCTGAAGGCTCATTATGAGCATTAATAACATTTTCAACATCATCACCATATTGAGCAGTAATGACTTCCCCACTTACAGTTAGCATATTATTTACTATATATTTACCATTAACTGCTGCTCTTAAAATATCTTTGTCTTTTTCAAAACCATCTTTTGTATTACCATATCCATCATAATTAGTTTCAGAATCTTTATCGTGAGTATTAACAACTAACCCACCAATCTCACCTTTATTGAGATCCTTATTAAACTGTGCCCCATAGATCAATTTGTCTGCTGATATTGCCCTATCATCATTATCAACAATAATATCATCATCGTCACTACTATCATCATCGTCATCAATAGCAGTAGCTTGGAAAAGAAAGCCTTTTGTCTTCACCCCATATAAATCTGTTTTCAATAATAACCCCTCACCATAAGGGTTTCTGTCTCCATCGTTATCTTCAAATTGAGTAGCAAGAATCCGAGGATTAAAATTATGATTAAAACTATTTGTCACTTCGATTTCAGCTAATTCTGTATCAGCAGTTACGGTCAATTCTTCCAATCTAATTGGGGAATTATCTCTTACAGTGGGTGCTTCCTGAACTCTAGTTTCTTCAGTCCCATTAGGATAACCAGTAAATTCATCAATTAAAGATTCAAATCCCATATCGATTTTTAAATTTTGATTAACATTTGCAGTCATATCAAGAAGCATTTCATTTTGGAATGTTTCACGATTATCATTCATATTATCACTCGTAGATTTTTTCCAATCACCTGTGCCAAAGATATTTGTATTACCATTCATGGAATACCATTGTTTCCCATCAGTTTCCACAAACTCATCAAAAACAAAGTAACTTGTCCCACTAAATTCAACATCAGCTGCAAAAGTTGGTGCAGTTAAAAATAAAACAATTATTAAACTAAGTAAAAATGATATTTTTTTCATTTTATTTTCCTCCTCTTTAGTCTAAACTCAAATTTGAAATCAAATTATCAACAAAACAAATTCCCAATCCATCTCTTATGAAATTATAATATTATATTAAAATAACAAATTAATAAATTCCCCAAATTTTTTCTTCTTTCTTTATCAGAAATAAATTTGATCTTGCTAATAAGTCATATAATTATAGATGACCACTCCCTTTCAAAGATGCTTTAAACACCTATCAATTTAAAAGGAGGACTTATTTTAATTTCCTTTCCAATCATCATTCATATTAAGTTATCACCTCCCTTATAAGAACAGTAATTAGTGATGAGTAAGAAGTGATCAGTTTAAAGATTAATTCAAAAGCCTAAAAGCAAAACTATAGTTCTTCAACTACTTACTCAAAATATACATCTATTTGCTTGACTTCTCCTGCTCTAATTTGTTTAGCTAGAGAAGAAGAAATCACTGCAGCCTCAACTTCAA
>JBNJDB010000023.1:0-17256 GCA_051744465.1 Bacillota bacterium | reverse complement strand
AAAAGTTTCAATTTCTTCTGCGGATAAATTGTTTCTAATCTTATTTTCACTTGAATTTAAAACCTCTTTAAATTTGGTTTCAAAATTGTGAGCTTTATTAGTTAGATAGATTAAATTTTTTCGTTGATCTTGTGGGTCAGTCTGTTTTGTTATATATCCTCTGCTTTCTAGTTTAGTTAATCCGCGACCTACGGCTGCTTTATTTAAATTATACATTTGGCATAAAGTTTTTTGACAGATGCCATCTTGATCGTATAGAGTAGCTAATAATAAGATCTGTCCATGGCTAATATCATAAGGGGCAAGTTCTTTATCAAGTAATGTAGCATGAGCCCGTCGAGCAATGCTTAGGTATTTTCCAATAGGTTCTTTACTCATTTCAATCACCTCTACTAATTATTTTACCATTTATAATTATAAGATTATTTAGTTGACTTGTCAACTAAATAAAAAATAAATTTTTTTAACAAGTGTTGGCTTTGCGACATATTATATAGTAGTGAAAAAAGAAAGGGGGTTATTTAATGTCTGGATTATTTGGTGATTTATTTAATGGAGATGATAGCTTAGCATTTGTTATTTTTTTAATTTTGATCTTATTACTATTAGGAGGAGAAAGCTATTAAATTGGAGTTATTTATAAGTATTAAAACTGCTTATCAATAGTAAGAAAAGGGGGGGCAGGCCATGGGAGATTATAATGACAGTTCTGTATTTGTCATTTTCTTAGTCCTGATTTTATTAATGATGGGTGGCTATAGTTATTAAATAGTAGCTAGAAGGCAAAGTATTTTCCTTGCCTTCTAGCTATTTTTTGATCCAAGCAAAAATAAACTTGACAAAAGTAATTACGTATAGTAAAATAAAAATTGCAAATGTTAGTCGTCTGATGACTAACTAGATGATAGATTATAAGTTCAACATAATTTTATAACCCTCCGTCATTTACAAAGTTCATTTTTTACTGTTAAAATCAGCTAACAATTATAATTGTTAGCTGATTGTGATATAATAATAATTAACAAAATATTGATGATTATTAGAAGAACAATCAATTTGGGGAGGGATTAAATTGACTGATAAAGAACAACAGGAATTGATTAACCAAGCAACAGAAGCTAGAAAGATGGCTTATGCTCCTTATTCTAATTTTAAAGTTGGGGCTGCTGTTTTAACTGGAGAAGGAAATGTTCATACAGGTTGTAATGTAGAAAATAGTGCCTATAGTGTTTCTAATTGTGCAGAGAGAACGGCTATTTTTAAAGCGGTTTCTGAAGGGCAACAAGATATTAAAGCAATTGCTATAGTAGCAGACCAACCACAAGCAGTTACTCCTTGTGGATCATGTCGTCAAGTGATTAGTGAATTTGGGAGTGATATAGAGGTTATTATGGCTAATCTTGCTGGGGATGTAATTGCTAAAACTATAGATGAATTATTATGGGGTTCATTTAGTTTAGAGGAATAATATTTTTCGAAATATAAGTCTGACGTCTAACTATCTAATTTTTATTTGATTACAGCGAGGAGGATATTGATGAAAGAAGTTTTATTATCGACAATATCAGGTTTAACAGTAGGAGCTTTGTTTTCCTTTTTAAAGTTGCCAATTCCTGCACCACCAACTTTACCAGGTGTGATGGGGATCATAGGTATTTATCTTGGGTTTATATTGATGCAAACAATACTATAAATTATAGAGGTGAAATGATGAATAAAGATTTAGCAAGTATAATTGATCATACTATTTTAGGTGCTGATACAACAGAAGAAGATGTTAGAGAAAAGTGCCAAGAGGCAAGAAAATATGATTTTGCTTCTGTTTGTGTAAATCCTTCTTTTGTAAACTTAGTAAAAGAAGAATTAGAAGGAGCAGAGGCTAAGGTTTGTACAGTAATTGGTTTTCCTTTAGGGGCAATTACGACAGAATCTAAAGTTTTTACCACGAAAGAAGCAATTGAAAATGGTGCAGATGAAATTGATATGGTGATTAATTTAGGAGCTGTAAAATCTGGAGATTGGAATTTAGTAGAAGAAGACATAAGACAAGTAGTTCTAGCTAGTGAAGATAAGATAGTTAAAGTAATCTTAGAAACTTGTTATTTAAACGCAGAAGAAAAAGAAAAAGCATGTCAAATAGTTAAATCAGCAGGAGCAGATTTTGTAAAAACTTCGACTGGCTTTGGAACTGGTGGAGCTACAATAGAAGATGTGAAATTGATGAGAGAAGTTGTAGGCGATGATTTAGGGGTTAAGGCTTCTGGTGGAATTGGAAGTGCAACTGATGCGCAAAATATGATTGAAGCAGGTGCTAGTAGAATAGGAGCTAGTTCTGGTGTAGAAATTATAAGTGGACAAGAGAGCACAGGAGCTTATTAATTATAATTCAAAATAACATTTATAGCTATAATTCAGATATCTCATAAGATAATAGTTATTGTGGTCTTTGTTATTTATAAGTAGATATCACCAAATCAATAACTATTAATAAGCCTCTCGAAAATATATTTTATAACTAAACTCACAGGAGGCTATTAATATGACAAAATTCATTGGTATTTTGGGTATGGGTGTATTATTATTAATTGCATATTCTATTTCAGAAAATAGAAAGAAAATAGATTGGCATCCGATTGTTGGGGGTTTATTGTTACAATTAACTTTTGCTTTTTTAATCTTAAAATTACCACTAGGAAAAGCAATTTTTTCTAAAATAAGTGATTTTGTAGCTGAAATTTTAGGTTTTTCTACTAAAGGGGCCGACTTTTTATTTGGTTCTTTGATGGATTCAGGGGCTTTTGCTCTGTCAGTAATACCTACTATTATTTTCTTTTCTTCTTTAATGTCAGTATTATACTATTTAGGAATAGTTCAAAAGGTAGTTACTTGGATGGCAAAAATTATGAAGAAAATAATGGGGTTGAGTGGTGCTGAATCTCTATCAGCAGCAGCTAATGTATTTGTAGGTCAGACAGAAGCACCATTAGTAGTTAAGAGATATGTTCCTGATATGACTCGCTCTGAAATTATGGCTTTAATGACTGGGGGAATGGCTACTGTAGCAGGTGGAGTAATGGCTGGTTATATTGGTATGGGTATTGATGCTGGTTATTTATTAGCAGCTAGTATTATGTCTGCTCCTGCAGCCTTATTGATGGCTAAAATTATTGTTCCCGAAACAAAAGAATCAATGACAGCTGGAGAGATAGATATTGATTTAGAACTTGATGATGCAAACATTATTGATGCAGCAGCATCAGGTGCTAGTGAGGGTTTAAAGCTAGCTTTAAATGTTGCAGCAATGTTACTTGCTTTTGTTTCTTTAATTGCTTTAATTAACTATCCATTAGGAGCTTTAGGAACTAGTTTAGAAGAAATTTTAGGATATGTATTTTCTCCTTTATCTTTCTTGATGGGAGTTCCATTAGCAGAAATTACTGAAGTGGGTACTTTATTAGGTGAGAAGATGGCAATTAATGAATTCGTGGCTTATTCACATCTTTCAGAAATGATAGAAGCAGGTGACTTGTCTCAGAAATCTCAAATGATTGCTACTTTTGCTTTATGTGGTTTTTCTAACTTTTCATCAATTGCTATTCAAGTTGGAGGAATTGGCAGTTTAGCAGAAGATAGACGCGGAGAAATTGCCGCATTAGGAATTCGAGCTTTAATAGGTGGTACATTGGCAACATATATGACTGCTACAATTGCAGGTATTTTAATGTAGTAATCAATGGAATTTAAAATAATTTAATAAATACAAATCAAGTTGGCCTATTGCGGGCCAACTTTTTTATTTTTTGCCATTTTTCTTAACGGTAATAATTATTATTTGTTTTTAGCAGGATAATCCATAAATATATAGAAATAATTTAATAGATATTGTATTATATTGTCGTTGATTATGAATTAGGGTTGAATTTATAAGAGGGGGTTCATCATGAAATATTTAAATAATGAAAAAATTTATTATGCTTTTATAGCAGGTGCCAACAAGGTGATTAACTATCGAAGTTTATTAAATAAGATAAATGTATTTCCAGTTGCTGATAGTGATACCGGGAATAATTTAGCTGCTACCATGAATTCAATTATTAGTGATTCTAAAAAGAAAGATTCGATCAAAAAGACACTAGAGTCGATAGCAGAGGCGGCATTATTAGGGGCCAAAGGTAACTCAGGAATTATTTTTGCGCAATTTCTTAATGGTTTTAGTGAGGAATTAGAGGCAGATGAAGAAGTATCAATTGATAAATTTGCTAATTCAGTTAATAAAGCAGTTCCTTATGCTTATAATTCTATTGCTGAACCAGTAGAAGGAACTATGATTACTGTAATTAATGAATGGGCTTTAGCTGTAGATGATTTGAAGAGCAATGCGAATAATTTTTTAGATCTCTTTCATCAGTCTTTGATTGAAGCTAAAGGTTCACTAGAAAATACGACAGAGCAATTAGATGTATTAAAAAAATCAGGCGTTGTTGATGCTGGGGGCCAAGGATTTGTTAAGTTTATTGAAGGTATCTTGGAATTCTTCCAAGAGGGTTCGATTAAAGATGAAGTTGCAGCTACAACAGAAGAATTAGATTTTGTCAGAGAGGAGATTCCCAGCAACTTTACTTCTAAATATAGATATTGTACTGAAGCTTTATTGACAAACACCACTAGCAGTGAAACTGATCTTAAAGAAGTAGTGGCTAATTTAGGAGATTCGTTAATAGTAGCGCAAACTAAGCAACGGACTAAAGTCCATATTCATACTGATCATCCGGAAGAAGTTTTTGCTAATTTGAGAGATTATGGACAAATTACAAAACAAAAAGTGGATGATATGTATCGGCAATATGTTGTAGCTAATGAACGCAAGCATGAGATTGCTTTAGTTACTGATTCAATTGCTGATCTGCCAGAACAGATTATTGAGAATTATCAGATTCATATAATAAATCTCAACTTAATGATTGCCGGTACTTCTTATTTAGACAAGTTAACGATTACTCCTAATAAGTTTTATTCTCTCTTAGAGGAAGTAGAAGAATATCCAACTAGTTCTCAGCCAAATTTAAAGCAGGTACAAGATTTATTTTCTTTTTTAAGTGATCATTATAAGTCAATCATTGCTATAACAGTTTCTAAAGAATTAAGTGGTACTTGGAATGTAGTGCAAAGAGCAGCTGACAATTTAAAGCAGACTGGTGAAGAGATAACTGTAATCAATTCTAAATTAAATTCTGGTGCGCAAGGGTTATTGACTTTAGAAGCAGCAGAAAAAATAGAAGCTGGTTGTGAGCATGACCAAGTTGTAGAAGAAGTATTAGCTCTTAGAAACCGGGCTGAAATTTATGTCAGCGTAGATCAATTAGAATATATGATTCGTGGGGGGAGGATTGGTTCTGTACAAGGATTTTTTGCTAAATTACTTAATTTAAAGCCAATTATTGCATTAGATGATACGGGAGCTGGAGTAGCTTTTGGTAAATCTTTTAGTCAACGAGGCGTTAAGAAAAAAATTAAAAAAGCAGTAGAAAAAATAAAGCAAGAGCAAGGAATTAAAAGATATGCAATTGTGCATGCTAAGGCTGAAAAAAAAGCTATTGAGTATCAAAAGTTATTTACTTCTTTATTAGGTCAAGAAGCAGAATATATAACTGAAATATCACCAATAATTGCTTTAAATGCTGGAGTTGGTAGTGTAGCTATTGCTTTAATTTCTAACAAAACAGATTAAATTAGGAGGAATGATTATTATGTCAAATATTTTTTATGGTGCTGTAGTAGTAGTTTTAGCTTATTTTATTATTTTCTTTATTATTGCTCAACTGAAAAATGATAATTCAATTGTTGATGTAGCTTGGGGACTAGGATTTGTGGTTGTAGCAATTTATTCATTAATTGCTACTGATGATTATTCACTTAGAAGTATAGTTGTTAGCTCAATAACAATCATTTGGGGACTAAGATTGGCCTATCACATATTAAAGCGTAATTGGGGCCAAGGTGAAGACTTTAGATATCAACAGATGAGAGAAAAGTGGGGCGATAACCAGATGATTCGAGCTTTTTTCAGAGTTTTTATGCTCCAAGCAGTTATTTTATTGATTATTAGTTATCCAATAATCTTAGTTAATGCTCAACCGCAATTAGATTGGGGTTTGTTAGATTCTTTAGGACTCTTTATCTGGCTAGTTGGATTTTTCTTTGAGGCAGTTAGTGACAAGCAATTGAGTAATTTTCTTGCTAATCGAAATGATAAAGAAGAGATTATGACAGACGGTTTGTGGAATTATACTAGGCATCCGAATTACTTTGGAGAAGCTACTATGTGGTGGGGAATATTTTTATTAGTTTCATCAGTTGATTTAGGGTGGACAACAATAATTAGCCCAATAATAATAACTTTATTATTATTGTTTGTCTCGGGAGTTCCTCTTTTAGAAAAGAAATATGCTGATAATAAAAGATATCAAGAGTATGCTGAAAGAACTAATAAGTTCTTTCCGTGGTTTCCCGATGAGGAATAAATTCAAATTATTAGTAGTATTGATGCTGTTAGTTGCTTTGGTATTAATCAATCAGGGAGGGATAGTTATGGGTCAAGAAAAAACTTCTGCTCCTCAAGGGAGTAGCTTAGGAGTTACTGATGGTAAATTAGCTCCTTGCAAAGATAGTCCAAATTGTGTTTCTAGTCAAGCTGATGGGAAGCACTATTTAGAACCTTTCGATTATCAGAATTTGGAGAGAGACCAACAAAAGTTGATAGAAATCATAGATGCAATGTCTAATTCAGAATTAGTTGTGCAGGAGGAAGATTATATTAGAGCCGAGTTTAGCACAAAGTTTTTTGGATTTGTGGATGATGTAGAATTTTACTTTTCCCAATCAGATAAAAAGATTCATTTTCGGTCTGCTGCTCGGTCAGGCTATTGGGATTTAGGTGTTAATAAGCGTCGGATTGAGGAAATAAGAGAAAAATTTACTGCCTCAAATTAATAATAAGGTTCACCTTATATAATAAAACTTGTCCGAAAAAGGGGCAAGTTTTATTTATTATATGAATTGTTAAATAACTAATCAATTGGATATATCGAAAAATGATGATATAATAAAATAAATATATATACTTGAGTATTCTTAGCTAAATGATAATAGTAATAAATTTAGCTGAAAGTATTCTTGTCTGATAAAAGGTGGGATACAATGACTTTAGAAATAACGACCCCAGCTGTTTTATTTTCAACAGTTTCATTACTAATGAATGCGTATTTAGGCAGGTTTTCAAATATTGCTAAACTAATGCGCAACTTAGCAGCAGAAGTTGATCAGAGTGATCTAGATCAGAGTTATATCAATCAGCAAGTAGCTATATTTTCTAAACGGATGATCTATATTAAATATTTGCAGTTTTGTGGTGTTTTATCTCTGTTTTTTTCTACCGGGTCTATGTTTTTATTATTAATTGAAAAATTAAAGTTAGCTAATATATGTTTTATAATTGCTTTAGTATTTTTTTTAATAACTATTATAATAGTAGTCTTTGATATATATAATTCGATGAATGCTTTATCAATAGAACTAGACAGGTGAGGTGAAAAAATGAAATTAACGTTAACAACTCCAGCCCTTATTTTTTCTACTATTTCTCTATTATTATTGGCTTATACAAATAGATTTGCAGTTTTAGCTAATCTGATCCGTAATTTGCACGATCGGGCTAAAGAACAAGGTCAAAAGGATGATATTATAGCTTCGCAATTGACTTCGTTAAAGAGAAGAGTCATAATTATTCGTAATATGCAATTTTTGGCTATCTTGGCCCTCTTTTTTTGTGTTTTTTCTATGTTTTTATTATTTTTTAATAAAACAATCCTTGGTGAAGTCGTCTTTGCGATGGGTTTAGCTTCGTTGATGTTGTCTTTAATTCTGTCAGCAATTGAAATAAATATATCAGTTCATGCTTTAAATATTCAATTGAGTGAAAGTATAGAAGAACAAAACCTGAAAGAAAAAGAAGAATAGCCAAGTTGAAATAATGAAAAGGATGAGTAAAATTTAATTTTTCATACATTTTTTGACTCTTAAAAAAGGAAAAACAGTGCTGAATGTAGTAATTAATAAATAAGGTTGCTATATTTGATAAAATTAATTTTGTATATGTTGAGGAATAGGAGGGGTTTTATGTCTATTAGAGAAAATTTAGAATTTAGGAAATTAGATGAAGGAGAAAATAGAAAATGTCAATTTGACCTTGATGTAGCAAGAATAGAAACTGCAGAAGATTGTTTGGAAAATAATTTAGAATCTTTTTTGGAGCTTACTTATCCCTCTCAGTTAATTAAAGATTTAATTGAATTTATCAATAGTAGTTTGAAAAATAATAAAATGAGATATAAAGATAATGGTGGAACAGTAATTTTATATGGTGGTCATGGGTTAGGTAAATCTCATGCTTTAATGACTGCTTATAGTTTATTCCGTGATTTTGATATTGCTGCAGATTGGCTTGATAATCATAATATTAAATTTAACAAATTTAATGCTTTTGCTATAAAAAACAAGAGTAAAAGTTGTATCATTTCCTTGTTAGATGAAACTGAAGATAAAATGTGGGTTCCTATTTTTGAAAAGTTAGAGCAGACAAATTTATTAGGGCAAAAAGATAAAGTTCCCAATAAGAATACATTGCGAAAATTAGCTAAAGATGAGGATGTAGCTATTTTTATTGATGATTTCGAAAAGTTTTTTAATCAGCTTCAGAAAAATAATGAAGATGTATTATTAGAAGATAATAAATTATTTATTAAAAATTTATTAAAAGAAGCAAGCAAAAATGAAAATTTGATTGTTTTTATAGCTACTTTAGGAGCAGAAGAAACTATAAAGGAAATATTCCCCAAACAAGAAGTAATTATAAAATATGCAGATAATATTTCGCAAAGAAATGATTTTATATTTTATCATTTGTTTGACCAACTGAAAAATGATCAATTTAGGACAAATGTCGACCCTAGTATTGATAAAGTTTTGGAAGAATATGAGAGCACAAGTATTAGTATTTTAAACCCAGAAAAATTCCGAGAAGAATTAATTGCGAGTTATCCATTTCATCCGGATTTGTTAGCCATTTTAAAGAATATTTATCGTGTTAATTTTGCCCAAATAAAAGATGGCGAAAATGAAATAAGTATTTTAAAAGATTTGATTGAGCAATATAAAGATAAAGAGTTATTAGTATTATCTGATTTACCGCTTGATATTTTTGAAACAGCTTTCTCTAAGCTTAATAATGCATTAGAAGCTGAATTGAAAAATGTTGATTTGGATACTAAAAAATATTATCAACGTATTTTAAAGACCATCTTTTTCTATACAATAGATAATAATAACAGAGCTACTAAAGAAAACATTTTAAAAGCAATTATTAGACCAGGTGAAGAAAATAATATTAACCAAATATTATCAGAGTTGAATGAATTGCTCGAACAAGGTAATTATATAGGCATTAATGAAGATATATATTTTATTAAGCCTAAGAAAAGCCTTAATACTTTAATTCAAGAACAGATAGAAAACATTAGTGAGCAAGAAACTAGAGGGCAATTAAAAGAATATATTAGGAATTATGTTTTTAATTCTAATTATCAATTTTATGAAGATAATAGTTTGACTGATAATGGAGAGTTTTCGTATTTATTATTATTGGATAAAATTGATGATAAGAATCAATTAGAAAATCTGCTTAATCAGCAGGTTTATGATAATTTAACATATGAAAATAGTTTTGTATTTATTACTGCAAGTGAAGATATAGTAGCAGATAAACATCTTGATTTAGTCCAGCAAGTGATTGCCATTAGAAAAGTTATAGATTATCAGGTGGGTGAAGAAAAAGAGAAATTACAAGAGCAATTAAAAGGTGCAGAGGCTGAATTAATTGACTTATTAAAAGAATCTTTTGGGAGTTATTTACAATGGGTTACTACCGATAATGGTGAATCTAAATTGGAGCAAGTTGATTTTGAATTAAAAAATATTAATAATCCTCAGGATATTGTAATAGATAAAGGAGCAATTAAAGATTATATTTTAAATATAGAGCAAGAGGTTATTCAATTAGATGAACTATTAGATGATATGAAAAAAAATAGATATGCCCCCTTTGTTCCGGGGCAAGAAGTGTTATATGAAGTTATCGAAGATTTAGAAAAGAATGAAGGATTTATCTTTGTTGAAGAAACTAAGAACATATATAAATCTTTATCGGCATTATTAGAAGGTAAAATGAAAGAAGTTAGTGATGATGCTGCTAAAAACAAATTGGTCAGTCATTTAAAATATGATTTATTTAAGCCTGATTATAAGATATATGGTAGAGATGAGATACCAGATGAAGAACAGTTGCAATTTGTTATACTTATCGCTGATTTGATTGAGGACGATAATGAGAGAAAATTTTTAGAAGAAAAAATTTATAATGGACGTAATTATCAAAATAGATTATTGCTTATGAAATCTAATACTAATATTTTTACCGAAGAGAATATAAAAAAGGTAAAAAAAGAAATTAGTTTAGAAAAATTAGCTAAAGAGTGGGAGCAAAGAGAAAGAGTAATGTCGTTACTAGAAGAACAAAATCAAGAAGTAATTAAGCAATTAGAGGGTTCGTTTGGGATTTTTATAAATTGGAGTTATAGGGAAGAAAAATTAGAGTTAGAAAAATCTAATTTAGCTGTAAGCAATTTTAATATTGAAAAGTTAATCAAAAACAAAACTGGATTTTTAAAAGAAGCAATTATGAGTATCGTAGATAAATTGAAAAGTAGTATTCAAGTTGAAGATTTTTTACTTGAGTTTAAAAAGAATCGAGCTAAGCCAATTATTGATGATCAATCTTTTTATAAATTAATTGAAGAATTAGAGGATGAAGGTCGGATTTATATAGATCAAGAAACAAATCAGTTATATTCTAATTTTTTAATTTCTATCCAAGAAAAAGTTGAGGGATTGGATTCAGAACAAGTGGAAGAAAGAATTATTAATTTTATTCAAGAAAAATTATTTAGCAGTGAATATAAAGTTTATGGGTATCATCAGTTAGAAGATAATCCGCAGATGAAGTATTTATTATTATTAGATGATAAGCAAGATGAGTTAGTAGAATTTTTAAACCAGGAATTCTATGAGCAGTTTGAATTTCAAAATAGCCAAGTAGTTATTCGGCCTAAAAAAGATGTTTTTAGAACTGAAATCAGGACTAAAGTTGAAAAGTTAATAGCAGTAGATAATTTATTAGAACAGAATGAAGGCGTGGCATATGCCTCAGAATTATTAGCTGATTTAAGAGAAGAAATAATTAATAACTTAAAAGATAGTTTTGGCTATTATGAAGAATGGGTTAGCTCAGAAGATGGAATTAAGCTAGTAGAAGAAGAGATTGATCCAGTTAATATTACTAAACAAATAGAGGTAGATCTTAGTGAATTAAAAGATCATTTAATGGCTAATTTGCGAGAGAGAAAAGTAGGAATAGATAGTGAGGAATTATTTTTAGATTATAGAAGATTTAGAGACTATCCATTAATTGTGGAGAAAAATTTATTTGACCAAGCTTTAGAAGAGTTGATAGCAGACCAAAAGATAATTAGTGGTGAAGGAGAAACTCAAGTCTATGGCAATACAAGTGCCTTGATTAAAAGTACAGTTCAACAAGTTGATAGTAAGGATGCCAAGCAAAGGTTAGTATTATATATCAGAGATGAATTATTTAATGAGGAGTATAGTGTATTTGGTTATGACCAATTAGAAGATGATGCTGAATTGAAATATTTATTGTTGTTAGGTAGTTTTCAAAACAAGGATAAATTGCAGCAGGTATTAGAGAAAAAATTATATCAAGATCGCGAATATAAGAATAATATAGTCCTTTATAGCTCTCGGGAAGATGTATTTGATGATAAGTATGTAGCTAAGATGCGGTTAGTAATGGGCGTAGAGCAAGCTCAAGAGAAAATCAATTGGAACCAAAATCAGATTGGTAGAATTTTGGAGAAAAGAAAAGAAAGTTTAAATCAATTACTCAAGGATACTTTTGGTGATTATTTATATTGGGAAGCAAGAACAGAAAAATTAGAGTTAGTTGCAACAGAGTTAGAAGCTAAATTAAGCACCGCTGAATTAGCTAGAGCAATCAAAGCTGATTTAGAAATTATAAAAGAGGATATAATTGAGCGGCTAAAAGAGTTAGCCGGAATCACTAAAGAAGAATTATTGGCCCATTATAAGAAGTTTAGAGATTATCCGTTACTAATAGAGGAACAAGACTTTTATCAAGCTTTAGAGGAATTAAAAGATGAAGAAAAGATTATTATAGAGGAAAATAAAGAATTGCATCTTAATCCTTTAATTGTGGCAGAAGAACTGGCATCAGATTTTGCGATATCAGAAGTTAAGAGGGAACTGGCTTATTTTATTCGTGATAATTTATTTAAATCTCATTATAAAATCTATGGTTATGACCAATTAGAAGATAGTCCGGAGTTAGAATATGTATTATTATTAGATGCGCCGGAAGAAAATTTAGTTGAATTTTTAAACCAAGAAATTTATGAAGGGTTTGAGTTTGAAAATAGTGAGGTAGTTATTAGACCAACAGAGAATCCTTTTACAGATGAAGTCTTGGCAAAAATAAGAAAGCTAATGGCAGTTAATAAGAATATTGCTTCTAAAAGCGAGTTGGAATATTATGAAAAGATAGTCTTAGACTTAAAGGCAGAAATAATAATTGATTTAGAAGATAGATTTGCCTATTACGAAAAATGGACTAGTTCCGAAGAAGGATTCAAATTAGAAGAAAAGAAAATAGATTTAGCAAAAGTTGATGATCAGATACAGGTTGAAAGTACGGAATTAAAAGAACATCTTGTTGTTAATTTGCGCGAGAGAAAGTTAGGAATAGAGCGAGAAGAACTATTTTTAGAGTACAGAAGATTTAGAGATTATCCATTAATTGTTGAAGCAGATTTATTTGACCAAGTATTAGACGAGTTAATAACAGCAGAAGAAATTATTAGTAACCAAGCAAGTAATCAAGTTTATGGTAGCACAGATTCATTAATTAAGAGTGTAATTCAAAAAATTGATAGTACCGAAGTAAGAGAAAGATTGGTATCATATATTCGAAATGAATTATTTGATGGAGAATATAGTCTGTTGGGGTATGATCAAATAACTGATAATTCTGATTTAAAATATTTGCTAGTATTAGATGATTTTGAGAACAAAGATAAATTAGAGCAGACTCTAAATGATGAATTATATCAAGATCGGGAGTATAAGAATAATATTGTTCTTTATAGTGTACAAGAAAATGTTTTCCAAGAAAAATATATGGATATGATGAGATCAATAATAGGAGTTGAGCAGGCTCAAGCCAATGTAAAGGGACAGGAAAAGAAAATTAGAGATGATCTAAAACAAAGAAAGAAAAAGTTAAATCAAGAGCTGCAAGATGTCTTTGGAAATCATTTATATTGGGAAGATCAAACAGGAGAGTTGGAACTGGCTACAACAGAGTTAGAAGCTCCATTAAGTACAGCTGAGTTAGCTAGAGAAATTAAAGCTGATTTAGAAATTATAAAAGAAGATATAATTGAGCGGCTAAAAGAGTTAGCTGGAATCACTAAAGAAGAATTATTGGCCCATTATAAGAAGTTTAGAGATTATCCACTATTAACAGAGGAACAATTATTTTATCAAGCTTTAGAAGAATTAGAAGAGTTAGAAAAAGTTATTGTAGAAGAAAATAATGAATTATATCTTAGTCCGTTAATTGTAGCTGAAGAAAAAATAGATAATTTTACTGAACAAGAAGTAGAGCAGAGATTAGCTTATTTCATTCGAGATAATTTATTTAATTCTCATTATAAAATCTATGGTTATGATCAATTAGAAGATAGCCCAGAGTTAGAATATGTATTATTATTAGATGCGCCGGAAGAAGATTTAGTCGAATTTTTAAATCAAGAAATTTATGAAGGACTTGAATTTGAAAATAGCGAGGTAGTTATTAGACCGACAGGGGATATTTATACAGATCAAGAAGTCTTGACTAAGATGAGAAAATTAATGGCGATGGAAAATTTATTAGAACAGGCTGATGTTGGAGAAAAATCGGCAAAATTATTAGCTGATTTAAAAGAAATATTAATAAGCAAATTAAAAGATAAATTTGCTTATTATGAAGGCTGGAGCAGTGCAGAAGATGAAATTAAGTTAGTAGAACAAGAGATTAATCCAGTTAATATCAGGGAACAATTAGAAGCTGATTTTGATGATTTAAAAGAACATCTTGTTGCTAATTTGCGAGAGAGAAAGTTAGGAATAGAGCGGGAAGAATTATTTTTAGAGTATAGAAGATTTAGAGATCATCCATTAATTGTGGAGAAAAATTTATTTGATCAAGCTTTAGAAGAATTGATAGCAGACCAAAATATAATTAGTGGTGAAGGAGAAACTCAAGTCTATGGTAATACAAGTGCCTTGATTAAAAGTACAGTGCAACAAGTAGATAATAAGGATGCTAAGCAAAGATTAGTATTATATATTAGAAATGAGTTATTTAACGGAGAATACAGTGTGTTTGGTTATGATCAGTTAGCAGATGATGAGGAAGTAAAATATTTATTATTGTTAGGTAGTTTTCAGAACAAAGATAAATTACAGCAAGTTTTAGAACAAAAATTATATCAAGATCGGGAGTATAAGAATAATATAGTACTTTATAGTTCGCGAGAAGATGTATTTGATGATAAGTATGTAGCTAAAATGCGGTTAGTAATGGGTGTTGAGCAAGCTCAAGAAAAAATCAATTGGGAGCAGAATCAGATTGGTAGAATATTAGAGAAAAGAAAAGAAGATTTGAATCAATTATTAAAAGACACTTTTGGTGATTATTTACATTGGGAAGCTAGAGCAGACCAGTTGGCGTTAGCAACAACAGAGTTAGAAGCTAAATTAAGTACTGCTGAATTAGTTGAGGCAATCAAACCCGATTTAGAAAGTATAAAAGAGGATATAGTTGAGCGTTTAAAAGAGTTAGCAGGAATTACTAAAGGAGAATTATTAGATCATTATAAGAAATTTAGAGATTATCTAGTAATGCTAGATGAGCAAGAGTTCCACCAAATTTTAGATGAATTAGAGGCTGAAGAGAAGATTATTATAGAAGAGAATAACAAATTATATTTGAATCCATTAGTTGTAGCCGAAGAAAAAGTAGATAATTTTGCTGGAAAAGAAGTTAAACAGGAACTAGCTTATTTCATTCGAGATAATCTATTTGATTCTGATTTTAAAATATATGGTTATGATCAATTAGAAGATAGCCCAGAGTTAGAATATGTATTATTATTAGACGCTCCGGAAGAAAATTTAGTCGAATTTTTAAATCAAGAAATTTATAAAGGTTTTGAGTTCCAAAATAGCGAGATAATTATCCGATCTCAAGCTGATCTGTTTACTACTGATATTTTGAATAGTACAAGAAAGATAATGACTATGAGAAGTTTATTAGAACAAACTGAAGTTGGTGATCGTTCTGTAAAATTATTAGCTGATTTAAAGGAAGAATTAACCAACAAATTAAAGGGTAAATTTGGTTATTATGAAGCATGGTTTAGTTCTGAAGATGGGATTAAGTTAGTAGAACAAGAGATTGACTTAGTTAATATCAGAGAACAACTTGAAGTGGACTTTAGTCAATTAAAAGAACATTTAATGGTTAATTTACGAGAAAGGAAGCTAGGAATAGAGCGTGAAGAACTATTTTTAGATTATAGAAGATTTAGAGATTATCCATTGATTATAGAAGATAAACAATTTTATCAGGCTCTAGAAGAGCTAATAAAAGATCAAAAAATAATTAGTGGTAAAGAAGATGACCAAGTCTATGGTACTACAAGTGCGTTGATTAAAAGTACAGTGCAACAAGTTGATAATAAAGAGGCTAAACAAAGATTAGTGTTGTACATTAGAAATGAGCTATTTAACGGAGAATACAGTGTGTTTGGTTATGATCAGTTAGCAGATGATGAGGAAGTAAAATATTTATTATTGTTAGGTAGTTTTCAGAACAAAGATAAATTACAGCAAGTTTTAGAACAAAAATTATATCAAGATCGGGAGTATAAGAATAATATAGTACTTTATAGTTCGCGAGAAGATGTATTTGATGATAAGTATGTAGCTAAAATGCGGTTAGTAATGGGTGTTGAGCAAGCTCAAGAAAAAATCAATTGGGAGCAGAATCAGATTGGTAGAATATTAGAGAAAAGAAAAGAAGATTTGAATCAATTATTAAAAGACACTTTTGGTGATTATTTACATTGGGAAGCTAGAGCAGACCAGTTGGCGTTAGCAACAACAGAGTTAGAAGCTAAATTAAGTACTGCTGAATTAGTTGAGGCAATCAAACCTGATTTAGAAAGTATAAAAGATGATATAGTTGAGCATTTAAAAGAACTAGCAGGAATTACTAGTCAAGAATTATTAACTTACTATAAAAAAGATAGAAAATATCCATTGATTATAGAAGATGAACAATTTTATCAAGCTCTAAAAGAATTAAAGAATGAACAAAGAATAATTAGTGAACATGAACAACTGTATAGTTGCCTAGAAGGTTTAGTTGAATCTAAATTTGATAAAGTTAGTACTGAACAAGCAGAAGAAAGCTTGATTAATTATAGTAAAGAAAATTTATTTGATGACAATTACCATATTTATGGGTATGATGAGATTGCTGATGATGTTAAGTTAAAGTATGTAGCGTTAGTAGAATACTTTGAACAACAAGAAGAGTTAGAATCATTTTTAAAGAATCAAGTTTATGCTGATCGTAAATATAAAGGAAATTTAGCTATAATTACACCTAAGGAAAATATTACTGACCACTTAGATTTAATGAAAAAAGTACTTGCTATTAAGGATATAGATTCTGATAATCAATTAGTAACTAAATTATTAGAAGTAACAGAAAAGAAGCTGAGAAAAAGGTTGAAAGAATCATTTGGTAATTATATTCAGTGGGTTACTCAGGAAGAAAAATTGAAATTGAAATTAAAAGAAATTAAATTGAGTAATATGGAAAATAATATTAAAACGAATAAATCAGAACTAGAAGAATATATATTAAATAAAGTACGCGGTAAAATAAAGATTTCTCATTTGCTACTTGAGTTTAAGAAAAATTTAGGGACTCCG
>JBNJDB010000022.1:0-17263 GCA_051744465.1 Bacillota bacterium | reverse complement strand
CTGAATTTTAATGTAGTTACTAGTAAGGAGTTACCATTCTCTGATAAACAGGCCTTGATTCATTTTTTAAGTTCTAAGTTTTTTAAAGGGATTGGGAAACATTTTGCTACTAAGATCGTTGATAAATTTGGTCTTGATACATTAGATGTTTTACGGGAAGAACCAGATAGATTGACTACTATATCGGGTATTGGGGAGAAAAGGGCTACTAATATTATCAGCTCTTTTCAGGAAAAAATGAAGATCAAGGAAGTAATTAGATTTGCGGTTGAGTATGATATTACTGAAAATATGATCTTTAAGTTGTATGAGAAATATGGTAAGGAATTAATTAATTTATTACAACAAAATCCTTATTTGATTACTGAGCTACGGGGGATTGGCTTTAAAAAAGCTGATGAAATAGCCCAAGAAATCGGACTAGAAAAGGATAGTAATTATCGGATTAACAGTTTTTTAACTTATTATTTATCTGCTAAATCTGATGGACATACTTACTTTAAATTAGAAGAATTAATTGATGTTATTGAGACTGAATTAGAGATAGAGCAGGCATTTAATCAGGTTTTAGTAGCTTATTATGAGTTTGAAGAGATAACTTATACTGTTAAAGAAGAGAATGAAGTTGTTACTAAAGAATTTAGCAAAGATTTCATTCTATTTACCGAGGATGATTTAGAGCCTTTAGATACGGATAACAAAGAAGACTTTAGCCTATTAGCTAAACGGAAGAAATTATGTGTGGCCACCACAAAAAGTTATAATCAAGAGATTGCTATCCACCATAAATTAAAGGAGCTTAATTCTAATGATACTACTACTAGTCTAAGTGAAGCCAAAATTGAGCAATTAATTGCAGAACAACAAGCTGAGCAAGGATTTGACTATGCTCTACAGCAACGAGAAATATTAGAAGAGTGTTTAAAGGAAAAGCTTGTTGTCTTGACTGGTAAGGCGGGAACAGGAAAGTCTACTGTATCTAAAGGAATTATTAATATGTTTGTCGAGAATGGAGACAAAGTCTTGAACTTGGCCCCGACTGGTAAGGCGGCTAAACGGGTAATTGAAGTAACTGGTAAGCAGGCGCAAACTATCCATAGTGCTTGTTACAATTTAGAATTTAATAATTATGATGTGATTATGGTTGATGAAGCGGGTATGTTGTCTACTTCTGTAGCTCATATGTTATTTAAACGACTAAACTCTGCTCATACTTTGGTATTGATTGGAGATGTGGCTCAAATCCCTCCTGTCCAACCTGGTAATATTTTTAGAGATATAATTAATATGATTACTAGTGATTTTATCGAGGGATTGTTTGTAGAACTTGATGAAATTAAGCGCCAAGATAGTAATAGTCATATAGCATCTGTTTGTAATCAAATTGCTGAAGGAATTAACCCTGGAAAGATTAATTATGATGATATTAGATCAGTTAAAAAAGAGAATGAAGAAGTATTAGACTATATTACTAGAT
Source organism: Bacillota bacterium (assembly GCA_051744465.1). Classification (GTDB taxonomy): domain Bacteria; phylum Bacillota; class Halanaerobiia; order Halobacteroidales; family Halobacteroidaceae; genus Halanaerobacter. The sequence continues at coordinate 15,786 of JBNJDB010000022.1, read as the reverse complement.
TGATTGAAGATGAGTTAGAAGAGAAGAATGTAGATTTTACTGATTTACAAATTATAAGTCCCCAGTATAATGGGATTGTGGGAATCAACGCTATTAATGAGTTGATTCAAGAGGAATTTAACCCTCATGATTATTTAATTGAAACGGAGTATAAAAAAATAAAAGAACATGATAAGGTTATGCAGACTATGAACATGAAAGAGTTAGATATTGTTAATGGTGATACTTTAGAAGTTTTACGAATAGAAGAGAGAGCTACTGAGGATACGGCAATATCCCGTGAGGGAGAAAAAAATGCCGAAGAAGTTGTAGTCTGTAAATTAGATAATGGTTTGGAAAGCAAAATTATCAACTACCCTAAAGGAGATTTCATCAAGTATACTACTTTAGCTTATTGCTGTTCGGCTCATAAAATGCAAGGTTCAGAATATCCTGTGGTAGTCTATATCTTATCTACTTCTCACTATATTATGCTCAATAGAAATCTGTTGTATACTGGTTTAACCCGGGGCAAAGAGCGAGTCTATCTTGTCGGCCAAGCCAAAGCTTTTCATATGGCGTTGAACAATGAGGTTAATCAGAGTAGAAATACAGTCTTAGACTTGATTAATGCTTATCAGATTAATTTTAATTCTCAGCAGCAGTCTTATGTTCAAGCTAAAATAGAATAATATTTTAATTTAAAAAAATCAAAAAAGTACTTGTATTTTTTTAAAGAGCATGCTATAATACTATTAACAATAATAATTACCGATAAGAGAACACAATTATAAAAATTATAAGATTATAAGGGGGAATTACAATGTTTAGACAAAATTATTATGCTCAAAAGAGTGCAAGTCATGACTTTTATACAGGGAACGAAGGTGGCGAAGTAGATTTGATGTCTGATTATTATAAGATGTCTGCTAATAATCATGATTTGAATTATCATAAGACAGTAGGTATTGATAAAGATAAAGATTGCTATACTGGTTGTCAATTAGAATTAAACTCTGATAGATTAGCTGTATCTATGTAATTGATGATTAACTACTATAGATAATAAGAACTTAGGCCTTGGCGGGCTTAAGTTCTTATTTTTTTGTTAATAATTTCAAATAAGATTGACATTTTATAGTCTGCTAGATAAAATTATAAATGAAGGAGTGGTTCTATGGTAGATAAAAAAATCATAGTTAGTAGTTGTTTAGTATTAATTTTATTAGTTAGCTCTTCAATTGGCTTTGGGGCAACAAAACATAATTTGAAATTGAATTTGGAGCAAGGAGAAGATTATCGATTGAAAACGGAAGCTATTCAGCAAATTCAGCAAGATTTTTTTGGCAACAAGATGACAATTAAACAAAAATTTATTAGCAAAAATAATTATCGGGTGCGTGAAATTGATCAGCAGAATAATTATCTGCTAGCGGTGACCTATGATGATTTAGAATTCAAGTTAATTAAATTAGGTGGTAATTTTGGTGGAATTGAAGAAAGTCAATTCAAGAAAAAATTTAATAGGACTACAAAGCAGGCTGCTGCAAGTATTGAGAATGAAGAATTTACTATGAAACTATCTCCACAAGGTGAATTATTGGCCCTTGATGGCTATCAAAAAATTATGAATAAGTGGCAAGCCGAAGTGAAGCGGCAGCAAGAGAAGGAAAATTTAACTACTGGATCTGGAATTGAAAACTTTTTTGATCAGAAGTTTATGAAACAGTTATTAGAGAATACCTTTACTTATATTGCAGACGAAAAAGTAGAACTAGGAGTGACTTGGCAGAGTGATTTTCGTTTAACTGACCCATTTGCTACTACAATAACAAATAATTATAAGTTAAAGAATGTGAATGACCAAGAAAAAGTAATTACCTTAGAATCTCCAATCAAGATTAAGGATTTAACTTTACCCCACCAAACAGGTCAACAAGTAGCTTATAATCTCTCTGGTCAACAAGAAGGAAAGATAATTGTTGATAAACAAACGAATTGGATCCAGAGTGGTGAATTAAATTTTAAAGCTAAGGGAACAATGGAAGTTGATGCTGAAATGTTGGAGCAAAAGATAGCAATGCCGGTTAGTTGCTTTAGTTATATAAAATTAAATACTTATTAAAAAAAGACGACCATTATGGTCGTCTTTTTTTAGTTAGAAGGAAATAATTTACAAAAAGAACTATATTTAATTTGAATAATTGTAAATTAATGGTATAATATAAACAAGGTAATTATTTAAGTTTTACTAGTGGGGTGAAATTATGTTAATTAAATGGAAGTTTAGAGTAAAAGGTCAAATTGAATCTGGAGTAGCAATTGATAGAGAAGGAACTATTTATTGTACTGATAATAAAGGAATTATTTATGCAATTGATGCCCAGGGTAATAAAAACTGGGAATTTGATACTGGAGGAACAATAAAATCTGAACCTACAGTTGGAATCGATGGTAATTTATATGTAAAAGTACATAAAATTAATGATTATGAACTACAATCAATTACACCGCTAGGGAATCAAAGATGGTCACTTAGTATAGGTTCAAATGGGAATGATAGTCCGACTATAGGAAAGGACGGTACTATTTATTTGTCGGGGATGAAGTTATATGCTATTAGTCCGGCTGGCTATCGTCAATGGGGAGTAAGATCTAGCTCAGGGAATTCAATTACAACTAGTCCAGTAATTGGGAATAATGAAATGATTTATTTTAAAAGTGATAATGATTCTAAATTATATGCAGTGACAGAGGAGGGAACTATCAAATGGGAGTATCAGCTTAGTAGTGGAAGCTTTTGGTCTGGCGCAGCAATTGGGCAAGAAGGTATAATTTATATTGGTAGTGCACAGCTACATGCTATTAATTCTAATGGTACTAAAAAATGGGATTTTTCTCCGGAGGATTGGGTAACTTCTAATATTGTTGTGGGGGAAGATGAAACTATTTATTTCGGTTCTGGTGAAGAGTTATATGCAGTTGATAGAAATGGGCAATTGGAATGGACTTTTGCAACTGCTGGAGATATATTGACATCTCCAGTTTTAGCAGAAGATGGTCTGATTTATATAGCTAGTGATAAATTATATGTGATTAATAAGCAAGGTGAAGAAGTGAAAAATTTAGATACAGGTGGTTTTTTGAGTGATCCTGTTATAGATTTAGATGGCACAATTTATGTGGGAAGCGGTCAAGAATTGTATGCTATTAGTGATCAAAATGGTGGCTTAGCTACTACTTCTTGGCCCGTATTAAATAACAATTTACAACATACAAGTCGGAGATCAGATATTTTTTTAGCTAAACAGTGCCAAAAAAGACAAATATAGCAGTAACTTATTAAAACTCAGTTGTGTTGTATTCAACTGAGTTTTAATTATTTTTGTTAAAGAATATAGTATTTGATATAATAGTATTATTAATTAATTGTTCCATAGATTAGAAGTCTTGCTAAGAGTCAAGTTACTAATTTTAGTTTAAAAAAGAATAGTTAAATAGATAGGAGGAAAACTATGTCTGCTAAGATAGTTGTTGCTTTATTAGTGTTAGCTCATCTACTAACTGATTTTGTCTTTCAAAGTCGTAAAATTGCTTATCAGAAAGGGGAAGACGCTAAGTTGTTAATTCAACATTGTAGTTATGGATTGCTAATTTCAATTATTTTAACCCTGCAGTATCTTTCCTGGTGGCTAGTGGGTATTGAGATTTTGATATATATAATTCATTTTATTATTGATGGTTATAAAACTAAATTAAAAACTATTAATCACCCATTACTAACTGGAGTTAGACTATTTCTTATTGACCAGCTGATTCATTTAGCAGTAATCATAGCTAGTTATCCGTTATTAAAGATTATAGTCATAGATAATCAGATGTGGTCGGCAAGATTAAATTTGACTAATCAAGATTACTATATTACTATATTAGTTATTATAGTTTATATCTTAATTTGGCGGCCAGCGTCTTTTATTGTTAAAAAAACATTAGATGATTTAGAGTATGATATTGGAAAAAATAAATTTTTTAATGTAGAAGAAATAATTGGAAAATTAGAACGGTTTTTATTTTTAACTTTTATTTTAAGTAATAATTTTGTTGCGGTAGCTATTATATTTTTGGCTAAATCGGTAGTTTTTTTTAGTAATTTTACTGATAGAGAGTCTGCTAACTACTATATTGTCAGAACGCTAACTAGTTTAGTTATTGCAGTAGTAACTGGTTTGATATTAACTTTCATTATAAGTTTTGAAGGGTACCGGAGCAGATTTATTTTTTATCAGTTGATTTAGATTGGAGTATGTTAGAACATGTCGAATAGTAGCTTTACATCTCGGTTAAAAAAATATATAATAAACAAAGTGGTAGTCAGATTAACTTTGGAAGGGGTTCTATATGAATCTTTTTTAATATAATAATTACTTTTTATTTGAATTAATTCTTAATGAGTTATGATCATTTAGATTGTAGGTGATAAGATATGGAAACTAATTTTAAAACAAAAAATAAAATTAAGATTATTGAGTTAATTGGAGATTTAGATGGGAACTCTGCTACGAAGGTTAGAGAAGAAATAATGGCACATATTGATAATAATAGTAAATTGGTAATTGATATGAGTAAATGTGAATATGTTTCAAGTGCTGGACTTAGACTGTTGCTAATTATAGCTAAAAAAGTTAAAGCTGTTGGAGGAAAAGGAGTATTAGCAGGTCTTGTAGATGAAGTAAAAGATGTTATGGAGATAACTGGTTTTGATCATATGCTGACTAGCTATGAAACTGTTGATCAAGCTATTAATAGTCTCTAGAAAGGAAGATAACTATGGAACGTATAGATAATTATCCAACGCATCATTATCAGGGCTTGAAATTGCGTCGGGGACATCCATTACCTTTTGGTGCTACATTAGTTCCTGGTGATGGAGTTAATTTTTCGATTTATTCTAAACATGCTACTTCGTGTGAATTAGTTTTATTTGAAAAAGGTGCTAAGGAACCATATGCAGTTATTCCTTTTCCGGATGAGTTTAGAATTGGTGATGTTTTTACAATGGTTGTATTTGATTTAGATTATGAGAATATTGAGTATGGGTATCGGATGGATGGTCCTTATGATCCAGATGAAGGTCATTTGTTTGATAAGAGTAAAATTTTACTCGATCCCTATGCTAAAGCAATTGGTGGTCGAGAAATTTGGGGTGAAGAACCAGATTATGATGATCCCTTTCAACATCGATCTCAAATTGTGAGTGATGATTTTGATTGGCAAGGGGAAACTCCTTTAGAAAAAGATATGGAAGATTTAATAATTTATGAGGCTCATGTGCGAGGATTTACTCGTCATCCTTCCTCTGATGTGAAACATCCGGGGACTTTTGCTGCAATTAGAGAGAAAATACCATATTTGAAAGAACTAGGAGTTAATTGTATTGAATTGCTCCCTATTTTTGAATTTGATGAATTTGAGCACTCGCGTATTTCACCTGAAACTGGGGAACAATTGCTAAATTATTGGGGGTATAGTGGTGTAGGTTTTTTTGCACCTAAGACTGGTTATGCTGCCACTGGTAAATATGGTATGGAAGTTGATGAATTAAAAAACCTAATTAAAGAGTTGCATAATAATGGGATTGAAGTTATTTTAGATGTAGTTTTCAATCATACTGCAGAAGGAAATGAACGAGGGCCATATATTTCTTATAAAGGAATTGATAATAAAACGTATTATCTTTTAACACCGGATGGTTATTATTATAACTTTAGTGGTTGTGGTAATACTTTAAATTGTAATCATCCCGTAGTTAGAAATATGATTCTTGATTGTTTGCGTTATTGGGCTTCTGAGTATCACATTGATGGATTTAGATTTGATTTAGCTTCTATTTTATCTCGCGATCAACAAGGAGCCCCAATTTCTAATCCACCAATTATAGAAAGTCTGGCTCATGATCCGATTTTGGGAAAATGTAAATTAATTGCTGAAGCTTGGGATGCTGGAGGATTATATCAGGTGGGGTCATTTCCTTCATGGGGTAGATGGGCTGAATGGAATGGTGAATATAGAGATTGTATTCGAGAATTTATTAAAGGAAATGGTGATGTAGCTGGTGAAATTGTACAGCGCATTGAAGGATCTCCTGATATTTATGGTGATCGTGGTCCAACTGCTTCTGTAAATTTTATTACTTGTCATGATGGATTTACTTTGAAGGATTTAGTTTCATATAATAACAAGCATAATAAAGCTAATGGAGAAAACAATTGTGATGGAAGTAATAATAATATCAGCTGGAACTGTGGGGAAGAAGGTCCAACTGATGATCCAGAAATAAAAAAATTACGAACTAAGCAAATAAAAAATGCAATAACTATTTTATTAATTAGTCGTGGAATTCCTATGATTTTATCGGGAGATGAATTTGCTAATACTCAATTTGGTAACAATAATGCTTATTGTCAAGATAATGAAATCTCTTGGCTTGATTGGGACTTTCTAGAAGAAAATGATGATATTTTTAATTTTTTCCAACACATGATTTCTTTTAGAAAGAATCATCCGATTCTACGAGCTGATAGTTTTGATACTGATTATAATCAAACAGGCTATCCAGAAATATCTTGGCATGGTTTAGAAATGTGGGATTTTGATCCAACAGCATCGACACTTACTATAGCTGCTTTATTTGCTGGACCTGCTCATAAATATGATACTGAAAATGATCAATATATTTTTGCTGCTATTAATATGCACTGGGAAATGCATGGTTTTGAGTTACCTAATTTACCTCTCAATAAAAAATGGCATGTAGCAGTTAATACTGGGATTGAGCATCCAGAAGATACTTGGTCTCCTGGCAATCAACCAGAAGTTGATAAACAGAATGAAGTTTTGGTGGGCCCTAGATCAATTATCTTATTAGTAGCTAAATAAGATTATTAAAGGAATGATTAAATTGCCCAGCATAAAAGTACCAGCTACTATGGATAATTTAGATGAAATGATAGAATTTGTTATAACTGGTGTAAGTGATTTTGGTCTTGACGATGAGGCATGTTTAAAGAGAATTAGACTAGTTTGTGAAGAAATATTAGTCAATATTATTGAATATGGTTATCCTGATGAACCAGGTCAAGTGAAAATAAATTATAGAATTATTAAAGAAGAGAAAGTAGTTATTAAAATAGTAGATAAAGGAATTCCTTTTGATCCAACTGAATTTAGGAAACCTGACTTATGTAATTGTTTAGAAGATTGTGATATTGGTGGTTTTGGGATTTATTTGGTAAAAAAGATAGTTGATGAAATGAAGTATAAAAGAAATCGAGGTAAAAATATACTAACTTTAATGAAATTTATTAATTGAATTTCAGAAGGTGATTATTAATGAAAAATAAAGAGATTGTATTTGATTTTGACCAGCAAGATGATAATACTCAGTCTGAATCATTATTTAAAAAAAAGCAGACTGAAGATGTAAAGTTTGCTACTTCTGACCCTGAAGAAGAGTTAGTTGAATTAGATTCTTGGAAAATATTAGTTGTTGATGATCAAGAAGAAGTTCATCAAGTAACAGAAATGGTTTTAGATGATTTTATTTATGAAAATCGTAAAATAGATTTTTTGCGTGCTTATTCAGCTGCTGAAGCTAAAGAAATATTGGCTAATAATTCAGATATAGCAGTTATTTTATTAGATGTAGTAATGGAAGAAGATGATTCTGGATTAAAACTAGTAAAATATATTAGAGAAGAGCTAAAGAATGAATTAGTCCGGATTGTTTTAAGAACTGGACAACCAGGCGAAGCGCCTGAAAAGGAAGTAATTAGAGATTATGATATTAATGATTATAAAGAAAAAACTGAATTAACATCTAAACGAATGTATACTACAGTAATTACTGCTTTGCGTTCTTATCAGGGACTTAAGAAGTTAAAAGAAACTACTGCGGCTAAAAATAGAATTGAAAGTGAATTGGATATAGCTACTAAAATCCAGTCTGATATGCTGCCAAAAACTTTTCCTCCGTTTCCTAGCCGAGAAGAGATTGATATTTTTGCTAGTATGACTCCAGCGCGGCAAGTTGGTGGTGATTTGTATGATTTTTTCTTTATTACTGAAGATAAATTATGTATTGTGATTGGTGATGCTTCGGGGAAAGGTGTTCCTGCTGCTTTATTTATGGCTATCGCTAAGAAGTTAATTAAAACTGAGGCTTTAAAGGATATCTCTTTAGAGGAAATAATTTATTATGTCAATAATGCTTTATGTCGGGAAAATGAAGAATTATTATTTGTAACAGCATTTATAGGAATTTTAGATGTTAAAACAGGCAAGCTAGATTTTATTAATGCTGGTCATAATGCTCCTTTGATTTGTGGCGATAATGAGTGTAATTATTTAGATGTTAAAAGCAATTTTATTTTAGGAATTACAGAGAATTATAAATATCAAAAACAGAGTATGTTTTTGGATAGAGACGATATATTATTTTTGTATACAGATGGTGTCACAGAAGCTATGAATGGTGAACAAGAACAGTATTCATCAAATCGTTTACAAACGATTTTAACTAAAATAAAAAATAAACAGGTTGCCGAAATAGAAAATAATATTAAAGAAGATATTAGTAAATTTATTACAGAAAATCCTCAATCTGATGATTTAACAATGCTAATCTTAAAATTTAATGGAAGTAGTTCTAAATAAATGATTATATCTCTCATTTTAAATTATTAAGAAAATTGTATTAATTATATTTATGGGAGGACTAAGACTATGAAATCTAATTTGAGATATAGTTTGATAGAGGAAGATGGAATTGTTAGAATATTATTAACTGGAGATTTAGATTCTACTAATGCTCTTCATTTATTAGATTATTTACGTAACTCATTAACTGGTTCTATTAAGAAGTTAGTTTTCTTAGTGGACGGCTTAGATTATATTTCTGCGGAGGGATTTAAAACACTTATTTGTGCTACTAATGAGGTTAAAGTTGAATCAAGAGTTATTTTGGTAAACAAAAATAGTTTTATTTATAATTTAATTAAAGAAACCGGTTTAGAAAGCTTATTTAAAATTCAGTTAATAAACTAAAAATTGAGAATTGATATTTGCTGTAAAAATCAAATATCAATTCTCAATAATTAATAATAAGGGTAATTATTAATTATTAGATTGTGATTGTTGTTTAGCCTTAGATGATAATAGTTCGCTAGCTAAATTACCTAAATCTATATCTGAGCTTTTTTCTAGACTATCTACCATAGCTCCAAGGTTAGCACCACCGGAGGCAGTACCTAATAAGTCAAGTAAATTGTTTGTTTCTCCCGCATTAATAAACTTCATATCAGATTCTTGTAATGATTGAGCTAGAGAAATTCCAATTTCTTTTTCTTTATTAACAATATCTTCGGCAGTCAATGCTTTAATAGCATTATCAGTATATTGATTAAATGCTTTTGCTTTTTCTTCTTCTACTTTAGCTTCTGCTAAGCCTTGTTTTTCAGTAGCAGCAGCTTCTGCTTTTGCTTCGATTTTAATTTTTTCAGCGTTACCTTCACCTTGCAGTTGCTGTTCTTTTTTATATGCAGTAGCATTTATTTCTTTTTGTTCTTTATCGGCTTGGGCATCGATGATTCTTTTTTCTTTATCGGCTTCTGCCTTAATAACTGCTTGTTCTTTATCAATTTTTTCCTGTTCAACTTCATTTACTTTTTTAACTTTCATTTTCTCAGTAGCAACATTTTGATCTTCTTTAGCAATTGTTATTTCTTTTGCCTTTTCTCTTTTGGAAATGGCTTCATCACGTTCTATTTCTCTGTCAGTAGCAGCTTGGTCTGATTCAGCTTCTTTAACCCTAGCTTCTTTTTTACGATTAGCGTTATCAATTCTTGTTTCTGATTCAATTTGTACTTCACGTCTTCTAGAAATATTAGAAATTACTTTAGAATCTGGAGTATCTTGAAAATCAACTAGAGCAAAACTAACTAATTTCAAGCCCCATTCATGTAAGTCATCGCGAATCTCTTCTTCAACTTCTTCTGACATTCTTTTTTTATTAGCTCTAACATCTGTAACGCTATATTTTACTGTTACGGCTCTAATAGCTGACCGAATAATTTCTTTCAGCTGTTCTCGTAAATCTTGATCAGTAATAAAAGTTTCACCAGCTTTTGAAACATCATCAATTCTATATTTAGTAGATGAGTTAACCAAATATCGTGCTTGATCTTTTTCATAAGTTTCTTGGTCTTTAATTACTAATTCTTTGATTGTAACGTCCATTTGTCTTACTGCTCTACCAATTAGAGGGATCCAGGATGGTATGTAAAAGTACCAACTTTTCCCACTGTTTCTTCTTAACTTTTCATCTGAAGCACAGACTATACGTTTGCCAGGAGTGATAACTAAATGTGCTTCTCCGGCGGGGACAATTTTATAAACGCTAGTAATTAAAATAATAAACAATAAACAGATACCACTTATCAACCAAGTTAACATTATTATCAACCTCCAGTTGTTTTAATATTAAAAGAAAACCATTAATTAAGTTATTTTTTCTTCGGCATAAATATTAATTTCGTCATTTCTATATTTAGTTATGATTTCTGAAGAAATTAATATTGTTTTTAATTTGCCATCTGATTCAAAACTGGCTATAATATCATTTTCACTTTTGAACTCTTGCAAAGCTTGCTTGAAATCTTTTTTACTAGAAAAGACTAATTCTTCATCACTATACCTAATTAATTTAAAATCTTTATAATTATTCACATTGAGCCTCCTTTCTCAAAGTGTTGTTTTTCTCAATAAATGGAATAACAATCATATAATAACATATTATGGTAAAAAAGTGAAGAGTTAATAGTAGTTATGTTTAGAGATGTAATTAAATATATAATAGATTATTACTAGGTTTATGAAAAAATTTGGTGGGTATATTACAAAAAGGCGGGATGAGAGATGGAAAATAAAAAGTTGCTTTGTTTAATTGGTTTGCTAATTACTATTATTTTTTATCCAAGAGTGGTCAGTGGAGATCAATCATCTGCTAGTTCTAATTTGCAGTCTGTGCAAAGAATATATAAGAATAATTATAGTTGGGGGTCTAAAGATTTAAGTTTTACAGGAGTTACTGCTGTAGAGAATGGCTATATTATAGTTGGTAGACAGCGGAATAACGAGGGGGTTATTCTAAAACTGAACCAAGATTTAGAGCAGGAATGGGATTATTCTGTTGTTAATCCGCTTAAAGATGTAATTCAGCTAAAAAATAAGCAATTTATTGCGATTGGATCTGATATTGTTGTTAAATTTGATCAGCATGGTCAGTTTAAGTGTATTAAAGGTTATTCAGCTAAAATTAATTCAATTGCAAAAGTTAGTACTGATAGATTTGTTATCGCAGGTAGTAAGAATGATGATGCTTGGCTAACAGAAATTAATGCTGATGGAGATAAAAATTGGTCTCGGCTTTTTTCCAATTCTGGAATTGGTAGTATTAATGCTGTTACAAAAGCTACTAATGGTGATTTGATTTTAGCAGGAGAAATTAATAATAATAAAAATTGGCAGTTTGATTCTAGAGCGTTGGTGGTGCGTACTACCAAGAATGGTGTTAAAAAGTGGATGACTTCTAGCAGTCGGTCAGCTGATTGGGGAGACCGTTTTTTAGCTGTTAGAGAGACGGCTGAGCAGGATATAATGTTAATAGGTGATGATGGTTACCTTACAAAATTTAGTGCCTCTGGAGATGAAATTTGGGCCAAGACAATACCAGGTTTTACTGCAACTTATAATGATATTATCGAAACAAGTTCGGGTGATTTTTTAACTTCAGGACAACAATCAATTGGACGGGTAGAAGGTGCAGGAGCTATTGATTATCCTTATGCAGTAATTATTGACCAGAATGGTAATTTATTAGAAGAAAAGATTTTTAAAAACTTGGCTGAGGGTGGTTTGGAACAGATAATTGTAGATGAAAATAGTGATCAAGATAGGTATTTAGCAGTCGGAAGTGGTTATCAGCAATTTGATTTAAATAATAGTAGAGGTCTGGTAGTTGATTTTAGCCAGGATACTGAAAACAAGAATCATATATTTACTGATAATAGCTTTGATAAAGTGACTGATTATCAAGAACAACAGTCTAGATTGCAAGTAGATTTATTTGCGGTAAAAGACGAAGTATTAACTGGCGTGCAGTTAAAGGAATGGCAAGAGTATTATCAACCAAACTATTTATCGCCAGTTGATTCTGCTTGGGGTAAGCATGGGGCTCCTGTAATTTTAATTCATGGTTTCCAGACACAGGCACTTACTGAAACAGATTACGAACGAGCAATTAAATTGACTTTTGGTAAATTAGTTAATAGAATTGCTCAAACTAAAAGTTTAACTTTGAATGATATTAAAATTTATGGTTGTACTTGGCCTACTAAAGTAAATAACTTAGATAAAAATGGTGAATTATTAAAGGAAGCTATTGCTAATACTGAGGCCTTAAAAAACCGTGATGATTTAATTATAATTGCTCATAGTATGGGAGGAATTTTGGCTCGTTCTTATATTGAAAATCATGGTGGAGCTAGACAAGTGCAACGGTTAATTACTATTGCTACTCCGCATCAAGGGGTACCGGCTAGTTTAGTTTATAATTGGACTCAGTCAAAATATTTACAGGCTGTTGTTGATAATGTTGCTGATAATTCATTTGATTTAGATTTTCCGGGGCTGAAAGATACATTTGCTACGGAAACTTTTTATCATGATACTGGATTTAGCAATGACTTAGTTGAGCAGCAAACAGGTCTAAGAGGCAATCCTTTCTTGCAAGAATTAAATAAAAAGTTTAGTAATCATCATAATTCTGGAAAGTATCGCTTAATTGGGGCTGATATAGCTACAGATGATAATGTTAAATTTATTTATGATTTAATAAATAAAAGTTATAATGGGGTTAGAAATGATGGCTTAGTGGCCACAAATAGTTCATTATTTGATAAACAACAGCGGGGAATAATAAAAAAATCTAGTCATACTGCAATAACTGAAGATAATGATGTATTAACTGCAATAATTAATGAAATAGATGATTTAATCTATAGTTTCCAATTAGAGGAAGATTTATTAAGAAAAGCTGATAAACTTAAATTAGAGATTTATAAACGAGCGGACAGCCATAAATTTAGGATTTATAGTGAAATTATTAATCATAGTGAGAAAAACAATTGGAGTAGTGCTGATTGGATAGATAAATTAACAATCCAAGGATATAATAGAACTACTAAGATAGGTTTATCGGGCACTAATTGGGTTGAATTACATGCTATTAACGGAAATAAAGAAGAAAAAATTGCTAGTTTTTCGATAAATCAAGATATTGAATAGAAAACTAGTGTTGATAGTAACTAAATTAAGTTTAGTTGGGCCTAGTTGTTGAATCAAATAGTCTGGTTTGATATACTTGAAACAGTTTAGTGGTTATAATTTTTAAAGGAGGAAGAAGATGATTGCAATTGCACCAACAGATATAGATTGGTTTCAATTTTTAAAGCAGCGGTTAAATTTTCCAGCAATCAATTTTTGGACTGATACCCCCTGGAATCCTCGTCGAATAAATGAAGGTGATAAATTCTATTTTTTAATTAAAGCTCCGATTAGAAAAATCGGTGGCTATGCTAATTTTGTTTATTATCAGAATTTAACAATTAAAGAAGCTTGGCAAAAGTTTGGACGGGGTAATGGTGTTAGTAGTTTGTATGAATTAGGAGTAAAAGCAACTGGTAAAAGTGAACCGGATTTTACAACTGAAATTGGCTGTTTAGTATTAGAAGATCCTGTTTTTTTAGAGATGGAAGATTATTTTCATCCAACAGACTATAATTTGTCATTTTCTAATGAAATAAGTAAGCTTAAATATTATTCTCAGATAGAGCAAATAAATTTTGCTAGTGATTATACGCAAGTAGGATTTTCTTTTACTTCATTTAGTAGTAAAGAAAATTATGAATTTGAAGATTCGACACAAGTTAAAGGGGAGTCTAAATTTAGACAGAGCTTGGTTAAATTTTATAATCAACAGGGATCAATTAGTGGTGAGACTTGCCTAACAATATTAGATGCTGTACATATTAATCCTCATATTAATGAAAATAAGAATAATATTAAAAATGGAATTTTATTACGTAGTGATTTGCATAAATTATTTGATGATGGTTTAATAACTATTAATCCCAATTATAAAGTAATTGTAGCAGATGAATTAGCAACAAGTGATTATTATAAGTATGATCAACAACAAATCAAATTACCTGAGGCTACTACGTTGTATCCAGACCACCAGCTATTAAAGTTCCATAATCAATATATTTTCCGGGATGAAATTTAGAAAAGTTTTCATTTAATCTTTGATTTTCTTATTATTTGTTATATAATGATATTAAGTGAATCTTGACAGATTGATAGTTTTACTAGCAATTATTTTAGCTGAGGAGGCTAATTATATTATGGCAGTTTTAAATATTAATGAGGCTGATCAGAAAGAATTAACAGCATTAGAGAATGTCGGTCCAGTATTAGCAGAGAGAATTATGGAGTATCGAGAAAATGAAGGTCAGTTTAAAAAATTAAAGGATTTGAAAAATGTTAAAGGAATTGGTGCTAAACTATATTCTGATATTAAAGATGAAAATGAGTTAGAGTTAAGTTCTTTACCAGAGAGCGAAATTGAAGAAGAAGAAGAGCAAGCACCGCAAAGATCTAATATTGAACTTAATATTCCGGAGGTAAACCGTGTAGAAAACGCAGAAGAGAGTGCTTTTCAAAAACCAGATAAAATAAAAACAGCTTCAGGTAAATCTCGAGCAAATCATTGTCCTGCATTGCGAAGTTGTTCTGTTTATAAAGAAGAATACTGTGAAAATAATTATGAAGCATGTGCTCGGTATAAAATAATTTCATCTCCATTAAGTTCTGAACATATATCTGGTGTCTTATTACCAGATGAGGATAAAAGAGCTGAAACAATATTAGAAACTAATTTATAATTTTTAAACTGCTCTCATATGGGAGCAGTTTAATTTTATTGTATTTGCAATAAAAATGATTGAAGGTGAGATTGATTTACATTATAATGGTAATGGTGTCTTTAATATATTGAGAGGAGGAAACAGATGAAAATTAAATTTATGCTTGTCGTTTTGGTTATAATTATATCTTTTTCTGTTATTGCTTGTAATTCGGAATTGGAAAATAAGGGAAAGTTGATTTATAGATCTTCGCAAGAATTAAAGGGAGTTGAAGAGGATAAGGATTATTTAGAAACTAGTAAATTTATTACTATTACTGCTAATAATATTGAAGAACAGAAAAATAAATTAAGAAATTTAGATGGTTTATCTTTAAATGATGGTTTAGCAGTTTATATTACTTTGGGCCAACGTTCTACAGGTGGTTATGCTATTCAGATTAGAGAGATTAGAAAAACTGAGCAAACTTTAATTGTTACTTTAAAAGCAGTTGCTCCTAAGCCTGACCAGATTGTAACTCAAGCAATCACACATCCTTAT
This sequence comes from Bacillota bacterium, assembly GCA_051744465.1. Classification (GTDB taxonomy): domain Bacteria; phylum Bacillota; class Halanaerobiia; order Halobacteroidales; family Halobacteroidaceae; genus Halanaerobacter. The sequence continues at coordinate 226 of JBNJDB010000022.1, read as the reverse complement.
GATTTAGTTCGACTATCAGCTTCAGAAGTAGAAAATGTAAATAGAGTTTTATTTTATACAGTAGATGGTACTAAAATTAAAGAAGAAGAAATTAAAAGAGACTAGTATTATATTGATCCTTTTGTTAATAATAAAGATAGGGGGATAAAATGAATTCTGACCATCTAATAAATCTATCATCTACAACCTATGCTCATTTAGATAAACTGGCTCAGAAAGATAATAG
>JBNJDB010000021.1:0-18474 GCA_051744465.1 Bacillota bacterium | reverse complement strand
CCACTTGCCGTAGAACAGAATAAACAACCCCTAACCTCATTTTGACTTTGCAAAGGTATCAATATAACAGAATTAAAATCACCTAACTGTTCTCTAATAGCAGATTCTTCTTGGTTACTAGTAATTAATTCTTCTCCTCTAGTTAAGATTAGTTTCATAAACTCTTCTAATTCAAATTGAGACGAAAATAAATCTTCTGTTTTAGAATAATTAACCCAGTCTCCTTTTTCCTCTAAATACAAATAACTATTTTCCACCAAAAAATTATATTCTATCAACTCAATTATTTTATCAATCATTGTTTCTTTTTCAATATGTTCGACCAAAACATTCTGTACCTTATTTAAAAATTTAACTCGATTAATCTGATCATGAAATTTATTTAAAGTCTCTTCTAATTCAGCAGATTCAGCTATCCAATCAAAATCAAACTTAATTTCTTCAAATTCAAAATAATCAACTGTATATTTTTCCCCTAATTGATTTAGAATTAAATCTTTGTGGAAATCAAAACCTAACTCTTCACAACACTCTAAGCCTCTATTAAATATTTTTTTCGCTTCTTTTGTTCGATTGAATTTTTTCAACATCAATCCATATTCATAATAAAATCTTGGGTACACATATTTAATTGAATATTCTATATCATTCAATAACAATAATGCCTTTCTAAAATGATCCTTAGACTGCTCGTAATCATTTTTTTCTTTATAATATAAACCGCTAAACAGTTCCATAAAAAATGGTTCCAATATATCTCCGCTACTTTTATCTGTATCCTCAAATTTAAGTTTTAACATACATTCTTCTGCTTTAGCTAAATTATCAGTTTTTAAATAATTAATCCCTAACAGAGAATAAATCTTCTCTTGTGACTGATACATTACTATATCTAATTGTAAAACTCTTAATATTTCTAATAATTCATTCATATAAAATATAGACTGTTGATAATCTTCAGCAAAAAATAGATTGAGTCCCTGATTCAAGCAAGTCATTGCTATTTCATGATAATCCTTAACTTCTCGCAAACAATTTAAGGCCTGATTATGATATTCAAAAGCTTGCTCATAATCTTCCCGAGTCGAATAGTGATAACCTAAGCCATTATAAACATAGGCCAGATCACGTTTGATATCTAATTCTTCTTTTAAATCCTTACTTTTTTCATAATAGTTTAATACTTGTTCTTGATTACCTTCTCCACTATAAATTACTGCTTTCAACTGATAAGCAGCAGCTAAACGATATTTATTATTATACTCCTCAGCAATTTTAAGTACTTCTTTATAATAAGTATTACCCATTAAATTATTATTATTTTTTTTAACAGTAATTCTTTCCTTTTTATTGGCCTCTTGAATTTTTTTCATAGCTTCTTGATTATTCTGTTCTACTACTTCAATATAATAAATATAATGAAAATGAGTATAAAAGCTAGCCAACGTATTATCCATTTCCAATTTTTTAGCCAAAGGAACAGCTTTATTATAGAGATCTTGCCATTGTTTAGCACTATATTCCTTTCTCCGCTCTTGAATTAAACAGATTAAAAAATAGATTAATACTAACTGCTGTTCATTCTTTCCATCTAAAGCCAATCTTAATCCTCTTTTAACTAATTTTTCAGCTGTTTCTAAATTATATTTTTTAAAATGAACTATAGCAATTTTGCGATAAACATCAGCCAATTTATCTGTTCTATCATTCTTCTTTAAATAATCTGCTAGAGCTTGATAATTAAGCAATGCATCATTATCAGCCCCTAAATAGTTATAAACAGTTCCTAATAAATCAAGTAATTTAATATAATCTTGCCGATTTAAATTAGAATTATCTCTTTGATAACGATTATAAGCTTCAGTCAGATATTCTTTTGCTTCTTCTAAAGCAAGTAAGTTTAAACAATCATTACTTAATTGAATTAACTCTTCAATTTTGATACTATTTTGTAAGTTATCATCTGCTAGATCATTATTTATTTGTGAACTATTATTTAAATTAATAATCATATTTTGAGTCTCAATTATCTTGATAAAACTATCCCACTGTTTTTTCTTATCATCAGGCATTATAGCACGATAGTTTTTATCAAGAGAAAAAATAAACATAACCGAACATTCACAACTGTGCTCTAATAGAAATTGAAACAATCGCAAAGTTGATTTTTTTGCTAGTTCTAAATTCTCTACAATTACAATTAACGGACCTTTATCTTCCGTTAGCTTAAAGAAAAGACTTAGAATTGAATTTAACATTTGTTGTTGCTCATATTCTAATTCTTCTAAAATTAACTCCTCATCCCTCTTGGTTAGCCCATCATTAAAAAAATTAATAAAAATAGATTTATGTAATTGATAAATATCTGTCTTTGCTACATATTCTTCGATTTCAGATTCCGATAATTCTGCTAAATATTCTTTAATAAAATTTAAAATCGGATAATAAGGCAATCTATGATTTTTACCTGTCAATTTTGTTCGTAAAATTGTAGCATCTGATCGAAATTTACTAATATATTGATCAATTTTACTACTAGCTTTTTTCTCCGATAGATTAAAAAAAACTGTTCTTATCTTTTCATCTAAAACATCATCCCACATACTACTCAAATAATTAACAAGAAATGGTTGCTGATTCTCATTAGAATTATTTCCCGAAAAATTCATTTTTAGCCCCCTAACTAGTACAACTCCATTTAATTAAATTTTATATCTATAAACATATTTTCCATATAATCTTTTTTTCTCCTTTTTTAACTTGTAAAAAGGCTAATTATTCCCCGCCACATAGACAAATTCAAATCAGAGTCCAATTCCACTGCAAGTTTTCTATATTTTTTTGAGATTGTTGCTACAGAAACACCATATTTAATTCCTATCTGCTCTTGAGTACCAGCCCAACAATTTAAACGACAAATCAAATACTCTATAGCAGCTGCCCAACTACTATCCTGCCCCCGAATCACTTCCTGTTCAGCCTTATAATTTCGCCACATAAGTATAGCTTTACTAATATAGTCTTCAAAAAAATCAGCACTCATATTTTGAACTAACAATTCTTCTACTCTATCTTGAAAAATATTAGTTGGCTGCTCTAACCCCAATCTATCTCTTATTTCTACTAAATTATCAATAATACTAGGCTCATTATTGTAATCTAATTTAGCAAATAATTCAATTTCCGCTAAGACTTCCTCCAACTTAGCCTGTCCTGAATCAGTTGTAACTAACTCAATTGCTGGTTGTCCATTAAATATCTCTTGGGGCGTAGTCAAGAATTCTTCTATATTCATCTGAAATCACTAGTCCTTCCTCACAGTTCCAATAATTATCAGGCCTTAATTAATATCTTCTACCCCAGCAAATAATTTCCTTTTTCCCAAACAAAAAAATAACCTCGGGCCAAAGACCCGAGGTTATAATCTATTTTTCTAAATCACCTTCCCAGGCTTTAATACCACCTTTCATGCTCTTAGCCTTATCATAACCCGCTTCATTTAATAACCGAGTAATCTTTTGGCTAGAGACGCCCATTACACAATTAACAACAACTTCTTCATCTTGGTCTATATCCGCTAAATTAGGATGATCTTCTTTAAACTCTCCATAAGGGATATTAATTGCACCAGGAATATGTCCCTGCTGATAATCATTTTTATTTCTACAATCAATCACTGTAACATCATTTTCTTCTACTTCTTGAGGAGTAACTTCTTCTACCCCTTTTCCCACTAAACCTGATAAAAAATCCTTAATCATTTAAATTCCTCCTTTTCAATTTAACTTACACATAAATTGGATTAACAACTATTTAATTTTCTTCTAATAAATCTATTATTTCCGCAGCACCAATTGGTCTACTATATAAATAACCCTGATAAACATAACATTCATTTTCTACTAAAAAGTCTAATTCTTCCCTTGTTTCTACTCCCTCAGCAATTACAGATAGGCCTAAATTATCGCTAATCATAATAATTGTTTTAACTAATGCCTCATTCTTTTTATTATGAACAAAAGCCCGATCAATCTTCAATGTATCTAAAGCAAACTCATTTAAGTACTCTAAAGAAGAATATCCAGTCCCAAAATCATCAATAGCAATCTTAACTCCAATTTCTTTCAACTGATTTAATAATTCAATTGTATACTCTACATTTTCAATTACTGTCCGTTCAGTTATTTCCAATTCCAAGTGATGAGGTTCGATTCCCGTTTCCTCTAAAACCACTCGCAATTGCTGGACAAAATCAGTCTGTTGAAACTGCTGAGGAGCAATATTAACCGACATAACTAAATCATCATAACCTAGTTCTTGCCAAGCTTTTAATTGTTGACAAGCCTCCTCTAAGACCCAATTACCGAGATCAACGATCATGCCCGTATCTTCAGCAATCGGAATGAAATCACCAGGAGAAATCATTCCTTCTTGGGGATGATCCCAGCGAATTAGAGCTTCAACTCCTAAAATATTATCTTCTTTAGTATCTACTAGAGGTTGATAATGGAGTAAAAACTCTTGATTATCCAAAGCATTTCGCAATTTAGACTCCAAATTCATTCGATCGGCTAATTCACCTTTCATCTGCGGATTATACAATAATAAATCTGTCGTCTCATGCTCAGTAAAATGTAAAGCCAACTCCGATTTCTTAATTAAACCATCACAATCTGTAACACCTCTTTTAGCTTCAGCAATCCCTAATTTAGGTTCAGCATAAACTAGTTTATTATCGAAATTATAAGGAGTAGCTAGATGTTCTAATATTTCTAACCCTAAATCTAATACTTCATCTTCTTCAATTCTTGATCTAAAATAAAATATAAATTCATCACTCTTGCGAGCAATAGTAGTATCTTGGTCAATAATCTCATCCAACCGTAAAAACATCTGCTCTAATAATTCATTGCCTAAATGATAACCATAATTACTATTAATCAAACTAAAATTACTAATTCCTAAAGTAAATAAATATAGATGTTCCTCGGCTCCTATCTTTTCTAAATCAGAACTAAGACTATTCTCTAAAAAGTTCATATTAGGCAACCCAGTTAAGGGGTCACTATAAGTTAAATTACTAATCCGTTCTATCATATAATTAAAACCAGAAATCAATTTACCAAACTCATCATTATTTTCATGCTCTAATTTGAAATCAAGTCGCCCATTAATCACTTGCTTAAAAGCTGTTATTAGTTCATTAATATGCTCATTTATATAGTTTGAAATTATATAAATAACCTCAAATATAATCAGCATAACTAATAAAAAACCTGCAATCAGAAAATAAAGAGTTTCATTTCTAATATCAGTTATTTTGCTATTAATCTTATTCATGATAGAATTAAAATTTGATTGATAACTTCCTGTTCCAATAAAAAAGTTAGTTCCTTCAATTGGTTGCACATAACCATATTTTGTCTCTAATTCATCAGTTTGAGGGTTAGTATATTGGTAGTTTATCTGTCCACCACCTTCTTGAGCTAACTGGCTCATTTCTTGAACTAAATTACGACCAGCAACCTCTAAATCCCAACGATTAGTCCCTTCTAAATCAGGTGTAGGAGGTAACGAAATCGTCTCCCCCTCAAAACTATATATATAAAAATAATTTCCCTCAAGATTTGCCTGGTTATTCAATTCTCTTATTAATTTTTTTAATTGAGTAGTTGACAACTTATCTTTATTTTTTAAATGAATTTGGCTTATCATCTTAGCTCTAATCTCAACTAAATCTTTAACTTTTTCTTGTTCACGATTTAAGAGCTCTTCTTCTAACAGTTGCTTACTATCAGAAGATAAATTACTATACTGAAAAAAAACTACCCCCAATAGCATAGCCATAATTACTAAAAAATTTAAACCAATTCCAATTAATATCTTCATTCGAATACTAAGATTTTTGAATTTATCCATCTATTACACCTTCTTTTCTATCAACTTAGTTCAATATTTGAAAATTTAATTACTAGACTTTAAACTTAGAAATTAATTCTTGTAAGTTCTGCGCCATTTCTGATAACTCTTGTGAAGAAGTAGCAATCTCATCAGACATATCTTCCATATCTCCTGCACTAGCTCTAACTTGATCACTCTTCTCTGCTAAATCCTGACTAGCATTAGCAGTCTGATCAATCTGCTGGGCTGTTTGATTGGTAGCAGATTTGATTTCATCAAATACTGTTCCAGTTTTTTCTACTATTTCTTGTCCTTCTTCTACCTCATCTTTAACCTGCTCAATAGCTGTTAATCCACTACCTACTTTATCTTGTGTTTGATCAATTAAATCAGCTATCTGATCAGTCGCTCCATTAGTCTTTTCAGCTAATTCACGAATTTCTTCTGCTACTACTGCAAATCCTTGTCCTGCTTCTCCAGCTCGAGCTGCTTCTATAGCTGCATTAAGCGCTAACAAATTAGTCTGCTCAGCAATATCCGTAATCAACTTAATAATCGAACCAATCTCTTCGGAAGTCTCATCTAAATCCTCAATAATCTTAACTGCCTGCTCAACTGAATTATTGATTTGCTCCATACTAGTCAGTGTCTGTTCAATATTTTGACTTCCTACTTCTGTTTTAGAATCAGATTCTTCAGCAAAACTAGCCACCTCTTCAGTACTTGCTGAAATCTCTTGAATGCTAGCTGACATATCTTCAATATATCGATTATTGGATTCCATTGTCGCATTACCTTCTTCAGCAGAAGCGGATAATTCTTGACTATAAGCTGATAACTCTTCTGTTTCTTTATCAATATTAACTATTAAACTCTTTAAATTTTCTCTCATTTCTTCTAGTTTGGTCCCTAATAAGCCAATTTCATCTCCTCGATCAAGGTCAATCTTTTCAGTTAAATTACCAGCAGCAAATTTAGTAACACTATTTTTTAATGAAATCAACGGATTATTTATATTCTTAGTTATAAATATATAAGTAGCTACAATCAGCAATATGAAAATAATAAAGAAAGCAAAATATAGAGTGTAGACAACATCTTTACTCTCATTAACTAAATCCATCACAGTATCAGTTGATTGCCCTACTAAATAGATCCCTACCTCTTCACCACTAGCTGATTCTATCTTTTGAGTAGTAGTTAAATAATCATCATCAACTGAATATTCAGTTGCCAAATCGTCCGCCGTTAAATTAGTAGTCACTTTCTCTAAAAATTCTTGATTAAAATCTTTTTGGCTTAAAGTATAATCAGCAAATTCAGCTTGATCATCTAATCCAGTTGCAGTAGATAAGTAATCATTTTTCAAAAAATAAAGAAAATCAATATCATTTTTTTCTAAAGTTCTTTTGATTGAATTAAGGCCACCTTCAAAATTGACGATTCCCACAAAATTTTGTTGGTGAAAGACAGGAAATAATCCTTTCAACCTCAATCCTTTAGGTGATTCCTCAGTTACTACCTGAGCTTCTTGAGACTCTTTAACTTGTTGATAGGCATCAGAATAACTCAGACTCTCCCCAAAATCACTAGCAGCCCAAGATTTAACAAAAGAATTTAACTGGTCATCTATCAAATGAACATTAACATTATTAAAACCAGTATTTTCTTTAAATGTTCTACTATATTGATTTAAAATATCAATTGCTGCCTGACGATCCTGATTAGCCATAGCTTCTTGGATGATTGGGTTATTTGCTATCTGCAGTGAATTGGTTAACCAGACTTTTTCTTTAGCTTGTAAACTATTATTCAATTCTGTTTTAAGATTTCTATTAGTAGTTTCTAGTGTGTCCTGTTCTAATTGATTAATCTGGTAATAGCCTATTACTCCAGCAATTACAATAAACAAAATCCCCATAACAGCAAATAACGACATTAATTTTTTCTGTAGACTCAGATCTCTAATTTTCATTTATTATCCCACCTTTTTTAATCTAGCTGTTCAGTATGTTTACAATCTGGATAATTACTACAACCAATAAAAGAGCCCCGATTAGTTGTTATCTTGCGCAAGAGACCATCTCCACATTCAGGACAGTGACCATACTTGCCACCATCTTTTTTGTACTCTTCTAAATCTTCTTTGATTTCAATCTTATCTCCTTCAGGTAGTTCAAAACCATCCGGAATTCCAATAGTATCACCACATTTGCATTGCGGAAATTCACTACATCCTAAAAACTTCCCTTGCCTTCCTTCTCTAACGACAAGCGGATTCCCATTAGAACACGTATAATCTGTCTCGACTACATTCTCTTTTTTCTCTTTTTCTTCTTTCTGTTTTTTCTCAAGTCTTTCTTTAACTTTTAAATAATTATCTTTAATCTGTCTACTATCAATTCTAATTCCCTGAGGAATATTAACAGTAGTTTTACAATCTGGATAGTTGCTACAGCCTAAAAATTTGCCTGTTTTCCCTTCTTTTAAGACCATATCACTACCACATTCTTCACATTTTACATCAGTCTTAATCTGATAAGCACTCTTATCTACTTCTGTTGTTTCTAATTCTTTTAATTCAGGTTCAAAATGTTGCCAAAATTCCTCTAAATAATTTTTCCAATCTGCTTTACCATGACTAATTTTATCTAATCCTTCTTCTAAATCAGCCGTGAAATCAATATTAATTAAATTAGGAAAATGATCTACTAAAAAATCATTAACTGTAATTCCTAGTGTTGTTGGATAAAACTTTCCTTTAGTTGTTTTAACATATTTTCTTTTCTTCAAAGTAGAAATAATATTACTAAAAGTAGACGGACGACCAATGTTTTTCTTTTCTAAACTTTTTACCATTCGACTCTCTGTATATCGTTTTGGTGGTTTAGTCTGCTTTTTCTTAACATTACGCTCTGTTAATTCTACTTCTTCACCTTCTTCTAATTTAGGCAATTGACTCTTATAGCTAGAATTATCATTATCAAGATTAGCAAAATAACCATCAAAAGTAATTTTATTTACTAATCCTCTAAATTGATAGCTATCTTTTTCAGTTAAAATTTCTAATTGTTGATATTCCATTGGTGCCAGTTGAGAATTTAAAAAACTATTCCATATTAGTCTATATAATTTATATTGGTCATCTGTTAAACCATTACGAACTTCTTTAGGAGTCCGATAAATAGAAGTAGGTCGGATTGCTTCATGAGCACCTTGGGCATTTTTAGATTCTTTTCGGGAATAAGTATGAGTATACTGTCCCCCAAATTCATCTTTAATGTACTTTTGTGCTTGACCTTTGGCTTCATCACTAACTCGAATACTATCGGTACGCATATAAGTAATTAAACCTACATTTTCACCATTGACTTCAATACCTTCATATAACTGTTGGGCCAAATACATTGTTTTCTTAGAAGAAAAACGTAAGCTTTTATAAGCAGTCTGTTGCAAAGTAGATGTTGTAAAAGGCGGATACGGATACTTCTTTTTGTCTTCTGTCTCTAATCCAGTTATTTCAAATTGATCACCAGACTGTATCTTCTCTTTAAACTGCTTCACCTTATCTTCTTTGTATAACCTTGCTTTTTTTATTTTATCTCCAGCTATTTTATTCAATTTAAACCCTTCTAAATTACTAGCAAAATCACTCTTAACAGTCCAGTAATCTTTAGGATCGAACGCTTCAATCTTTCTTTCTAAATCAACTACCATTTTTAAAGCTACACTCTGAACTCGACCAGCTGATAGACCTTTCCTAATAAATTTCCACAGCATAGGTGATAGCTTATATCCTACTAAACGATCTAAAATTCGTCTTGTCTGTTGTGAGTTAACTCGATCCATATCTATATCACGTGGATTATCAATCCCTCGTTTAATTCCCGTCTTAGTTATTTCATTAAATGTAACTCGTTGATAATCACCCTCATCTAAATCAAGTACCTTTTTAACATGCCAACCAATTGCTTCTCCCTCACGATCAGGGTCACTTGCTATATATACCATTTCAGCATCTTGATAGCTTTCCTCTAAATTAGATACTGCTTTCGGATTGGTAATCACATATGTTGGCTTAAAATTGTCCTCTACATCTACAGCTAATTCCTTTTTCGGTAAATCTCTAAAATGACCTAAACTAGATTTTACTCGATAACCACTACCTAAATATTTACTTATTGTTTTAGCTTTGGCAGGACTTTCAACTACTACTAAATTATATCCCATTAAACTAAACCCCTTCCCACAAACTTACTTTTTATTTTAAAATTATAATTTATATCTAACTATATTAAGTTTAAAGATTATCAATTGATTTTGCAAATTAATCTGCTCTTAACAAGTAGTTATATATTCCACTTTCTTTTCCTGCTTCTTAATTAAATAAAATTTACAAAACGACAAATTAAATAAGCAATTCATATTTTATGACCACTGTAAGTAAATTGTTCTTGCTGCATAGCAACATAATTTTTTCCCCGAGTAGTTTTGATATCACCAATTAAATTACCACAATTCGAACAATATAATTTATCATTTTCTAATTTACCATATATTTTTCTAATTTTTGTTTCCCAACACTTTAATACCTGACCCGAACCAACTTTTTCATACTTCAATACCTTATCTTTACATTTAACACATTTAATCGTTAAAATAAAAATTCCTCCTGTCAATTTATACCAATTGATATTATGTAGATTCTCTAATCACTAATTCGGGCTTAATTACTTGTTGGACTAATTCTTGTTCTGCCCCTTCTAACTTATCAGTTAAAATTTCAACCCCTAATCGTCCCATTTTAGACATTGGCTGCGAAATAGTAGTTAACTTTAAATAATGAGCTAATTCTATATTATCATAACCAACTATAGCAATATCTTCCGGTACAGATAAACCAGTCTCTCTAATTTCCTCTAAAGCTCCAATTGCCTGATTATCTGAAGCAGCAAATACAGCAGTTGGACGCTGTGCTTCATCTAGTTGCAATAATTCTCTAATTGCTCGCTTACCACCTTCAACAGTAAAACCTTCCTCAATTACTAAATCACTATCAAATTCAACATCTGTCGCAGCAAAAGCTTTTTTTACTCCAGCAAGCCGTTTATCACCATGATGACTCCCGACAACTCCACTTAAAAAAGCAATTTTTTGATGACCCAAACTCAGTAAATACTCAACAGCTTGCTGACTACCAGAGATATCATCAACAGCAATCGAACTAACTTCTTGATGCCAATCATCAATTAATACTAAAGGTAATTCACTTGCTTGAAACTTTACAATATCCTCATCTGACATATCCATAGTAATTGCTATCACACCATCTACTCTTTTTTCCCCTAATACACGTTCAATATATTTGTCTTTCCTGCTTTTATCAGTTACATTAAATAGAACTAAATCAAGGTCGAATTGTTCTAAACTTTGTTGTACACCTTGCAAAACTTCAACAAAAAAGTGGTCCGTAAATGAAGGGACAATAACCCCAATCGAACCTGTCTTTTGCGATGCCAAACCACGCGCCATTGCATTAGGGTAATAATTCAAGTTTTGAATTGCTTCAATTACTTTTTCTCGCGTCTTATCACTTACATTTTGACTTTCATTCAGAACTCGAGAAACTGTTCCTATTCCTACTTCTGCCTTTTTAGCCACATCATAAATAGTTGCTTTCCCCATTAGTTAAAACTCCTCATTTATTAATAATTGTCCTCCATATTATATTATTTCAGATTATTACTCTGTTTTCAACTATTAAATCTATCAAATATAAAAGACTACTAGAAATTAATTTCTAGTAGTCTTGAAGAAAAATTATTCTTTTTTACTAACAGGTACTAAACGAACTGCTTGGCCACCACTTTTAATTAAGGACGCATCCAACACATCTGTCGAATTAACTCTAATTTCTCTCCTAGAAACAGCAGTTGGATTCGAATCATAATCAGCTTCAGGACTGTCTTCATAAATATAAGCTACATAATCTTGCTCATCTTTTAAAAAGTCCAGTTTGATCTCTAAATCACGTGGTTCTTCATCAGTAATAGTCCCTAAATACCATTCTTCTCCTTTACGTCGCACAACCGTAACATAATCTCCTATTTGAGCTTGAGGTACTAATGTATCATCCCAATTTACTGGTACATTCTTAATAAATTCAAACTCAGCTTGGTCTTTATAATTAGCCGGTAAATCAGCTGCCATCTGCATCGGACTAAAGATAATTGGGTAAAGCGCTAATTGCTTTGCTCGAGTAGTATGAACTCTGTTTTTAGGTTGATATTGATTAAATTCAATATCAAATATTCCCGGCGTATAATCAATAGGACCAGCTAACATTCTAGTAAAAGGCAAAATAGTTGTATGCTCAGGTGGATTCCCTGCACTCCAAGCATTATACTCCATCCCTTGGACTCCCTCTCTAGTCATCCAGTTAGGATATGTTCTCTGGATTCCCGTCGCCTTAATTGGTTCATGAGTATTAATCATAATCTCATTTTCCGCTGCCCTTTTAACAGCATCTAAATAATGATTAACCATCCATTGACCATGATGATTATGACCAGCAGGCTTTCGCATACCATCATCTGCAACATAACCACTTTTAATTGAATGAATTCCTAATTCCTGATATAAATCATAGGCGTCATCTAATTGCGACAAATAATTTTCTACATCGCCACCTGTTTCATTATGAGCTATATAATCCACTCCATGCTCATCAGCATACTGAATTACTTCTCTCCAATCAAAATCATCATAAGAAGTAGTATAGTTTTGATTATTCCAACCAAATTCCCAACCTTGATTCCAACCTTCAACTAATAATCCAATTGGCTGATTGGCACTATCTAAATACTGATGGGCAAAATCAATATATTCTTTGGCATTTTCTGTTGTAGCTCCATGATCTGACTTCCAAGCACTCCAGGAAGACTTTTCAATATGCATCTCCCACCAAATACCAATATATTTCATCGGCTTAATCCACTCTGTATTTTCTAACTTATTAGGCTCATTCAAGTTCAAAATCAGACTTGATTCAACAAGATCTCCTGCATTTTGGCCCACTTGAATTGTTCGCCACGGAGTTTTTAAGGGAGCTGCCCCTTTTACCTTTACTCCATCGGGCCAAGGAGCTAAGTTACTCGTTAAAGTCTGAGGATTATCATTATTAGGCTCAAGTGCCATCCCTGCATAATCTATCAAAGCCGCCTCATGAATACTCAGATAGCTGCCCTCAGGTGTCTTCATTGTTACTGGCGTACTAGCCGGTTTAATTTCACTTAATAAGTTTTTACTATAGGTATACTCATAGCTATTCCAATCATTTTGTAACCACCAAGTAGTATTATCAGTAGCAAAGTTAAATTTCGTCTCTTCGGATGCAATTTCTAATTCAGCCAAATTTTCTTGCTCGGGCAGAACATAGCGAAAACCTACCCCATCATTATAAACTCTAAAAACTAAATTCATTTTCCGGTGAGGAGCTTCAGTCTCTTCTAAATTAATAGTTAATTGCTGATAATGATTTCGAATCTGAGACTTTTGACCCCAGACAGGCTCCCAACTATTGTCAACTTCTCTTCTAGTAGTATCTACAACTTTAAATCCAGTAGTTAAATCAGGGTTATTCTTCAATTTGAATCCTAACGAAGAAGGTTCGATTAACTGCTCTTGATTATAAACAACTTCATAATTTGCTACTCCTTCTTCTAGGTCAAACTTTAAATTTAACTCCCCATTTGGTGAACTAACTTCCTGTTGATCAATTGGTGCAGAAGAAAAAGCACCAACAGTCATTGTTCCGGCTAAAACAATCATAATTACTACAAACAATACTTTAAATTTAATACTATTCATATCTACAACGCCCCCCTTAGTTTTAATCAATTAACCCCTTCTAAAATAAGCTATCTATCCTAGTTCCTAGTCAGCTAAATAATCAGTATAAACTCTTAATAATTCCGCAATTGACCAAGCTTGGGCATAACAACCTCGTGGTTCATGAGGGAAATCCCCATCAAAAACTTCAGAAATAGTTCCCAGACCATAATTCTCAAGATGTTCTGCAAATGGTTGATACATCTTCAGTACTTTTTCTTTCGCTTCATCCGAACAATTATTTACTTTCAAATAACCCTCAAAGAAACTTCCAATTAACCAACCCCAAGTAGTTCCTTGATGATAAGCAGCATCTCTAATTGCTCGTTTTCCTTCATAGTTGCCATGATATCGCTCATCAGATGGAGCTAAACTTCTCATACCCAGCGGAGTATACAATTCCTCATAAGCTGCATCAATAACTGCTTTTTCTCTCTCGTCATCTAATAAAGAATAAGGAAGACTAACCACAAAAACTTGATTAGGTCGTAAAGAATCATCTTTATCTTGGTCACTAATCACATCATACAAATAATTACCTTCTTGATACCAGAACTTATCGGCAAAATTTTCTTCAATCTTAGCTATAATATCTAAATTCTGTTCAGAATAACCTAATTCAGTTCCTAACTCATTAAATATCCGTAACGAATTATACCATAAAGCATTAATCTCAACCGCTTTTCCTTGCCGAGGGGTTACAACCCAATCTTCCACTTTAGCATCCATCCAAGTTAGCTGGACCCCATCTTCTCCAGCAGTTAATAAACCATCCGTTGGATCCATTTGAATATTATATGAAGTACCTTGTTTATGCTCCTTAATTACATCCTCTAACTTAGGATAAATTTCTTTAATAAACTCCTTATCCCCCGTCTGATCATAATATTTCTTAAGCGCATAAAAAAACCATAGTGTAGCATCAACAGTATTATAATGACAAGCCTCACCCGAAATATCATCAAACACATTAGGTAATAATCCATCTTTTAGATTGAGGGCAAAAGTAGTCAAAATCTCTTTAGCATCATCCTCCCGACCAGTAGCTAAAGTTATCCCTGGTAGAGCGATCATAGTATCCCGACCCCAATCAGTAAACCACGGATAGCCGGCCATAATCGTCTTATTATCCGTAGATTTCCGATAAGTCACAAAATCATCAGCAGCTAAAACAAGCTGATCTACTAACGGATTATTCTCTCCCGGATATTTCTCAATTAATTTCTGCTGTCTAGCCTTATACTCTTCTGCCCACTGCTCAGCTTTGATTTCTGCTAGTTCAGTAGTAGAAAAGACAACAGCAAACTCCTTAGTTTCAGAAGCATCAACTCGAATAGTTCCCGGAATATAATGGTCATCCATATCACTTTCACCCCGATAATTTTCAAAGGGATAATGCATACCTGTAAAATAATTTTCCTTTTTAGTTAAACTACCCGCCGTCCAAGCAATATTAAGTTCTTGGCCCTCAGTTACCAATTTCACTTTATTATCTTGCTGAGAAACTAATTCATAATCTAAATCTGAAAGTAACTTCTCTTTGTTATGATTTCTACAGTTTAATAATGGTTGCAACTCTAACTCAGCACCTTTTTTGGCATCTAAAATTCTATACTTAACTACAGTAGTATTTTCCCCTTGGACCATAAAAATTGATTTTTCCAACATTACTCCCCCGGCTAAATATGTATATGTGGGATATGGTTGATTAGTAAACGAATTTAAATATTGATGACCTCTATTAGTATATTTAACATCCATTTCAACCTCAGCTTCTCGTTCATCATCAAAAGCTGCCTCACTAATTTCAGTCAAGTTTTTGGCCCGTTGCTCTAAATCTAAATCATTGACCAAATTAGTAGCTAAATTAAAATCTTCCTGCGGAGTAATTATTCTTTCATCCAACTTAGAAACCATCAATCTCCGATCAACAGGCGGATTAAACGCAGCAATCAATAAACCATGGTATTTTCTTGTATTAGCTCCCGACACAGTAGACCCAGCAAAACCTCCTAAACCATTTGTCATTAACCATTCATCACGCAACATAGCTTGATTATCATGAAATTTCGACGTCGAATAAACAGACATGAATATTCCTCCTAATTTTTATTAAATTTAATACCAAACTTAAGCCTAAGACTAATTTTGAGTCTAAAGCTCTATACTACAAGCTTAGACTCAAATTTTTACTTTTATCTTTTACTTTATCTTTTACTTAGCCTTAAACTTAAACTCATACTTTTCCTCATCTTTAATCTTTAATCTTTAATCTTTAATCTTTAATCTTTAATCTTTTATCTTTTATCTTTTACTTAAACTTAAGCTTAGCCTTATAATTAACCTTAACCCTATCTCAACTGATAAACTCGTGCTTCATAAGGTCTTAACTTTATTTGTTCAATTGCTTGCTCTTCTTCTAGTTCATAATTACTAATTAATACTTCTTGACTACTAAATTCTATATCATCTGGTAGCTTAAATTCCGGATTGTCTGCTGTAAAATTAAGCACTACTAATAACGTTTCTTCATCACCTTTACGCAAATAGGCATAAATTTCTTGGTCATCTTCTAACAGTAATTGATACTTGCCATTAACAATAACATCATGCTCTTTTCTTAATTCAATCAATTCTTGGTAATAATAAAAAATAGATTCCGGATCTTCTAAAACAGCTGCAGCATTAATCTGCTCATAGTTCGGATTCACCTTAATCCATGGTTCACCAGTTGTAAATCCTGCATGAGGACTATCATCCCAGTGCACAGGAGTTCGACTATTATCTCGACCCCGACGATGAATTCCTTCCATCATTTGCTGATGACTTAATTTGTCTGTGCCTACTAAATCTCGATAAGCATTCAAAATTTCTATATCTCGATAATCATCAATTTGATCAAAGGCAACATTAGTCATTCCAATTTCTTCCCCTTGATAAATATAAGGAGTCCCTTTTAACAGATGTAAACAAGTAGCTAACATCTTAGCTGATACTACTCTATATTGCTCCCGATCATCACCGAATCTAGATACAGCACGAGGTTGATCATGATTACTCCAATATAAAGAATTCCAACCTCTTTCATTTAAAGCAGTCTGCCATTTGCTAAAAACCTCTTTTAATTCAGTCAAATCCCATTCTTGAGGCGTCCATTTGCCAAATTTACCATTTCCCAAATCAACATGTTCAAAATGAAAGACCATATCAACTTCATTACGATCTTCAGCTGTATATTTCTTTGCTTCTGCAATACTTACTCCAGGCATCTCACCTACTGTAATTAAATCTTTGCCAGCTAATACCTCTTGATTCATCTCTGTTAAAAACTCATGAATCCTTGGCCCATCTATAAAGTAAGGACTACCATCACCATATTCATTACCAGGTTGAACTTCGCCATCAGGATAATCTTGATCTTTGGAAATAAAATTAATTACATCCATTCTAAAACCATCAATTCCTTTATCTAACCACCAGTTCATCATCTGATAAATTTCTGCTCTCAACTTAGGATTTTCCCAATTTAAATCAGGCTGTTTTTGGCTAAATAAATGAAGATAATATTCTCCAGTAGCTCCATTATACTTCCAAGCCGAGCCCCCAAATACAGAGCCCCAATTATTAGGTGGTTCTTCTTTAACTCCATCTTTCCAAATATAATAATCGTGATAGGGATTATCTTTAGATTTGCTTGCTTCAATAAACCAGTTATGTTCATCGCTAGTATGATTAACAACTAAATCCATCATTATTTTAATATCTCTCTCTTTAGCTGCTGCTAGCATCTCTTCAAAATCATCCATTGTTCCAAACTCATCCATAATTGATTTGTAATCACTAATATCATAACCATTATCATCATTAGGTGATTGATAAACCGGGGACAACCAAACTACATCAATCCCTAATTTATTTAAATAATCTAATTTCTCTGTTATCCCCTTAATATCTCCTATTCCATCACCATTAGAATCATTAAAACTACGCGGATAGATTTGATAAACTACTGACTCTTTCCACCATTGTTGTTCCATTAATTTTACCCCCTATTTTTATATTAAGTTTTGTTATTAATTTCAATATTTTAAATTATTCTTGTATACTAAATTATATCCTTTTCTACTATTATTATATATCATTTCGGAAGCGTTTCCAAACATTTTTTTATTTTTCTCAAAAAAAATAGGGACTCAGGAAAATTCCTGAGCCCCTATAAAATAGATAATCTACAATTTAGTTTTTATATAATTCAAATTCATAAACTGTATAATAGTTAGAATTATTATTCTCTGCTCGTAAATAGAAATACTGTCCTGTAACAGGTTGAGAAAATTCTAACTCATCCCAATTACCGTCACCATTAGATTTTGCTGCTACACTCTTCCATCCGTTATCATAATAATAAATTGTATAATCAGTTGCATAATTATTAGCGCTCCATTTAACTTTAGCTCTACTAACTTCTCTTTTTTCTTCTAAATCAACCATCAACCAGTCGGAATAATAACCAGCATTAGTAGCCCAAAATGTATCTTCAGCATTACCATCATTAGCATTTGTTGCTTCATAAGATTCATAAGTTCCTGATGCAGATATTGGCTTATCTAAAGCTAAATTACCACTTGGAGTTGGATCAGGGTCTGGTTCAGGATCTGAATCATCACCATCATCACCATCATC
>JBNJDB010000020.1:0-18806 GCA_051744465.1 Bacillota bacterium | reverse complement strand
GTTTCAAAAGTAGTTACTAATTGACAATTGAGAATTAAGAGCATAAACAAGAAAAAATATAAAAGAAAAAAAGTATAGACGAGTTAATCTCTTGTCTATGCTTTAATTTTGTTTTTTAATGGTTTTGATTTTAAACCATTAACTAACTTCATTAGCGACCCTTCGTGTTTTTTAAATACCAAAAAAACACTTCGTGTAGTCCTAATTACAATTTTTTTTGCTAAAGAAACTGCGCAAGTTAAGTGTCTTGTTTTATTGCTTGGTTGCTAACTTTCAACTGATTTTACTATCATCCCTACGAGTCTTAGAAATATAAGACTCTTCGTGTAGTGCTGGTTATATTGTTTTATTGCTAAAGGCACTGTGCAATCAAGATGCTTTATGTTATTGCTTGATTTTTAACTATCAACTATCAACTATATTTGGGAGGCTAATTAAATGAGTGAAGTACATATTATCGATCATCCATTAATTCAACACAAGTTAACACATTTAAGAAAGCAGGAAACTGGGACAAAGGAATTTAGAGAATTGACTGATGAAATTGCTGCATTGATGGGCTATGAAATTACTAGAGATTTATCATTAAAAAGCATTGAAATTGAAACGCCAATTACTACTGCAGAATCTAATGTTATTGCAGGAAAGAAAATGGTGGTTGTTCCAATTTTAAGAGCTGGTTTAGGAATGGTAGATGGGATTGTTAGTTTAGCACCAGCTGCTAAAGTAGGACATGTGGGCTTATATCGTGATCCAGAAACATTAGAACCAGTTGAGTACTATTGCAAAATGCCATCAGAACTTGGATCGAGAGAGGTTATCATAGTTGACCCTATGTTGGCTACAGGTGGTACAGCTGAGGCTGGTATACAGTTCGTTAAAGATAGAGGCGCTAAGAATATTAAATTTGTTTGTCTAGTAGCTGCTCCAGAAGGTGTTGAGAGGTTACAAGAAGCTCATCCTGATGTAGATATTTATACTGCAGCAGTAGATGAAGAGCTAAATGACCATGCCTATATTGTGCCTGGTTTAGGCGATGCAGGTGACAGACTGTTTGGAACAAAATAATTTCGACTTACAAGAACCTACTGGAGATGGACGACCTTCTTGGCAACAATATTTTATGGAGTTAACTCATGTAGTAGCTAAGCGCTCTACTTGTTTGCGCAGAAAAGTAGGGGCACTAATAGTTAAAGAAAGAAGAGTTTTAGCTACTGGTTATAATGGGGCACCTAGTGGCTTGGCCCATTGTAGCGAAACTGGTTGTTTGAGAGAAGAAAAGAATGTTCCTTCTGGTGAGCGACATGAACTCTGTCGGGGCTTGCATGCTGAGCAGAATGCTATTATTCAAGCGGCTTTACATGGTAGTTCAATTAAGGATGCTACCTTATATTGTACACATCAACCCTGTATTTTGTGCACCAAAATGATTATTAATGCAGGGATAAAGAAAATTGTGTTTAAAGGTGCTTATCCTGATCAGTTGGCCCAAGAAATGTTAACTGAAGCAGAGATAGAATTAGAACAAATTGACTAATTTTCCACAATGAAATAATTGCAATTTTGGGGCTAATTCTCTAAAATTAGAAGTAGACTTAAAATAGAGAGGGTGAGAGTGATGATAAAACTATTGTTGTTGAGTCTGGTCATCAGTCTAGTTTTAACTCCTCTAATGGAAAGATTGGCTTGGCTTTTAGGTGCTGTAGATCATCCTAATAGCAGGCGAATTAATCAACAGTCTATTCCTAGTTTAGGTGGATTAGCCATTTATTTTTCGTTTGTTTTATCGCTATTAATAGTGGGGATTAATCATAAATTTTATCCGTTATTAGTTAGTTTAAGTTTGATTGTAGTTGTTGGTGTTTTAGATGACTTATATGAGATTTCTGCTTTAGCCAAATTAAGTGGACAGTTAGTAGCTGCTTTAAGTTTGGTTTTACTAGGGATAAGGATTGAGTTGATTAGTGATTTGAGCGGAGGAGTCTATTATTTAGGCTGGCTTAGTATTCCAGTTACTTTATTTTGGTTAGTAGGAGTAACGAATACAGTTAATTTAATTGATGGTTTAGATGGATTAGCTGCAGGAGTATCAATTATTGCAGCAGTAACTTTAGGCGTTATTGCTTATCAGCAAGGTCAGATAGAAGTTTTAAGCTTAATTGTTCCTCTAGTTGCTTCTACTTTGGGATTTTTGCCGTATAATTTAAACCCAGCTCAAATTTTCATGGGCGATACGGGGAGTATGTTTTTAGGTTTTAGCCTAGGTGCAATCGCTATCATTAGTTATTTAAAGGTGATTACTGTTGTAACACTTTTAATTTCTGTATTAGCTCTAGGGGTTCCTATGTTAGATACTATTTTTGCTATTATTAGAAGAAAATTAGCTGGAAATCCGCTATTTAAAGCCGATAAAGAACATTTGCATCATCAATTAATTAATTTAGGTTTGAGCCAAGTTGATGTGATGATCATAATTTATGCCATTAGCGTTTTTTTGAGCATGATAGCAGTAGGAATTAATGGAGCAAATTTAGGGCAAACTTTGTTTTTAGTGGTGGCTACTATTATTTTCTTAAGTGTAGGATTTTGGGAACTTAAGGCAATTAATGGAGAGTGAATCAAGTTTTGAGTGGGAGTTGCAAAAGCTAAATTATTTTTTTCACAAGCCATGATTGCTGTTACAACTAGGCTGGCTATGCTTTTATTAATTTAATTGACTTTACAATTACGAAGATATTTATTATAATGAATGTAGCAAATTGATAGAGTTAAGTTTGATTCAAACAATAGTGGAAATAATGTCTAATCCTATTTTAGGAGTGGGGGACCCAATCTTTTGGGGCGAATCCAGTGCTAAGCTTGAGGGGGACAAAAAAGAGAACCTCTTTAGTTTAGATTAAGGATAAGTTTGAGAATGAGTTTGAGAATAAGTATTATTAATAAGCTAGTAAAATAATTAGCAATAGAGAAGATTATTTGCTTTTAGTGGCTTAGTTAATACTTAGGCTTGTGCTTATGCTCGAATTTAGTCTGTGACAACTGGTAAGGTACCTTTAGCCTGAGCCCGACAGCTAACCTCATAGACATCAAAATAGAGGGACAGCTTAGTCTATTTTTGTTATAGATTATGAATAAGTACTGTTTTTTAACAGGACTACGGCTATCCGCTGTAGTCCTTTTTTATTAAAAAAATTATAGATTAGTAGTTATTTAGTTTACAGTTCCTTATTAATCTTTAGTTAAGACTTAGTTGTTAATAGAGATAAAATCTGCTATAATTAAAAGGAGATAGTAAAGTTACCAATTTATTTTTTAGAGTCCAATGAATAGTTTACGATTGATTAAGAAACTAATAACTTAGGAGAGTTAAAATGAAAGATGACAAAGTAGATTTTTTACAAGCACTAACTTTGCTGTCACAAGTCGGAATAACAATGATAGTGCCAATTATTGGTGGAGTCTGGTTGGGGAATTATTTAGATCAATTATTACATACGAAGTTATTGTTTTTATTAGTAGGAATATTGTTAGGGGTTAGTGCAGGTTTTAGAAATGCTTATCGTTTAATTATGCAACATCAGGATGATGGGAAGTGATTAGATGGAAATAGTGAAAGAGACTACTGATTTTATTGTTAAATGGACGATTATTGTACTTATCACTTTAAGCTTAATAGTTTTTTATCTGTGGGGTTTAAAAAATGCTCTAGGAATTATAGCTGGTGGTTTAATGGGAGTTATTAATTTATACTTACTATCTTTTTCGCTCAAGAAAGCTATTGGATTTGATCCCTTACCAGCCAAAGCATATATGTTTGTGCAGTTTTTGTTAAAATATGGGTTTTGGTTTTTTGTGTTCTATACTCTGCTAGAAAATAATCATATAAATTTGGTATCTACAATTGGTGGAATGTTAGTAGTTAAAATAGTTATTTTTGGAATCAATATTTTTGATATGTGGCCACAACATCAGACTGAATATCAAGGTTAAGGAAAGGGGGGAGAAGAATAAATGGATTTTTTTAGTAGATTGATTGAGCGGATGTTTCTAAACACACCTGATACAGATAAATTTGCGCCTGAGGTGTTGTTTGAAATTCCAGAGAATGCTGTAACTGAAGCATTGCATATTGCTAATGCTCCAGTTAAGTCAACAGTGACAACCACCTGGGTTATTATAGCTGCATTAGCTGTTTTTTCCTGGCTGGCCACTCGTAATTTTAAAGAAAAACCAGAGCCAGGTAGTTTGCAAAATTTTGTGGGAGCATTAATAGAGTCAATCCAAGGTTTAGTAAAGAGTACAATGGGGGAAGGAATGCAAAAGTTTACGCCCTATATTGGTACGCTGATGATTTATTTAACAATCGGTAATCTGATGGGACTAGTTCCTGGTAAAGATATTTTAAAGTTGTATACTCCAACTGCTGATTTAAATACTACCTTTGCTTTAGCAGCTGTTACTTTCTTCTGTATTCATTATTTTGGAATCAAATCCAAAGGGATTGGAACTTATTTAAAGGATTATTTCGAACCATTGCCCTTTATGTTCCCGTTGAATTTAATTGGAAATTTAGCTGATCCAATGTCGTTGGCTTTTCGTTTATTTGGTAATATGCTTGGTGGTGGTGTTGTAATTATGGGCTTATTGTACGCTGTAGTAGGTCTTGGTATTCCTGGTATTGCTGATTTATACTTTACTGTGTTTGCTGGTGTATTACAGGCCTTTATCTTTACAATGTTAACTATGACGTATATTTCAATGGAGATGGAATAATCTCTTCATATTGGAAAGGAGGGATTTGAGTGGGAGAAATCTCAAATTTAGTAATGTTTCTGTTAGAATGGCTGAATCAATTTAGTGCCGAAACTTTGGTTATTTCAGCTACTGTTATTGGAGCTGGTTTGACTATGATTGCTGGAATTGGCCCGGGTATTGGGCAAGGATTTGCAGCAGGTAAAGGTGCTGAAGCTGTAGGTAAAAATGCAGAAAACAGTAATAATATAACTCTAGTAATGTTGTTAGGCGCAGCAGTAGCAGAAACTTCTGGTATCTTTTCTCTTGTAGTAGCTTTAATTTTGCTCTATTCTAATCCGCTAATCGGATTAGAAGCAGCAGGATTTGTGCTCGCTGCATCTGCTTTGGGGGCTGGTTTAGCAATGATTGCTGGAATTGGCCCAGGTATTGGACAGGGTTATGCAGCAGGTAAAGGTGCTGAACGAGTTGGGAGTAGACCAGAATATCAAGGCTTAATTGTGAGAGTTATGTTATTAGGTCAAGCTGTAGGTCAAACTACAGGGATTTATGCTTTAGTAGTAGCTTTAATTTTGTTATTTGCTAATCCATTTTTAGGATAGTTAATTATTTAGACAATCAAATCAGAAAATGAGGAGGAATTTATAATGAGTGGTGAAGCTTTAATTCAAGCCGCATCAGCTATTGGTGCAGGCTTAGCAATGATTGCAGGTATTGGTGCAGGTATTGGACAGGGGTTTGCAGCAGGTAAAGGTGCTGAAGCTGTAGGGAAACAACCAGAAGCACAAGGTGTAATTGTAAGAACAATGTTACTTGGTGCAGCAGTTGCCGAGACAACTGGTATTTATGGCTTAGTAATTGCTTTAATTTTATTGTTCGCTAACCCATTTGTGTAATGCAGAAACATAATTGAAGATGAGTAATGGGTTTCATTATTCATCTTCTCTATTTTGTTTTAACTAGTAGTTATTGTTGATGTTATTCTGTGAAGGGAGGGAAAAAAATGATTGATTTAGGTATCACCTTCTTGTTTCAACTCGTAAACTTTATAATTTTGTTTTTAATCTTAAAACATTTCCTCTTTGAACCTATTACTAATTTTATGCAACAAAGAGCGGATAGAATTGCTAATGAAATAGAAGATGCTGAGCAAAAAGAAAAAGAAGCAACAAAGTTAAAAAAGAAGTATCAACAAAAGATAAAAGATGCTAAAGAAGAAGCGCAACAAATAATTGAAGAAGGTAAACGAAGAGGACGTGAACGAGAGAAAGAAATTGTTAGTGACGCTGAAGATAAAGCTGATCGAAAATTAGCTCGTGCAGAAGAAGAGATTTCCCGAGCTAAAGATAAAGCGAGAGAAGAGTTGAAAGAAGAAGTTTCTGAGATGACTTTATTATTAAGCAAAAAAGCTTTACATCAAATTATTGACCAAGATATGCAAGAGCAATCAATTGCCAATTATATTGACCAACTTGATGAAGAGAAATTAGGTGAAGTTCAATGATGAAAGAAGAAATTGCTAAAAAATACGCGGTGGCCTTATTTGATTTAGCTAAAGAAGAAGAGGACTTAGATACTATTTTAGATGAATTTAGTGAAGTAGTTACTCTTGTTGAGGAGAATAAAGAATTAAATCAAATGTTAGGCCATCCTGGTCTTGATTATCATCAAAAGAAAGATATGTTAGGTCAAATATTTAGTGAAAAATTATCTACTACTCTATTTAATTTTCTGCAACTTTTAATTGATAAAAAGCGAGAAGTTTATTTAACAGAAATTTATAATAGTTTTAAACAATTAGTAGATGAAGAGCAAAATAAATTAATTGTTGCTGTCACAGCACCAATTGAGTTGTCAGCTAAATATCAGACTAAATTGAAAGATAAACTACAGTCTATATTAGATAAAGAAATTGAATTAGAAATAGAGGTCGACTCTGATCTGATTGGTGGTTTAGTACTCAAAATTGGAGATAAAATAATTGATGGTAGTGTACAGAATTATCTGCAAGAGATTGAATTAGATTTACAGACACTAGAAGTGAGTTAGGGGTGAGAGAATGAAACTGAATCCAGGAGAAATAAGTTCAATTATTAAAGATCAAATTGAAAATTATGATGTGGAGTTAGAGACTGAAGGTGTAGGTACTGTACTTAGTGTTGGTGATGGTATTGCACGGATTCATGGTTTAGAAGGTGCTATGGCCGGTGAGCTATTAGAATTTGAAAGTGGCGTTAATGGTATGGTTTTAAATCTTGAAGAAAGTAGTATTGGTTGTGTAATCATGGGTGATGAGTCCAAGATTGAAGAAGGTGATGAAGTTAATCGAACTGGAGCAGTTGCTGAAGTTCCTGTTGGTGATGAATTAAAAGGCCGTGTTGTCAATCCTTTAGGGAAGCCAGTTGATGGTAAAGGTCCGATTAGCACTGATCAAAATCGTCCGGTAGAATCTGGGGCGCCGGGTATTGTAGAAAGGCAGCCAGTTAGAGAACCTTTACAAACAGGTATTAAGTCAATTGACTCTATGGTGCCAATTGGAAAAGGTCAACGGGAATTGATTATTGGTGACCGTCAGACTGGTAAAACTGCTTTATGTATTGATACAATTGTAAACCAGAAAGAAGAAGATGTGAAGTGTGTCTATGTAGCTATTGGACAGAAAGCTTCTACAGTTGCGCAGGTAGTAAATAAATTAGAAAGAAATGGTGCATTAGAGTATACTACAATAGTTACTGCATCTGCAAGTGATCCAGCTCCATTGCAGTATTTAGCACCATATTCAGGATGTGCAATTGGGGAACAATTTATGCATGAGGGCGAGGATGTATTAGTAGTCTATGATGACTTATCTAAACATGCTGTTGCTTATCGTGAAATGTCATTATTATTAAGAAGACCGCCTGGGCGAGAAGCTTATCCAGGAGATGTATTTTATTTACATTCACGATTGTTAGAGCGTGCTGCTAAGTTAAATGATGATTTAGGTGGCGGTTCATTGACTGCTCTACCAATTATTGAAACTAAGGCGGGAGATATTTCTGCTTATATTCCAACGAATGTAATCTCTATTACTGATGGACAGATTTTCTTAGAAAGCGAATTATTCTATTCAGGAGTTCGACCGGCAGTTAACGTTGGTTTATCAGTATCTCGTGTAGGTGGAGATGCTCAAATTAGTGCAATGAAAGATGTTGCTGGGCAGTTGAAACTTGATATGTCTCAATATCGTGAATTAGAAGCATTTGCTCAATTTGGGTCTGACCTTGATGAAGCGACACAAAATAAGTTGGCCCGAGGGGAAAGAATTGTAGAAACTTTAAAGCAGGATGAGACTAGTCCAGTTTCAGTTGGAAACCAAGTAATTATTGTATATGCAGTAAACAATGGTTACTTAGATGATATTCCTGTTAATGATATTGAAAAGTTTGAAGAAGAATTCTTAGAATTTATGGATGATACTAGACCAGAAATTGCTGAAGATATAGTTGAAACTGGTGAATTAACAGACGAAATAGAAGAAAAATTACAAGAAGCTATTGGAGAGTTCCAAGATGATTTTGAAACAAGTGCTAGTGAAGTTGACTTAGAGGATGAAGAGGCTACAGCCTAGCTCATAATTGATCCACTAAAGCGAGGTGATGTGACAGATGGAGAGTATGAGAGATATTAAAAGGCAGATAACTAGTGTAGAGAATACTAAAAAGATTACTAGAGCTATGAAAATGGTTGCTAGTGCTAAATTGCAGAAGGCTCAAGATAGGGCTGAAAATGCTAAAGAGTTTTTTAATAAAACAAGACAGACTTTAGCTGCAATTACAGCTGGTGACCACGAAGATTCCCATCCTTTGATGAATCAAAGAGAAGTTGAACGGGTGGCATATGTAGTAATTACAGGAGATAGAGGGTTATGTGGTCCTTATAATACAAAAGTAAACAAAAAGGTTGAAGAATTAATTGCTGATAGAGATGCAGAAGCAACTTTGTTTACTATTGGAAACCAAGGACAGATGCATTTTAAAAGAAATAATTACGATATTATATCTGAGTATTTGGATGTTCCTGATAAACCATCTTTTTCAGTTGCTGCCAAAATTGCTAGGGAAATCATGGAGTTTTATAAAGAAGAAGTGGTTGATGAAGTGAACATAATTTATACTGATTTTGAATCGGTTCTTTCTCATCAGGTAAAAAAGATTAAACTGTTTCCTATTGAAGCACCTGAGCAAGAAGAAGGAGCAAAAAGTTTGAGTAATTATTTATTTGAGCCTTCTCCTGGTGCAGTATTAGGATCAGTTTTACCACAGTATGTAAAGAATCTAGTATATGGGGCATTATTACAGTCTAAAGCAAGTGAGTTTGCGTCTCGAATGACTGCTATGGATTCAGCGACTGAAAATGCTAAAGAGATGATAGATGATTTAACTTTATCGTATAATCGTGCTCGACAAGCAGCAATCACACAAGAATTAACTGAAATTGTTGGTGGTGCAGAAGCATTAGAATAGTAAAGATGGAGGAGGTATGATTATGAGTGATGAAAATCAGGGCCAAAACATAGGAAAAGTAGTTGAGGTTATTGGCCCAGTAGTTGAAGCAGAATTTCAAGTTGGTAATTTACCTGAGATTAATGATGCTATTAGAATTGTAGATGAAGAACGAGATATAAATATTACAGTTGAAATTATGAATCAAGTGGGAGACAATCGAGTTAAAGGAGTAGCAATGTCTTCAACTGATGGATTAGTTAGAGGAATGAAGGCAATTCATACTGGTGGACCAATATCTGTACCAGTAGGTGAAGAGTGTTTAGGTAGAATATTTAATGTATTAGGTGAGACTATCGATAATAAAGGAGAAGTAGATACAGATAAGGAATCTCCAATTCATCGTGATCCACCTGCTTATGAAGATCAATCTACTTCTACAGAAATATTTGAAACAGGTATTAAAGTAGTTGACCTACTAGCTCCTTATGCTGAGGGTGGTAAAGTTGGTTTATTTGGTGGAGCTGGAGTAGGTAAAACAGTATTAATTCAGGAATTAATTAATAATATTGCCCAAGAACATGGTGGCTATTCTGTGTTCAGTGGTGTTGGTGAAAGAACTCGTGAAGGAACTGATTTATGGTTAGAATTTAAAGATGCAAATATCTTAGATAAAGTTGCATTAGTTTATGGTCAGATGAATGAACCACCTGGTGCCCGAATGAGAGTTGGATTGACAGGGTTAACAATGGCTGAATATTTCCGAGATCAAAAAGGTCAAGATATGTTATTATTCATTGATAATATATTCCGCTTTATTCAGGCCGGTTCTGAAGTTTCAGCTTTATTAGGAAGAATGCCTTCAGCAGTTGGTTATCAGCCAACTCTAGCAACTGATGTTGGTAAATTGCAGGAGAGAATCACATCTACTAATAAAGGGTCTATTACATCTGTACAGGCAGTTTATGTTCCAGCAGATGACTTAACAGACCCAGCTCCAGCAACAACATTTGCTCACTTGGATGCTACTACAGTATTATCAAGAGAGATTTCAGAGAAAGGTATTTATCCTGCTGTGGATCCATTAGATTCTACATCTAATGTGTTAGATCCTAATATTGTAGGAGAAGAACATTATAATATAGCTCGTGAAATTCAAGAAACTTTGCAGCGTTATCAAGACTTACAAGATATTATTGCTATTTTAGGTATGGATGAATTATCGGAAGAAGATAAAATAGCTGTTAATCGAGCTCGTAAGATTGAGAGGTTTTTATCTCAGCCATTCTTTGTAGCTGAACAGTTTACTGGTATGCCTGGTAAATATGTTCCAGTTGAAGAGACTATTCGTGGATTTAGAGAGATCCTAGATGGGAAGCATGATGATTTACCAGAAGAAGCATTCCTATTTGTAGGAACTATTGATGAAGCAGTAGAAAAGGCTAAAGAGCTAGAAGGAAGTGAATAATTATGGCAACAATGAAATTGAGTATTGTAACTCCCGAACAAGTTGCCTATCAAAGTGAAGAAGTTGAGAGGGTGCATGTACGAACTATTGATGGTAACCGTGGATTTTTAGCTAATCATGAGCCATTAATTACTGGCTTAGATATTGGAGTTATCGAGATTGAAGAAAAAGATGGCGAAGATATTTTTTCTGCGGGCCAAGGATATATGGAAGTTAAACCCGATGAAGTTGTTATCCTAGTAGATAGTGCTGAGCACTCAGAAGAAATAAATGTAGAGCGGGCTTTACAAGCAAAAAAAGAAGCTGAAGAATTATTAGGAAAAAGTCATGAATCTCATGTTGATGAACGTCAAGCTGAGGTTGCATTAGAAAAAGCATTAAATCGCTTACAAGCTAGTAAACATCATGATTTTGATAAATTTGAGTAAGAGAGAAATCTCTTGCTCTTTTTTTATTTTTGTAGTGGGAAAGTATCAACATTTTATTTTAAGGAAAAAATAAAACAGGGAAATTATTGGATATTAATATAAAACTTTGATATAATACTTTTAAAATAATCTGTGGAGGGAATACTATGGCTGATGAGCAAGACATTGAGAGAGAAGCTGTGCAAAAACAGCAAAACAAGAGTGAATTAGAAAAAACTGCTGCTGCAAGATTGAATGGAGGTCCTCAATTAAAACGAAGTGAAAAAAATAAATTCTTAGGGGAATTTAGAGAACGGGTTTTAATTGCTTTAACTTATTCTCAAGTAGAAGAGTTAGGAACCTATCAAGAGGTTTTAGAGGCAATCAAAGACCCTGAGGCAGTTAAATTAATTATTAATGCAAAGGTTGATTTGCAAAAGGCAACCGAATATGTTAAATTAGCTGATGAAAATGGTTTATCTTTTAAAAAGACTGGCGCAGCAGGATTGACTAGTGATATTGCTTTAGTTGTAGTTAGTGACCATGCAGTAAATAGAGATGATATTTATATCAAAAATCGCCATGATAAATTAGCAGAAAAAGATATTCCCGAGGAATTGATTCAAGCTCGTGGTAAAAAAGTATGCAGTTCTTGCTATCAATTGATTGAAGAGCGAGCTGCGGAAGAATTAGATAATTATCAGAGGCTAAATTGGTTTGATAAATTATTAGGAGAGAAATGTCCTGTTGATCATAATTAATTTTCACTAAAAGAAGGAAGATATAGATTAGTAGAGAATACATTTAAACGGAGATTTATTTGATAAACTTTATAGGAGGAAAGATTATGAGTCAGTTTGTAGTAACAGGAAATGATCAAATTAGTGGTAAAATAAGTGTTAGTGGTGCTAAAAATGCAGCTTTACCTGTAACAATGGCTAGCTTAATGGGCCAAGGAGAAAGTTCATTGCATGATATTCCTGATTTACGTGATATTAGAAATATAGTTAAAATTATTAGCTCTTTAGGAGCAGAAGTAGAGTATGAAAATAATACAATGACTGTTAATACCGATTCTGTTAATAAATCAAAGGTGCCAGCAGAGTTGGCCCAAGAACTGCGAGCTTCTTACTATATTTTAGGAGCTTTTTTAGGACGGTACGGGAAAGTAGAAACTACATTGCCCGGTGGTTGTGATATTGGAAATCGACCGATAGACTTACATTTAAAAGGGTTTAAAGCTTTAGGAGCTGAAGTTAATATTGAAGGTAATTTGATTCAGATAGAAGCAGAAAAACTAACAGGTGCAAAAGTATATTTAGATTATCCTAGTGTAGGAGCTACGATGAATATTATTATGGCTGCTACATTAGCGGAAGGAAAGACAGTAATTGAAAATGCGGCTAGGGAACCAGAAATTGTTGATTTAGCTAATTACTTAAATGTAATGGGCGCTAAGATCAAAGGTGCTGGGACTGATATTATTAGGATTGAAGGAGTAGATAGCTTAACAGGTACAGAATATACGATTATTCCGGATAGAATTGAAGCGGGAACTTATGTTATTGCTGGAGCTATTACTGGTAGTGATTTATATGTAGATAATGTATTAGTTGAACATATTAAACCTCTAGTAGCTAAGTTGAAGGAAATGGGAGTTAAGATTAAAGAAGATGTTGATGGGATTCAAATTAATGCGCCACAAGAATTAAACTCTGTTAATGTAAAGACCTTACCATATCCTGGATTCCCAACTGATTTACAAGCTCCGTTTATGGTTTTGTTGACTCAAGCTAGTGGGCGCTCACAAGTAATCGAAACTGTATTTGAAGATAGATTTGCTCATGTAGAACAACTGAAAAAAATGGGAGCTAAAATTAAAATTAAAGGACATGCTGCTGTTGTAAATGAATCTAAAGCATTGCAAGGATCTGAAGTTAAAGCGACCGACTTAAGAGCTGGAGCAGCATTAATTTTAGCAGGAATGGTGGCTGAGGGCGAAACAATTATCAAAGAAGGGTATCATATCGAACGAGGCTATGAAAATGTTATTGAAAAGCTGAGAGGCATTGGAGTGGAGATAAAAAAGCTAAAAGCTAAAAGCTAAAGGCTAAAGGCTAAAGGCTAAAGGCTAAAGGCTAAAGGCTAAAGGCTAAAGGCTAAAGGCTAAAGGCTAAAGGCTAAAATAAAAAATAAAAAATAAAAAATAAAAAATAAAAAATAAAAAATAAAAAATAAAAAATAAAAAATAAAAAAGTTCAAGTTAAAACAACCCAATTGGGTTGTTTTTTTCTTTGGGTTAATAATATATCACCTACGAGAATATAGATTATATAAAGCGAATATAAGAAAAAAATTATAATTAGCTAGCATAATTTTTTAACTATTAGGGTTCGAAATTGATTTTAATTATCAATTTTCCATTCTCAATTTAATTAAGTGGGTGATTAATTGAAAAAAATTATTAGTTTATTATCAGTCTGGATGTTGATTATAATTATTGCGCCAGGATTATTAATCATGATAATTAATTTAGTGGTTTCTGAACCACAAATTACTGTTTATAATTATCAATTAGAAGATAATATCGAACTAGAATTAGATGAATATTTAATTGGTGTAGTTGCAGCAGAAATGCCTGTTTCCTTTCCTTTAGAAGCTCTTAAAGCACAAGCTGTTGCAGCTAGAACTTATGCCTTGAAAAAGAAAATTAATGGTCAGCGCTTGACTACCGCAAGCAAATTTGATCAAGCTTGGTTAGCTAAAGAAGAGCTATTTGAAAAGTGGCAGGGAAATAATTTTTTAAAGAAGTGGTCTAAAGTAGCTACGGCTGTAGAGCAAAGTGAAGGACTAGTGATGGTTTATGAGGATCAATTAATAACAGCCGCTTATCATTCAACTAGCGGTGGTCAAACAGCTTCTGCTTTTGAAGTTTGGGGTGGGGATATACCATACTTATCAAGTGTGAATAGCAATTATGAAAGGGAATCACCTTATTATAATCAGCAACAAATTTTTTCCTGGTCTCAATTAGTTCAGAAATTAAGTTTGAGTTCAACTACTAATAAAACAATAGAAGTAGTTGAGCGAAGTAATAGTGAGAGAGTGTTAGAATTAAAAATTAATGGGGAAATTTTTTCTGGGCGAGAGATTAGAGAGCAATTAGGATTAAATTCTACTAAATTTGATTTTGAATTAACTAGCAAAGGAGTTAAATTTAGTGTTGATGGCTTTGGTCATGGAGTGGGGATGAGTCAGTATGGGGCGCAAGGTTTAGCTCAACAGGGTTACGATTTTAAGGAAATTTTGAAGCATTACTATCCTAAAGTAGATATAAGAATGGGAAAATATGATTTTGATGTATAAAAAATAAGCCTCTGGGAATTATAAATTCTGGAGGTGGATTAGATGGGAAAAAATGAAGACAGATTACCATTTTCCATTATTAGAAACGGTGATAAGATAAAAAAAATAAAAAAATTCGGCTGGAAAGGATATCTATTGGTTATAGTTTTATTTATAATTGTTGGTGGGCTAGTTGCTTATTATCAAAGAAGTTATCAAACGGATTCGCTTAATAGTATTCCTTCAGAAAATTATCAAGAGTCTGCTAATCAAAATTTAACTTTGGAGAGAATATCACAACCAGGAATGGAAGTTGAAGCAGAGTCAGAAGAAGAAAAGCAAGAAGAAAAAGAGGTGGAAAATAATAGTCAATCAGAAAGTGAGACTAGTGAAGCCGAGCAGACTGTTCCTCAAATGTCTTCAACAACAGTTACTTCTGAATTTAATAATTTAGTTATGCCAGTTGATGGTGAAGTTATTAGTAACCGTGAATGGTATAAAGATGAAGTCTTAGATGTTTGGAAATATAATTCAGGAATTAATATTAAAGCTGAAATCGGAGCTCAAATTAAAGCTGCTCATAAAGGAGTTGTAGAAGAAATAATAAAAGATGATTATCAGGGGTTGACAATTATAATTAAATATAACGAAATGTATAAAACCATTTATTCTAATTTAGAGGAGACATCTGTTGAAACTGAAACAGAAGTAACTAAGGGCCAAGTTATTGGTAAATTAGGGGATAGCGGAGTATCAGCTAGTGATAGCAAATTACATTTTGAAATAATTAAGGAAGATAAAAAAGTAAAACCTTTGAAATATTTTAATTGAAATAATTTTTTTGTAATATGCTAGTCCCACTTCATCATATATATGTAATGAGAAGGTGAAGGGGGACAAGTGGATGAAAGATTATATTTATGATCGAGTATTAGAAATTGCTAATTATATTTATGAAACTAAGGCAACTGTAAGACAAGCAGCTAAGGTTTTTGGGGTTAGCAAGAGTACAGTGCATAAAGATGTAACTAAACGATTACAGAAAATAGATAAAAATTTAGCTAGAAAGGTTCGTGAAGTTTTAGATTATAATAAATCAGAAAGACATTATCGTGGTGGCGAAGCAACAAGAAAAAAATATTTAAATATGTGATATGTAAAAAGATAGTTGATTTTAATCAGCTATCTTTTATTTTTCTTGAGAAAAGAGCAGGAATTAAGATAACTATCTTTAATTAAATAAGTAAGGTATATTTTTTGGAAGGAGGAAAATTTATGATTCGAGGTTTATATACAGCCTCATCTGGTATGAGGTCATCAATGCGTAAGAATAATGTTATTTCTAATAATTTAGCTAATGTTAATACGACTGGTTTTAAGAAACAGACTGCGATTAATAAATCTTTTCCTAAAGAGATCTTACAGAAAATAGATTCTACTTCAGAAGAAATTGGGACAATAGGTAGTGGAACTGCTATTGATGAAGTAAATGTTGAACATTCAGCAGGAGAATTTGAAGAGACAAGTAATCCCTTAGATTTCGCAATTAAAGGGGATGGTTTTTTTGTTGTGCAAACGGAGCAAGGAGAGCGCTATACTAGAAATGGTAATTTCACACTTAATAATCAAAATCAAGTAGTAACTCAACAAGGACACCCAGTACGTAGTGAAAATGGACTTTTAGAAGTTCCTCAAGATGGAGAAATAACTATAGATGATAATCAATTAATGGTTGATGGTCAACAAGTTGGTCAACTTAGGATTAGAGGTTTCGCTAATAAAAATGGGCTAGTCAAAGAAGGAGAAAATTTATTTAGACGAACCCCAGAAGCTGGGAATCAAATTAATACTACTGGTGTAGCACACCAAGGCTTTTTAGAAGGGGCCAATGTGAATCCAGTTGAAGAAATGACAAATATGATTCAAAATAGTCGAGCTTATCAGCTAGACCAAAAGGTAGTTAAGATGAATGATGAAACTTTGAATAAGGCTGTCAACCAAGTAGGTAAGGCGTAGGTAATTGATAATGGAAAATTGACAATTTAAAGAAATAAGAAAAATCGCAAAGAAAATAAATAAAGAATCTAGATTGCACAGTTATTTAGTAAATAAACGATGAGTTTAAAATTTTTAGGAGGAGATAGGTATGATTAGGTCATTGGGCAGTGCTGCTTCAGGAATGAAAGCACAACAGACGAATGTAGATACTATTTCGAATAATTTGGCTAATGTTAATACAACAGGATTTAAGAAATCAAGAGCGGATTTCGAAGATTTAATGTATCAAACAGTTAAAGGGGCAGGAGCTCCTAATAACCAAGGTGCTCAAGTTCCAACGGGAATTCAAATTGGGCATGGAGTGCGAGTTGCTGCAACACAAAAAATGTTTAGTCAAGGTAGTCTACAGGGAACAGATAATCCATTAGATGTAGCTATTCGAGGAGACGGATTCTTTCAGGTACAAATGCCTGATGGTGGTGTCGGGTATACTAGAGATGGTTCTTTCAAGTTAGATGGAAATGGACAAGTTGTTAATTCTAACGGTTATTTATTGCAACCGCCAATCACTCTGCCAGCTAATGCACAAAATATTAATATTAATGGTGAAGGTCAAGTTACTTATACTGAACCCGGTGGAGAGCAAATGCAAGAGGCAGGACAGATTGAATTAGCTAATTTTGCGAATCCAGCTGGTCTAGAAAGTGCAGGGCAGAATCTTTATAAGGCTACAGCAGCTTCAGGAGAAGTTATGTTTGGTGCTCCTGGTCAGGAAGGATATGGGACACTTGCACAGAATTTTTTAGAAACATCTAATGTTGAAACAGTAGATTCAATGACAAATATGATTGCAGCACAGCGGGCTTATGAGATTAATTCTAAAGCAGTTAAAGCATCTGATCAGATGTTACAACAAGCAAGTAATTTAAAGAGATAGGAGCAATTTATATGAAGGCTAGGTTAATAGTATTTGGAATTCTGTTGTTGTTAATTGTTGTGGCTCCAGTTACTTTGGCCCAAGAAAATTCAATCATAATACCTAGTCAAGTAGGGGTTGAAAGTTTACAGGTGAAATTAACTGAAATAGCTGAACTTAAAGGTTCAGATGAGTTTATTAATCAGTTACAAGATTTAACTTTAGGGCAGACTCCTCATCCTGGATATCAACGTGTGGTTTATCGGGATGATTTAGTTTATGCGCTACAGCAAAAGAATATTGATCTCAATACTATCAATTTCAACGTCCCATATCAGTTTACAGTACAGGCTGATTATAATAAATTGTCAGTTGATAAATTAATTGATTATGGGAAAGAACAGATTAGTAAAGAATTGAATTATAAGCAAGAAAAACTTGAGATTGAAGCATTAAACGCACCTGAAGAAGTTTTGGTACCCCAAGGTGAGATTGAATTTGAAATTAAAGATAATCCTTCGCGCCGATTATTAGGAGTCAGCATGTTAGGGATTAAAATTATGGTAGATGGGCAACGCTATCGCCAATTTCATATTAAATTTAAAACTGAAGTATGGCGAGAAGTTTTGTTAGCTAATGAAAATTTAGAAAAGGGCCAAAAATTAAGTTCTGACTTGTTTACTAGAGAAGAAAAATTAATAGATGATCAGCGGGAAAAAATTGTTTCGGGAGAAGAAGAATTAAGTAAAAAGATATTAAAAAGATCTTTAGGAGCGCAAGAAATTTTAACATATGATCTCTTAGAAACCCCTTCTTTAGTAAAAAGATGGCAAGAAGTTAAAATCATAGCTAAAGTTGGTGGAATAGTAGTAAGTACTGCTGGAAAGGCACTGGAAACAGGCCATGAGGGAGATATAATCAAAGTAAAAAATGTTAATAGTAGTCAAAAAATAGAGGCAAAAGTAGTTGACTCAAATGAAGTAGAAGCAGTTATTAATTGATTTTAAAGGAAGGCGATAAAAATGCCGAAATATTGTTTTAGGATTGTAGTAATAATATTATTGCTGACTGTCTGTGCTGGAATTGGTAGTGCTAATTCATTATGGGATGACTCAGAATCGATGTATACTGATAATGTTGCTTTTGAAAAAGGAGATATTTTAACAGTTAATATAACGGAGAGTTCTAGCGCTAATCAAGAAGCAACTACTGACCTATCACAGACTAACCAAGCAAATGTAGGAGCAGGAACTGGAATATTAAATTTTATTAAGTCCTTAGGATATAATCAAAGTGATAGTAATAGTGCTTCCGGAACTACAACTCG
The DNA here is from genome assembly GCA_051744465.1 of Bacillota bacterium. Classification (GTDB taxonomy): domain Bacteria; phylum Bacillota; class Halanaerobiia; order Halobacteroidales; family Halobacteroidaceae; genus Halanaerobacter. Next base: position 109 of record JBNJDB010000020.1, on the reverse strand, counting down.
GAGTGGAAGCTTGGATGCTGATATGACTGTTAAGGTAGTTGAAAAAACTACTAATGGTAATTTGAAAATTGCTGGAACTAAGGAATTAGATATTAATGGAGAAAAACAA
>JBNJDB010000019.1:0-19350 GCA_051744465.1 Bacillota bacterium | reverse complement strand
GTAAAACAAAAACCCAAAACCAGAACATTATATGTTTATTCTTTTTTACTTTTACTTTTACTTTTACTTTTACTTTTACTTTTACTTTTACTTTTACTTAATCTTATACTTAATCTTATACTTTTCCTACTAATTGTATACTATTTTTACTTAATCCTCAATCAAAATCTAATCGTTAGACCTCTAGTTACTACTTTCCAATAGAAAAAGACTAGAAAATAAGGTGCTCTAAGCCCCTGCTATTTTCTAGTCTACTTTATTTACAATCTAAAATATGTTGAGACGGGCCAACCAATGAGTAATCACTCACCAGAAAAAATATTACAATTGTAAACAACACCATTCCCATTAGCCCATCCTCCTTTTTATTTTTTCAGAATCAATAAATTACATACTCTCTGGTGCAGAAACACCTAAGACATCAAGTACATTAAGCAATACCTGTTTAACTGCTTGGACTAAGCTAATTCTAGCCTTAAGCAGCTCTTGATCATCTTCTAAGACTCTACATTTATTATAGAATTTATGAAATAAGCTTGCTAAATCATAAGCATATCTAGCTATATGATGTGGCTCTTTACTAGCAGCACTCTCAGCAATTTCTGATGGGTATTGGCCTAATTTTTTAATCAAATCTAATTCACTATCAGCAGTTAAATAACTCAAATCAACATCAGCTAATTCAGGAATCTGATAGCCTTCTTCCTTTAACTGATCTTCAATACTGCAAATTCTTGCATGAGCATATTGAATATAATAGACTGGATTATCAGTAGATTCTTCTTTAGCTAATTCTAAATCAAAATCTAAATGACTATCTGTATCACGCATAACATAAAAATAACGAGCTGCATCTTTACCAACTTCTTCTACTACATCTTTTAAAGTCTCAAACTCCCCCGCTCGTTTTGACATAGTAACAGTCTCGCCATCACGCAACAAATTGACTAATTGAACCATAATAATCTCTAGCCAGTCTGACCCATAGCCTAATGCTTCAACTACCGCTTGCATTCTTGCTATATAACCATGATGGTCCGCTCCCCAAACATTAATCGCCTCATCAAATCCACGCTGATACTTATTCTTATGATAAGCAATATCAGGAGCTAAATACGTATAACTACCATCTGATTTAACAACTACTCGATCTTTATCATCACCAAACTCTGTTGCTTTAAACCATAAAGCATCATCCTTTTTGTAAACTAAATCTTTTTCTCTTAATTCAGCAATTACTTCTTCAATAGCACCAGAATGCAAAGTTTGCTCACTAAACCAATTATCAAACTCAATTCCAAAACTATTTAAATCAGTTCTAATATTTTCTAACATTTGTTGATAAGCAAAATCACGGAAATAATCTAGCTGATCATTTTTAGCATCAGCCAAATATTGCTCTCCCGATTCATCAATTATTTCTTGAGCTATCTGATTAATATAATCACCTTGATAAGAATCATCAGGTAATTCAGCCTCAACACCCAATAACTGTTGATATCTAACTGCAACAGATTTCCCTAAAATCTCTAACTGATTTCCCGCATCATTAATATAATACTCTCGTTCAACCTCAAAACCAGCTGTAGCTAATATATTAGCTAATACATCACCTACTACAGCACCACGACTATGACCAACATGTAACGGACCAGTTGGATTAGCACTAACAAATTCAACCTGTACTTTCTTATCTGTTCCTAAATCAGTAGTACCATATTCACAGCCAGCTTTATTGATTTTAGTAATCACTTGATATAACCAATTATTATTCAAATGAAAATTAATAAAACCCGGTCCTGCTACCTCTAGTTCATCTATTACATCTAAGTCTAAATCTCCAACTATAATTTCAGCAATTTTCCGCGGCGCCATTTTAGCCTGTCCAGCTAATACCATAGCAATATTAGTAGCATAATCCCCATGTTCTTCTTCTCTAGGAATTTCAATCTTAATCGGGGGCACCTCTTCAACTTCTAACTGCTCACTATCTACAATAACCTCGCTAATAGCTTCTTTTAAATTAGTTGTTAACTCTTCAACTACAGACATCGAATTATTCCTCCTTATATTCAATTTCTAACTGATTATTACTTACTACTTCTTCTTGGCTATAGACATCATAGCCTAAATTTATTTTCCCATTAGTCTTATTTATCTCTAAATCCCACTCGTTAACTTTTAGGGCCAACTGCAAAGCACCATGAGGAGTCTGATAATCAAAGTCAGTTTTAGTACCCGGAACAAAGGACTGAATTGTTCTCAACTTACCTTGTCTGATTATAGTTAGTTCTTCTTCCTTTATTTTAACTGTTGTCTTGACTCCTTCTAAACCAGTAGCAGTTGCTTCATATTTCAAATAATATGTACCTTTTTTCTGATATAGCTCACCAGTATTATGACTTACTATTTCTTCTTCTTCGACTCCATCATCTTGTTTACTCTTTATATTTATAGTTACTGCTTTACTCAAAATACCAACCTCACTTAAAAATCATAACATTCATTATTTTAAATCTTACAACAATAAATCATTATACACAGCCACAGACTATTTTTCAAGATTGATTTTAGTAGTATATTTTTTAGCTACTTCTGAAGTCTTAAACGATCTAAAGTCCTTAACCAAACAACCTTTATTCTCTAATTGCTTCATTAACTTCTTCAATGATTTACTTGTACCTAATAAACTCGAATTAACAAAAGCTATAGCTTTTTTCCCAGCAGTTCCTTTACAATTCTTTAAAAACTCCCGAATACCATTATCAACCTGCCCACCAAAAAATCCAATTACTGGACTGCCAAATAAAGTTAGGTCATATTTAGACAAGCTTAATGGCCTTTCTCGCCGACCTGCTTCTTCTAAATCAACCTTAGCACCTTTCTGCTCCAAACCTTCTTTTAAACCCTCTGCTAATTCTTTTAGGTTCTTTTGAGTAGAATATACAATTAATACTCGTTTCATATCTGCACCTCCACCTATAATTGATAAATACTCTCAGCTAAATTTATCACTTGTACCAGAGTACTGAACTAAATTACAAACTACCCTTCACTCCCAAACAAATTGAAAATTGCGAATGGAAAATGGACAATTAAAAAATATATAATCAAGACAACTCTAATAAAATTTTATTTGCTTTAGCTAAAAGCACTCTTGATCTCTAAAAAATAAAACTCATCAACTGATATACTACCGCTGTAATACCACTAGCAATTAATGGCCCACTCGGTTTCCCGTTAAAAAAAGCTACGCCCACAATAATTCCAATCACTAAAATAACAGTTATACTTGGATCAGTTTCAAATAAATTAATTCCTTCTCTAGTAAATTGAGTCACTAAAACCCCCATTGTTAAAGCAAGATAAGTAAGAGGTTCATTTAAGCGCTCAATTAAAAGACTAAAATCTTGTTCACCAATCGCTAAAGATGCTAAAACACCTAACATAATTAAAATAATTCCTAGTTTAACACTATAATTATCAATTATTTTTAAAAAACTATCCAGACCTAGAATTCGCAAAAATAATAATAAGAATCCTGAAATCAACAATGATTGATTATTAACTACAATTCCTAAAACACCTACTATAATCAATAATATATTAGCTTGCATCTATAACTCTTCCTTTCTTATAGACTTATTTAGATTCTAATTAATACCACTACTAGTATTATAGAATATTGTTGCCCAAAAAACAATAAAGCAGGTCACTTAATTGTGACCTGCTCCGTTAGTTCATAACATTTATTAGTTAAAATGTTTTTAAGTACTGATCTAATTCCCATTGATGTACTTGCGTTCGATAAACATCCCATTCTAATCTTTTAGCCTCAACAAAATGTTTTACAACATGATCTCCTAAAGCATCTTGAATTAATTGATCATCTAATAGTTCATTAATAGCTTCATTAATACTACCTGGTAAACTATCAATCTCTAATTCTGCTTTTTCTTCTTGAGTCATAGCAAAAATATTCTCTACAACTTCAGCTGGTGGTTCAATTTCATTCTTAATCCCATCTAAACCTGCTTTTAACATTACAGCAGTTGCCAAATATGGGTTAGCTGTTGGATCAGGATTTCTCATCTCTACTCTAGTACCTGCACCTCGAGCAGCAGGAATTCTAATTAGTGCACTTCGATTAGAAGCAGACCAAGCCTTATAAACTGGCGCTTCATAACCAGGAACTAACCTTTTATAAGAGTTAACTGTTGGATTAGTAATAGCTGCAATCGCATTAGCATGCTTTAATAATCCACCAATATAATATTTAGCCACTTGACTCAAACCTAGCTCATCACTTTCATCATAAAATGCATTTTCTCCATCTTTAAATAGAGACTGATTCATATGCATTCCCGAACCATTTTCACCAAAAATAGGTTTCGGCATGAAAGTAGCATGTAAGTCATGATTATCAGCAATAGATTTAACTACAAATCTAAAAGTAGCTATATTATCTGCTGTTTTCAAAGCATCTTCATATTTAAAGTCAATTTCATGTTGTCCTGGTGCTACCTCATGATGTGAAGCCTCCATATTAAAGTCCATCTGTTCTAGAGCAAGAACCATATCTCTTCTTGCATCTTGACCTTCATCAATTGGCCCTAAGTCAAAATAGCCACCATTATCATGAGTAATAGTTGTTGCTTCGCCTTCTTCATCATTTTCAAATAGGAAAAATTCTGGTTCAGGACCTAAATACATTGTATAACCCATTTCCTGCGCTTCTTCTAAAGCTCTCTTTAACACATTACGAGGACCACCTTCAAATGGTGTATCATCTGGCATATAAACATCACAAATCATTCTTGCTACTGTTCCACCACCATCAGGTCTCCACGGGAACACAGTAAATGTATCATAATCTGGTTTTAATTTCATATCAGATTCTTGAATTCTTGTAAACCCATCAATAGAAGACCCATCAAACATAATTTCACCATCTAAAGCATCTTCTAACTGGTCTATCGTAATCGCAACATTCTTAATAACACCTAAAATATCAGTAAACTGTAGTCTAATAAACTTAACATCCAACTCTTCTGCCTTTTGTAAAACATCTTTTTTAGTTAAACTCAAACTACTTCCTCCTCTATTCTTTTAATTATTTAACTTTATTTTTTCAATTCAGTTTTATATTAACAGATTTTCACGACTGTGTCAAGTTTATGTTAAGTTTTATGTTTGCGTTTTCAAACTACCAACGCACTAAACTTATTACTCTCTAATCTTTTAATTATTTGGTCATCAAATTGAGTTCCCTGATTTTCTTTTAATTCACTAACAGCTTGCTTTAAGCCTAACGGTCTCCGATAAGAACGAGTACTAGTCATAGCATCCCAAGCATCAGCAATACAAACAATTCTTGCCTCTAAAGGGATATCACTGTTGCTTAAACCATAAGGATAACCTGTCCCATCTATCCGTTCATGGTGATAATTAATTACATTAAATACTTCATCTAAAAAATCAATATCTTCTAAAATATCAACACCAATACTGGGATGCTTTTTTATCTTCCTATACTCATTGGAATTTAAGGGTCCGTTCTTATTTAAAATATTCTCTGAAATACCAATCTTGCCAATATCATGTAAAATAGCACCATATTCTACTTGTTGGATCTCATATTTTTTTAAATTTAATTCCTGCGCAATATTAATAGCTAATTGAGAAACACGTTGCGAATGACCTGCCGTATAAACATCTTTAGCATCAATAGCATTCGTTAGAGATGTAACAGTTTTTAAGTAAACACCATTATCATTTTGATTTAAATCTGATAAATTATTCATTAAATAATAAATCTGCTCTCTTAAGATTGATAGTATTCTATAATCCTCATTAGCAAGCTGTCCTTGATAATTACTTGTGATTAATACAGCATGCTTATTATCTGCAAATCTCAAAGGAAACATACATAGTGATTCCAACTTTGAATCTAATTGATCCCATAAATTATTTTTTCTATTTGTTAGATATAGTTCATCCATTGTTTGAAATAAATTAGATAATAAATCACTATTTAATAACTTTTCTTTTATATTAGAATTTAGAGCTCCTTGTACAATGAAATTTAATTCTTGATAATTACTGTTCATTAATAAAATAGCAGCTCCTGAACAAGAAGTTAAACTTACAGCTGAAGAATTAATCAACTTTAATAAATCATTACGTTGTAAGCTATTTATTCGCTGTTTATTAATTTTTTCAAATCTGCTTTTCAACTCTTTATTTTTCTGTTTTAAACTTTGATTTTCTTGATTCAATTGATTGATAGATTGTTGCAGCTCCAAAACATCAAAAAGTTTCAATTACATGCCCCTTTCTTTACAATAGCTAATTATTTGATTGGAATTAATTATATCTTTCGCTAGTTCAATAAAAAAACCTTTATTTTGAATAATAGAATATTATTATCTAAATTACCAGATTGCTTGTTAGAGTTTAAAAATTAGGTATCGGTGGGGTTTCTAATTTATGTTTGTTTTGTTCCGCTAACCTATCAACTTTATTTTGCACTTTTTCTCGTGCTTCACCAGTTAAAATATATTTATCTAACTCTTCATAACTAAATCCTAATTCTTCCTCGTCAGTTTGCCCCTCCCACAAACCAGCAGATGGCTGTTTAGTAATTATTTTTTCTGGTATCTCTAATACTTTTGCTACTTCTCTAACTTCTGTTTTAACTAAGTTACCTAAGGGCGCAATATCAATCCCACCATCACCAAATTTAGTAAAATAACCAGTTTTCAATTCACTGCGATTATCTGTTCCGACCACTAAGCTATCTCTTTTAGCCGCATAATAATACAAAGCAGACATTCTTAATCTAGGCTTTAGATTAGCAGCAGCTAAATTATCTTTTGCCACATTTTCCTCACCTTCTAAAGTAGTTAAAAATTGATCAAATAAAAAATCTAAATCTATTTTTTTATAAGAAATATCAAATTTTTCTGCTAACATTTGGGCATCCTTTTCATCTTGCGGATTACTATAACAAGGCATAATCAAACCCAAAGTATTATCCGGGAATGCTTTTTTACACAAAACAGCAGTAACTGCCGAATCAATTCCACCACTTAATCCAATCATAGCACCTTGACAACCAGCATTATTAATCTTTTGTCTAATCCACTCTACTAATTTGTTAGTTATTTCTTCATAATTTTTATTTAACATAAATAGTTAAACCTCCTAGGTAAATTTTGATTATTTATTAACATGGTATTATTATATCATAATTTTTCTGATTGAAAAAGATTAATCAGACCTAAAATTAATTTAAGACCAATTAAGTTGTAAAAATAATCCTGAATAGTTCCTAGTAAAATTAACATAATAAGAATTAGAGGAGGGATAAATTATGAGAATGAGAAATATGATAGCTGATGCAATATTACCATCTGTTAGTACTAGTAGTTTTGCTTTAGGAGTAGGTACAACCTTATTAGCTCTTCGCTATATGCCTGAAATGGATATGGACGAAATGAGTGCAGATATTAGAAAAAGAGCCCGCACTATGAAACAAAAAATGGCTAATATGGATTTAGACGATATCGCTACTAACAATCAAGATTTTAAATCTGCTGACGATTCAGCAATTGTCGACTCCTCTCTAGATATAGAAGAATTAGAAACACGAATAAGAAATTTACAAATACAATTGAATCAACTTAAAAATAATGTCCAATAATTATTTTATAGCGTACCGTAACGGTACGCTATTTTAATTGGTGAAATCAATCTAATTCCCACTTATAATTTCTATAATTTCTTCTTTATTCTGAGCTTGCAATAATTGATTGCGAAAATCATGGTGCATCAATTGCTGTGATAATTTAGCTAAAATATCCAAATGATCTTTAGAACCTTTTTTAGAAACAGCAATCATAAAAAATAATTTAGCTGGTTGATTATCAAGACTATTGAATTCAATCCCCGTTTTAGATCTAGCAAAAACTAGCGTTGTTTCCCTAACAGCATAACTTCTCGCATGTGGAATAGCAATTCCTTTCCCCATCCCTGTCGAACCCTTTTTTTCTCTTGTCAGAATATCTTGATGAAATTCTTTTGGTTCAGTTAAATTACCACTTTGAGCTACTAATTCAACAAGTTCTTTTAACACCTCTCGTTTAGTACTTCCCTGCAAATCTAACTTTATCTGCTCTTTTGATAATAAATCTTCAAACATTATATATCAACCTGGTTATAAAAACTTAATCAAAGCTATTTTCATCAAATTTTACAACCAAGTTCTCACCTACCTTTCTATATTTTTATATTATTAAAGTTTTAAATGTTTTGATTTATAATCTCTCAAAACCTTATTAGCGTCTGCAATATTAAAATTAAGTACTCTCAATTATATAATTAATCATACAATCAATATTCCTAGTCCCTAATTTTAAATATTATAGTAATTTATTTTAAAAATCAATACTTATACTAACTTAATTAACTACTAATTATTAATTTCAAAATTAACACTAACTCAAAACAATGAATATAATAAAACAAAATAAAAGTAAAGGAGGGGATTATATGTACCATCAACAAGATTGCAACTCCAACTATCCCATTCAAGTAGATCTAGCTAATGCTTATGTACCTAATCAGATTTATGAATGTAATTATTCACCACGGGAAGGATTAAAAAAAGGGACTCTCTTTCCTGAACTATATAAACCTTATTAAATAATGAACCTACTAGATCTAAGCATAGCCACACTTTTTTTATCATTACTATCTAGTGAACTTTAACTGTCAATTCTCAATAAGTACTCTGAACTAAAGTAAGTCATTACAAATTACTTTTTATTATGATTTTGAGTAGTTGTAGTTTTAATATTTTGATTTTATTTTCTTGAACTTAATTGTCAATTTTTCATTTTCAATTCTCAATTAACTAAGGAGGTGAGCTAATGACTGACCAACAACTTTCATTGTTACAAGCAATCATGTCTTACCGTTTTGCAGTTTTAGAATTTAATCTTTATCTAAATACTCATCCGAAAGATAAAGGTGCCCTTGATCAATACAATAAATTTTGCCAAGAATTAAGAGAAGCATGTTCTAAATATCAGAAAAAATATGGCCCGCTTAATGCTACATTCCCTAGTGAATCAGAGTGGGAATATTATGCGACGGATTGGCCCTGGCAGATTAATTATAGCTAAATAAAAAAATATCATATATAAGACATAGAAAGGAGGTAATAATTTATGTGGAGTTATCAAAAATATCTGCAATATCCTGCTAAAGTTAATAAGACTGACTTAGAAATAGCTCAATTACTTCGAGCACAATATGCAGGTCCAGATAGCGAGCTTGGTGCTGCAATTCGTTATTTAAGCCAAAGATATACAATGCCCACAGATGAAGCTAAAGCTACTTTGACAGATATCGGAACAGAAGAACTAGCTCATTGGGAGATCATTGCTACTTTGATCTATAAATTAACACAGGGCGTTTCACCAGAAAAATTGCAGCAAGCAGGCTTAGGGGCATATTATGCTCAACATGGTAAAGCAATATACCCTAATGATGCAGCAGGAGTTCCTTTTACTACAGCTTATTTACAATCTCATGAAGACCCAATTGCAAATCTACAAGAGAATTTAGCCGCAGAAGAAAAAGCTCGAGCAACTTATGAAAATTTAATCACTTTAAGTGATGATCCAGGCGTAATTGATACACTTAGTTTTCTAAGAGAACGAGAAGTTGTTCATTTCCAACGTTTTGGGGAAACATTAAATATTGTTCGCGACTACTTAAATTAATAGAACTAAAAAAAGCCCCAATATTGGGGCTTTTTTTAGTTCTATTTTTCTTCCTGAAATTCAAATAATTTAGCCAAGTTTAATTTTGACTCTACTAATTCCGGGTTTTCTTTTAAGTATTCTACAAATTTAATTTTGAATTCAACTTGAACTTGCTCCGTTTCTTTTTCAGTTCTTTTGTTTATCATTTGGGGTGGCATCTTATCAACGGAATCAACAAAACATAATGGCGGGAATAATACACACCACCAATTGGCTCCTTTCCCCTCACCAATCTCAACTCTTAAAGCATCATATTCTCCTGATGCTAAAGTTAAATCTTGATAACTCCTTGTAGGAAAATTAAACTTTCCTACTTTTAAATCTACATTATAATCGTATCCTGCTGCTCTTATTTCTCTTTCAACTACATTAGCCAAATAATCCAAATTCTCCCTGACCTTCTGCTTTGCTTGGTTCACATCAGTTAAATCTTTGAAAATTTCATTTCCTGCTACAATAATTTCATCTCGCACCTTACGCTTTAATAATTGATCTGTCGTAGAACTACTATTAGCAATCACATGAAGCCTTAATAATTGATTATTTTCAATTGTACTATGTTGCTCAACAAACACAAATTTATTAGCAAAAATGGTCAACATAATCATTACTATACTTACTCCAATAACTAGTTTTGTTCTTTTCACGCTTCGCCCTCCTTAACATCAACCAAATCATTTAATTTATCCAATATTTTGCTTTCTAACCTTGAAATTTGTGCTTGTGAAATCCCAATTTCCTCTGCTATTTCAGATTGAGTTAATCCATCATAAAATCTCAGCCTAATAATAATTTTTTCCCGCGAATCCAATTGTTCTAAAGCGTTATTTAAATTAATACTATCCACCAAATCTTCCGTATCATCTTCATTGCTTAATTGTTGCAATAGAAATAACGAATCCCCTTCTTCCTCAAAAACCGATTTGAATAACGATATCGGACTTTTAGTAGCTTCTAAGGCATAGACTAATTTTTCTTTGGGGATTTCTAATTGCTCTGCTATTTCAGTAATTGATGGTTCTTTAGCTCTTTTTTCTCGCAACTCTTCTTTAGTTTGTAAAGCTCTATACGCTATTTTACGCAAAGACCGACTCACTCTAATATCTTGATCATCTCTTAGATAGCGTTTTATTTCTCCTACAATCATTGGCACAGCATAAGTAGAAAATCTAACACCCCTGGTTGTATCGAAATTATCAATAGCTTTAATTAAACCTACACAACCTATTTGGAATAAATCATCAGCGGGGCATTTTCTATTTCTAAATTTCTTTAAGACACTAAGCACTAATCTTAAATTACCCTTAATCAATTTACTCCTTGCTGAGATTACTCCTTGCTCCATTTTCTTAAATAATTTATTCATTTCCTTATGTGACAATACATTTAAATCTTTTGTATTTACACCTGCTAATTCAACTCTTTTCATTGCCAACACCTCTTTTTCCATTATTTTCTATTAATATCATCGTCACTTGTGACCAAAGTTATACATGCAAATTTAAACTTTTTCCAAATTCTTAATTATGTTTAGAGGTGCTATACAAAGCTTAGTTTGTTCAACTTACTTTTTTTTATCCAAAAAATAAAAGATTTTATCTAATTAAAAGAACAAGATTGTTTTATTTTTATCATTGAATCGCCTTTAATAATCAATTATAATTGTATTAGAGATAGAAATATTTTATATTCTAAGAGGAGGGTACAATATGAATATTCAATTTAATTCTTTAGAAATTTTAAAAATGGCAATTAGTGTAGAAGAAGATGGAGAACAGTTCTATCAGAAATGTGTAGCTGCTAACTCTGAACCAGAAGTTAAAAAAATATTTTCTAAATTGGCTCAACAAGAAAGAGAGCATCAAAAGTACTTTAAAAAGTTATTAAAAGATTTTGACGAAGCTGATTCTTCTGTTTCTCGCGATTATTTGTATCAAGAGATTACTAGCGATTATCTAAAATCACTAGTAGATAATCAAGTATTCCCAGATGATGAACAGGCAACAGATGAAATCGCTGCTAATCTAGCTGAAGCAATTGAGATAGGAATTAAAGCTGAAAAAAATTCAATTTTACTATATCAAGAACTAGTAGATACTGAAAAGGACCCACAAACTATTAAAGCTTTAAAAAAGTTAGTTGAAGAAGAAAAAGAGCATCTAGTCAGATTGAAAAATCTCAAAAAATATGTCTAGCTAACACAAAATAATAACTATTAGTTTCAAAAACGATAAAAAGGGCTCTCCATGTTCTGTTAACAGAACATGGAGAGCCCTTTTTATATTTAAATTATCGAAAAATAAAAAAGCACTTAGGTTAAGGCCAACCCCAGTGCTTTTAAAATTCAAATTAAGTTATATAACAAACTGCTATTTATAATTTAGTTACATTTTCAGCTTGTAGCCCTTTTTCAGTTTCAACAATTTTAAACTCAACTTCTTTTCCTTCTTCTAGATCTTTAAATCCAGATTCTTCAATAGCAGAGAAATGAACAAAAACATCGTCTCCACCTTCTTGCTCAATAAATCCAAAACCTTTCTCACTATCAAACCATTTTACACTACCAGTAGATTTTTCTCCAGTAGATTCTGTTGCTTCTACTTCTTCATTTACCTCTTCAACTTCGTCTTCTTCTACAACACCAGCATCAGCAAATGCGTCACCTAAATTATTCATCTTATCTACCTCCATCAAACTTATTTTTATATTCTTATTATAACCACTTTTAATATTATCATTACAAATCTAATATGTCAAACGTACTAAAGAAAAGAAATTAATCCATTTTTATCATTTTAGTTTAATCTTTTATCTTATAACCTATTTTAAACAGATAAGTCGTAATTATAAATAAACTGATAAATAAAAGACTAACTATACTAATAGAAACAGATAATCGGGCATCAGAAACTCCTATAAAAGCATAACGAGCCATATCAATCATATAAAATACAGGATTAAATAATGAAACTTTAGACCAAATTCCTGGTAAATTCTTAACTGAATAAAAAACTCCACTTAAAAAAGTTAAAGGAGTTATGAAAAAATTAGAAAATATAGAGATATGATCGAATTTTTCGGCCCATAAACCTGCAATAATACCAAATAAAGAAAATACTCCTGAAATTAATAGCGAAAATAAAAATAATAACCCAGCTGAATAAATTGCCCCACTATAAAAGAAAGTAGCTACTATATAAATAGCTAAACCAACTATTAAACCTCTAACTATACCTCCAATCATCAATCCTAATGTTAATTGCATATAAGAAAATGGGGCTAAAAGTAGATCAACAATTGACCCCTGATACTTAGCTACAATCAATGATGATGAAGTATTAGCAAAAGAATTTTGAATCAAACTCATCATAATTAAACCTGGTACGATAAATTTAATATATTCTACTCCATAACCAGCTACTTCTCTACTTTTAAATGAATAAGAAAAGATAATTAAATATAGACTAGTTGAAATTAAAGGCGCAAACACAGTTTGAATAGCTACTTTTGAAAAACGCCAAATCTCTCGTTTAACTAAACTATAAAAAGTTATTAATTCACTCATTTTCTTCACCACCTAAATTGGTTAATTTCATAAATATATCTTCTAATTTAGCACTACTTATATCTATATCTGTTATTTGCAAATCTGATTGTTGCATCTTATCTAAGATAAGCTTTACTTTATCTCTAGTAGTCTCTAATTTAATTTTCTCATCTGTAACTAATTCAACACTAGCATCATCAGAAAATAAATCATGAACATTGTTTGCTTTCTGAGTTAACTTTAATTCAATAACTTTTTTATCAATTCGATTAATCAGACTCTCTTTTTGATCTACAGCTACAACTCGTCCTTTATTTAAAATACCAATTCGATCGCATAATTGCTCTGCTTCTTCTAAATAATGAGTTGTTAAAATAATAGTCTTCCCCCGCTGATTTAGCTTAGTTACATACTCCCACAACGAATTTCTCAATTCTACATCTACTCCAGCAGTAGGCTCATCTAACACAATAATATCAGGATTATGTACTAAAGCTTTAGCAATTAATAATCTGCGTTTCATTCCCCCTGATAACCCACGAATATTAGTATCTTCTTTATATTTCAATCCTAAAGCATCTAAAATTTCATCAATTCGCTGGTCGTTATCTTTTAAACCAAAATAACCTGACTGAATTTCTAATGTTTCTCGTACATTAAAATAAGGATCAAATACTACCTCTTGGGGAACAATACCTAATGATTTCTTAGTTTCTCTATAATCTTTAATTACATCATTACCCAAGACTGTAACTTGACCACTATCTTTATTAACTAATCCAGCTAAAACCCCAATCAAAGTACTTTTTCCTGCTCCATTAGGGCCAAGCAACCCAAAAAATTCACCTTGCTCTATAGTTAAATTAATATTTTGTAAGGCCTGAATATCACCATAGCTTTTATTTAAATTTTCTATTTCAATCGCCTTATCCATTCTATCACCCCTATTATTACTTAAATTACCCACATTAATAATAATGATAACTAGTTTATAACAAATATTCAAGCATATAATTAATATAAACACAGGAAAATCTAATTATTAGGGAGAACTTATATAACTAGATTGAAAATTTAACTCTCTGAGGGGGAGATACTATTTTAACTACTAATAATAACAAAATCATCGGTAAAGAAATCAGTGAAGATTTAGGCTTAGTCAAAGGAAATACTATCCGGGCCAAGCATTTAGGAAACGATATTCTAGCAAGCTTAAAAAATCTAATTGGCGGTGAAGTAACTGGCTATACTAAAATGATTACAGAGGCTCGCAACCAAGCGATTCATCGTATGGAAAGAGACGCTCGACAAAAAGGAGCTGATGCTGTAATCAACGTTCGTTTCACTACCTCACAAGTGATGGCTGGGGCAGCTGAAATATTAGCCTATGGCACTGCAGTTAAACTAAAGTAAACTCCAGCAAGTTGTCTCCTACTTTCGTAGGAGACAACTTCATTCTTTATGCTGATTACTTTCAATTTAAATATGTATATAATAATTAATATAGAGAGGTGCTTAATATGATTAAAGTCTATTTGATTGACGATCACCCTTTTGTATTACAAGGATTAAAATCTTTTCTAGAAATCAAAGAAGAAATAAAAGTAATTGGCTCTGCCAAAAAAGGAACAATAGCAATTCAAGAATTAGCAGATACAACAATTGATGTAGCAATAGTTGATTTACACTTGCCAGAAATGGATGGGATTAAAGTAATTAAAAAAATTAAAGAAATTAGCCCGACTACCGAAATAATTGTCCTATCTAGTTTCTGTAAAGACCAAGAAATCATCTCTGCTATTGATGCTGGAGCATTAAGCTATTTAATGAAAGATTCCCCACCAGATAAACTAGCAGATGCAATTATAGCTGCTAACAAAGGAGAAGCAACCCTGCATCATAGAATATCTAAAAAATTAATGCAACAGGCTACAGAAAAAAAAGAAGTTATAGAACCACTGACTCCACGCGAAAAAGAAGTTTTAGCTGAATTAACTACAGGTAAGTCAAATAAAAAAATTGCTGAAGCTTTATTTATATCTGAACGAACTGTTAAAACTCATGTTAGTAATATTTTGCGCAAATTAGATGTTCAAGATAGGACACAAGCTGCTATTAAAGCAATTGATAATAATTTAATTGAGAGGTGATTATAATGTTCAAGGAGCAAACTTGGAAGGAATTAATTCAAAATTCTAAAATAAGTAGTCTGATAGGAATTGGAATCTCATTAACTTTTATGCTCGCCTCTAACGGTCTACCAACTAATATTATAGTTTGGTTATATTTTATAGCTTTTGGAGCTCTAGTAGGTTTCTTTATTGGTACAATCAATTTTCTAATAGGTTTAGTATGGGCCAAGCATTTGCCTGATACTATAATAAGCACTATTTTTAAACTAATATCAATTTACATTAGCAGTTCGGGAGTTTTTTATCTGCTAAGCAAATTGTTTCATGCTAATATTAAATTACCAGCAGATTATTTGTTATATACTAGCCTTGCTGTAGGTATTCCCTCAGTCATGATAGCATTATTTTTTACATTTTTAGAAGAAAAAGAAACTAAAATTCAACTTGAAAAAGAAAATAAAAAACTAGCTATAATGCAAGAGAGAAACAGGATTGCTCGAGAACTACATGATTCAGTCTCCCAAAATCTATTTGGGATTAGCCTTAACTTAGATACATTAAAACATTCAATCGAAAACAATCCCGACCAGGCAGAAAAAACTATTGAACAATTAAAACAAACAATTCAAGAAGTTCAAACTGAAATGAGATTAATGGTTTATGAACTAAAACCCTTAAAGTTTCAGAAATTAGATTTTTTTGAAGCAATCGAAAACCTAATCAACCTATTTCACAAACGTTATTCATTGCTAATCAAATCCAATCTGACAGGATCAGAAAATAATTTAGATAACACTACTCAACTACATCTATACCGCATCATCCAAGAAAGTTTAAATAATATAATCAAACATGCTGATGCTGATAGAGTTGAGCTCCATTTAGTAATTAATAATGACTCACTTAAGTTAACTATTACAGATGATGGATCTGGATTTGATGTAGAAAAAATCAATAACGATACTCAATTTGGATTACAGAATATAAAAGAACGAGTCTCAGAAATTAACGGACAACTAGATATTAATTCTACTATTGGCGAAGGAAGTACTATAAAAATTAAAACCTCAAAACTAAAATGATATAAAGCTTTTATAGGGGTTGACTTTCAAGTTTGTAATTCTCAATTATACATTATCAATTCTCAATTATAAAGTTTCACTTTATGAAACTTTATATATAGTACTTAAGTAGGAGATTTTCTCCTACTTTTTTCTATGCCAAAATAATACTTTTAGCTGACGCTAAAAACACTAATAAATAATATAATATAATTACAACAAATTTTAGAGGGGGAATTAATTATGAAATTTCATTCATCCGTAACAATTTTTCTAAGCTTATTACTTATCTTAACTTTTACTATTACTATCGAAGCTCAAAACAGGCTTGAAGACGGTAAAGAACTATTTTTAACAGCTAGATCTAACTTTTATAATAATCAGCAAGATTTCTCAACCACAATTACTACTTTAGAAGAAAGTCAAAATTATTTTTCTCAAACTCAAAATGACTTTTCTAAATTTTACTGGCAGGCACAGAGCGAATTTGTAATTGCCGAAATTTATGAGTCTAAGGAAAAACAACGAAAAGCGGCACAAAGTTTTACTAGAAGTGAAACTTTAATAAAAAAGGCTCTTAGAAAAAAAGAAACAAGTGATGCATTACGATTATTAGCTGACTGTTATATGAGACAAATGAACTATAAAGGTCAACTATACAAAATGACTCACGGGTCAAAATCATTACAGCTGTTAAAACAATCTATTGAACTAGATAGTGCTAACTATACTGCTTATAATTCATTGGGAACTTATTATATTAATGCTCCTAAAATCGGCGGTGGGGATATCAATCAAGGAATTAAAATGCTGAAAAAAGCCTTAGCTAGCACTAATCAATTTGATAATTTCATTACTTATCAATGGTTAGGTATTGCTTATAATAAACAAAATAATACTGAACAAGCAGTGAATCATATTAATCATGCGTTAGAAATCTACCCTAATAGTAGTTGGGGCCAAAACAAATTAGAAGAATTTAGAAATGGAGCTGATTAAAATGCCCCTTATTACTGCTCACAATATAAGTAAAATTTATCAAAGCAGGGCCGAAAAAATTCAAGCACTAAAAAATGTTGACCTCACGATAGAGCAAGGTGATTTTATTGTAGTCAATGGTCCCTCTGGTAGTGGAAAATCAACTTTGCTTAATTTAATTTCTGGGATTGACCAGCCTACTAAAGGTGAAATTCAGATTGATAATACCTCTTTAAGCTCCTTAAAAGATAAAGAACGAACTTTACTCCGCCGCAATAAAATTGGTCTTGTCTTTCAACATTTTGAATTAATTCCTGTTTTAACTGCTTGGGAAAATGTAGAGTATCCTTTACTATTACAAGACCTAGCCAAATCTAAACGTAAAACAAGAGTTGACCAGATTTTAGAACAAGTTGGCCTCCACAAAATGGCTGATAGGCGCCCTAATCAACTTTCGGGGGGCCAAAAACAAAGAGTTGCAATCGCTCGTGCTTTAGTGACTCAACCAGAAGTAGTCTTAGCTGATGAGCCCACTGGAAATCTAGATATTGCAACTGGAGAACAGATACTGCAATTAATGCTCACTTTAAATCAAAAATATGATGTTGCCTTTATAATTGTCACTCATGATTTGAAAATTAATCAATATGCTAAGAAATTGATTGAAATTAAAGACGGCAACTTAATTATTAAGGAGGGGCTAAACAATGCTTAAAATTGCCTGGCGTAATGTACTGAGAAACAAACGCCGTTCTCTATTAAGTCTAGCAATTATAATTATTAGTGTTATAGTTTTATTTTTAGTCCAAGGCTATATTCAAGATACTTATCACGGCTTAAAGATGATGGCTATTTCTCGTTATGGCAACCTACAAATTGCTAAAAGAGGATTTTGGGAAGACAATAATACCAAAAGACTGCTCTTAAACAAATCTGAAGTCAATAAAATAGAAGATATTTTAGCCCAGAAAAAAGAAATTACCGATTATACTACCGAACTTAAGATAGCTGGAATTGTAGGGACTGAAAAGGGTAGCCATATTATTTCAGGAAAGGGCATTGAACCTAATTCTCAGCAAAATATCATGATTAAATCTGGAACTAAACTATTTCCGGGCGATAAAAATCAAGTTTTATTAGGAGACGGTGTCAAACAGAAATTAAATCTTGAGCTCGATGAGAATATTTCAATTATGGCCACTACTCTAGATGGAGCTTATAATGCTAATAATTTACAAGTTAGTGGTTCTTTTTCTACCGGCAATCGTGATGCAGATAATCATTATGTTATGCTGCCCATTAACTTGGCCCAGAATTTATTAAATACTGCTGGTGTAGATAAATTTGTAATCCGACTATCCGATGTCGAGCTAAGCTCTCAACTAGCCCAATCACTTCTTAGTGAATTAAAGCAGGCCGGAATAGAGGCAGAAGTTAAAACATGGCACGACTTAGCTACTATGTATCATCAAGTTAAAGGTTTATATGACCTCATTTTCTTATTTATCTCGACGGTTATCTTTATTTTAGTCTTCTTTAGTATTTTAGAGATTATGTCGATGGCCTTCTTTGAACGAATGACCGAAATTGGTACTAGCAGAGCAATTGGAACTACAAGAAGCCAAATCTTTTTTCAACTACTACAGGAAGCATTGATTTTAGGAGTTTTAGGTGGCTTAATTGGAGTTCTTGGTGGCTGGATAATAAGTAATTTCATTAATAGCCTCCATCTAACTTATACTCCTCCCAATAACAGCCAAGCAGTTCCTTTGGCTATCAATACTAGCTTAACAAATGGT
>JBNJDB010000018.1:0-20099 GCA_051744465.1 Bacillota bacterium | reverse complement strand
TAGAACAGGATTAAAAGTGTTCGTTCTTTTTCAACAAAATATGACTTTTTTCTAATTTTCCCCTTTTTTTAACCCAATCATAATTTAAGAATGGAAAGTTCAAGTTCACTTTCCATTCTTAAATTATGATCCTATAGCACTAAATATTAAATAGATAATTTTAATATTTGTTCTACTAATTCAGGAAAATCAATTCCAAACTCTGCTGCTGCTTGTGGCAATAAACTTGTTTCAGTCATTCCTGGAATAGTATTGACTTCTAATACATAAGCTTCTCCACTAGGTGCGACCCTTAAATCAACCCGAGATACTCCGCTACAATTCAAAGCTTTATGTGCTTGCAATGCCAAACTTTGTGCTTGGTCATAAGTTGTCTCCTCTAATTCTGCTGGAATAACAAATTCAGTTGCTCCTTTAGTATACTTAGCATCAAAGTCATAAACTCCATCTTTAGGCTTAATTTCAATCACTGGCAACGCTTGTAACTCATCAGTGCCTAACAATCCAACTGTTATTTCTTGGCCCGGAATATAATCTTCAATTAGTACTTGTTCATCGTATTTAAAAGCTTGCTTAACATCTGCTAATAAATCAGCCTCACTTTCAGTGATTGACAATCCCAAACTTGATCCTTCTAAAGCTGGCTTAACAACTATTGGGAAAGATAGCTCTTCTTTTATACTTGCTTTAAGTTCTGACCAATCATCTTGATAAGTTTCTTTTTCTAAGACCATAAAATCTGGAGTCTGAATTCCCATCTCTTTAAAAATACGCTTTGAACTCACTTTATCCATTGCTAATGCACTTCCTAAAACCCCTGAACCTGTAAAAGGAATCTCTTCTAACTCTAAAAAACCTTGAATTGTTCCATCTTCACCATAGCGACCATGCAAAGCAATAAAAGCAAGATCAATATCATTTTCAGCTAGCTGCTGATGTAAATTCTGTTTAGGATCAATATCAACTACATCATAACCTTTACTTTGTAAAGCAGTTAATATAGCTTTTCCTGTTTTTAGTGAAATATCTCGTTCAGCAGATTTGCCACCTCTAATAACAGCAATTGTTTTATCTTTTAACATTATTCTATTCCTCCTCTAATTTTCTCTATGTAAATTAGCACCTAATTTAGTTAACTTCTCTTCTAAATCCTCATAACCACGATCAATATGATAAATGTTCCCCACTGTTGTCTGTCCTGTAGCAGCTAGACCTGCTAATAGCAAAGCTGCACCTGCTCTTAAATTATTGGCCTCTACTACAGCACCAGATAACTTTTCTACTCCGTTAATAATGGCTTTGTTCTCTTTAACTTTAATATTAGCTCCCATTTTTTGCAATTCCGAAGCATGATTTAATCTATTTTCAAAAATTGTTTCAATAATTTCACTTTCTCCTTTGGCTAAAGAAAGCAACGCCATAAATTGTGGTTGCATATCAGTTGGAAAACTAGGATAAGGTAAAGTTTTGACATTAATAGCTTCACTCCTAGCTAGACCATTAATTCTAACTTGATCTCCATCTACAGTTAGTTGATGGCCTGCCTCAGCTAATTTAACCATTATTGTTTCTAAATGTTCAGGAATTACATTATTAAGTCTTATATCCCCTCCAGTAATTGCTCCTGCTACTAAAAAAGTCCCTGCTTCAATTCTATCAGGAATAATTTCATAATCTACTGCCTCTAAATTGCTAACTCCTTCAATTTTAATTGCATCAGTCCCAGCCCCTTTAACATTAGCTCCTAATTGGTTTAAAAAGTTTTGTAAATCAACTATTTCTGGTTCTTTAGCTACATTATTGATTATAGTTTCACCTTCCGCTAAAGTAGCAGCCATCATAATATTTTCTGTGGCTCCCACACTAGGAAAATCTAAATGGATTTCAGCTCCAGTCAACTGATCAACATGACCTTCTAAGCAATCATCTTTTTCTTGAAATTCAACTCCCAAAGCCCGCAAACCTTTTAAATGTAAATCAATTGGTCGCGAACCAATATTACATCCCCCAGGCTGAAATAATTTGACAGCACCACATCGAGCTAATAAAGGCCCCATTAAAAATACTGTAGCTCTCATTTTCTGCATCATAGCTTGAGAAATCTGATAGGAGTTTAGTCCACTAGTATCTACAAGCAACTCATCTTCTCTGGTTTCTACTTTAGCACCCAAATTTGATAAGACTTCTTTCATTACCCGTACATCACGTAAATTAGGAACTCTTTTTAATTTAGATTGGCCCGCACCTAACACTGTAGCAGCTAAAATTGGTAACACAGCATTCTTAGCACCACTAATTTCAACTTCGCCAGTTAAAGGAGTTCCTCCTTCAATTATGAATTGACTCATTCTTTCCCCCCCCTACGTACTTAAAATTGACAATGGACAATTGAAAATTAAAACCATAAAATCAACTTCAACAACTACTCTAGCTAAGAATCACCTAAGATAATAATCTCTCGTTCTAATTTTACTGAAAATTTTTCTTCAACCTTAGTTTCTACTTTTTTTATCAATTTTATTACATCTTGGCAACTAGCTTGACCGTGATTAATAATAAAATTAGCATGTTTATTAGAAACCTCAGCATCTCCCACTCGCAATCCTTTACAACCAGACTCATCAATTAATCTACCGGCAAAATCATCAGCCGGATTTTTAAATATACAGCCTGCATTAGGCTTAGATAAAGGTTGCTTAGATTGCCTTAGTCTTAATTTTTCTTGGATCCTTTCCTGTACTAAACTAGGTTGCGTCTGGTCAAACTCTAAAATTGCTTCAATAATAATATTGTTATCTGCTAATAGTGAACTATTCCGATAAGAAAAATCAAAATCATCCTGGTGAAATGTTTTAATTTTCCCCTGCCAAGTTAATACATTAATTGTTGATAAGAGATCCGACACCCAAACCCCATTAGCACCAGCATTACTGGCGATAGCACCACCTAAACTAGCTGGTAATCCAGCAAGTGCTTCTAGACCACTCAACCCTTCTTTAGCAGCTTGATTAATCAACTTAGGTACTTTAACTCCAGCTTGAGCTCTAATCTGTCGCCCTTCAATCTCCAATTCATTTAACTCTGATAAGATGAGTACCACACCAGATAGACCAGAATCACTAATTAATAGATTACTACCATTTCCTAAAATCCAACAACCAATCTCTTTTTCTTGTAAATATGTAATTATTTCTTTCAAATCAGCAATATTAAGTGGTTTAATAACTACTTCAGCCTGACCACCAATCTTAAAAGTAGTATGTTTGCTTAATAATTGATTATAGAATATTGAGCCTGAAGCCAACTCAGCTAATTTTTTTTTAATAACTGATTTCATATTGATACCTCAACTACCCCTCTATCTATTTTTATCTTATGCTCCATTAATACAATCTGTTAAATTAATTATTATTAGACTTGTCCGCAATCAAGCCTAAATCTAGACTATTATTTGCAACTATTAATTATTCTTGACTGCCATCATTGTTCTAATTAATTTATCCGCTGCCTGAGGTTCTCCAACAGCCAAACTAGCTTTTCTCATCTGCTCCAATTGTTGTTCATCACTTAATAATTTTTCTACTAAAGAACCCAAATTATTAGCAGTTAAATCTTGATCTAAAATAACTTTTGCTGCTCCGTTTTTCTCTAAAGAACGAGCATTATATTCTTGATGATTATCAGTGGCATGAGGATAAGGAACTAGTACAGCTGCTAAACCTGAAGCTGTAATTTCAGCCAATCCAGTAGCTCCAGCACGAGAAACCACTAAATCTGCTATTTTTAAAGCTGCCTCCATATTATATAAATAATCTTTAATTCTAATTTTTCCCCTATCAAAATTATTTATTCCAACTTCTTTTGCTTTAGTAGTTACTCGCTCGAAATCTTTTTTTCCTGTAATATGTATTACTTGCACATCTAACTTTTGTAATTGTTGATAACAACCAATTAAAGCATCATTAATACTTTTAGCACCACGACTACCGCCAAACACAAGAATAATTTTTTTATCTTTACTCAACTCTAATTCTTGATAAGCAGTTGACTCTTCTTTAGCTAAAATTTCGGGGCGAATTGGATTCCCAGTCACTTCTATTTTATTCTTTTCCTTAAAATATTCTCTAGCAGCTGGATTACTTAAAGCAATTTCATCTACAACTTTAGCTAACAATCGATTAGTCAAACCCGGATAAGCATTCTGTTCATGAATAACAGTAGGTATTTTTTGTAAAGCTGCTGCTAAAACCAATGGACCACAAACATAACCACCAGTTCCTAATACTAAATCTGGGCCAAAATCATTGATTAACTTAAAAGATTGTACCAGTCCAAATCCTGTTTTAGCAACAGCCTTTATTAATTGCAAAGATATTTGTCGCGAAAAGCCTTCTGCCTTAATAGTTTTCAGCTCATAACCTGCTTTCGGTATAATATCAGCCTCTAAACCATCCTTAGTACCAACAAATAATATTTCAACATCATTATATTTTTCTTCTAGACGTCTAGCCACTGCTAAACCAGGATAAATATGTCCGCCCGTTCCACCACCAGTAATAATAATTTTCATTTCTCTACACTCCCAACCCCATATTAATAGTTAAGCAGTTTAACAGTTGATCAGTTAAGCAGTTAAAATCAAGACCACAAGCTTGTTAATTCTATTTTTTACAATAATTCTACTGTTCTACTGTATTTATTTCCATCCCTCCGAGTCTTAAAGATCACAGACTCTCCGTGTAGCACTGATTACATTCTTTCTTGCTAATTAACTGCGCAATCCTTATACTTTATTTTATCTCTTGGTTGCTTTCTTTCAACTATCTTTACTACCGTCCCTCCGTGTTTTTTAAAGAACAAAAAAACACTTCGTGTAGTCCTAGTTACTGTCTTTTTTGCTAATTAAATGTGCAATCAATATGCTTTATTTTTTTGCTTGGTTGCTTTCTTTCTACTGTTCTACTGTTCTACTGTCAACTTTTATTATTGATTACTATAGCGCGAAACATTTAATAAAATTCCAATCCCTACCGACATAAAAAACAACGAAGAACCCCCATAACTAATAAAAGGTAGTGTGATCCCAGTAACTGGTAATGAGCCAGTTACAACACCAATATTAACCATTGCTTGCAAGACAATAATTGTAGTAATCCCTACCGCCAACATTGCTCCTAACATATCTTGAGAACGCAAAGAAATCATCAAACCTCGCCAAGCTAATAAAAAATATAGACCAATTATAATTGCAGCACCAACTAAACCTAACTCTTCACCCAAAACTGAGAAAATAAAATCTGTTCCTGGCTCTGGTAAATAAAAAAACTTTTGCCGACTTCGTCCTAAGCCAACCCCAAACAGACCACCTGATCCTAAAGCATATAATGATTGAATAATATGAAAGCCTGTTTCTTGGGGATCTTGCCAAGGATCAATAAAGGCAAAAATTCTTTTCCGGCGATAAGGTTCACTTAACATAGCATAGATAACAACAGGTAAACTTACAGCTATTAGACTACTTAAATCTATTATTTTAGCCCCAGCAGCAAATAACATTACAAAACAAGTAGCCCCAATTACTGCTGTAGTTCCTAAATCAGGTTCCATTAATATTAATACACAGACTACACCTAAAACCGATAAAATAGGCACCAAACCAAAAATAAAACTATCTAATTTATCTTTCTTTTTATCCAAATACCACGCAGTATACATTACCATTCCTAATTTAGCAACCTCCGAGACTTGGAGAGCAACCCCGGGTAAACTAATCCACCGCCGCGAACCATTTATTTCAGTTCCTACAAATAATACTGCAATTAATAATCCAATACTACCAAACAAATAAAGACGAGGTTTCCAGCTACTATCAAACCAGCGATGATAATCAATATTCATTACAAAATAAATTACTAATAAAGAAAAAACTACCCAAATTAACTGCCGTTTAAGAAAATAAAAACTATCACCATATTTTTGATAAGCAGTAACCGAAGTAGCACTAAAGACCATTATTGTCCCAAAGCCCATTAAGCTAGCTATAGCAAAAAAGATGGTCCAATCAGGATTTTTAAGCTTCATTCCTAGCTCCTCCTCAATTCACCTACAGCAGTTTTGAACAAATTACCTCGTTCCTTATAACTACTAAACATATCCCAACTTGCACACGCGGGGGATAATAAAACTACATCACCTGCTTTAGCTAGTTCAAACGCCTCTTGAGCGGCTTGTTGAATACTAGTTACATTAACTATTTTTTTATAATCTATTTTTTCAAGTTCAGCTTTAATATCATCAGCCGTCTCCCCAAGTAAGATAACATTCTTAACTCGCCCTGGGATTTCAGATGCAAAATCTGCAAAATCAGACTCTTTATCCATACCTCCTGCTATTAAAATTACTGAATCAGAAAAAGACTGCAACCCTTTAATTGCTGCAGCAGGATTAGTAGCTTTTGAATCATTAATATAGCTAACTCCATCTATAGTAGCAAACTTCTCTAATCGGTGTTCAATTCCACTAAAAGAACGCAAAGAAGAAACTAATTCTTCTTTATCTATTCCTAACAATAAAGAACAGGTAACTACACCTAAAACATTCTCTAAATTATGTGGGCCAACTAAACCTAATTCTGCTACAGGAATTATTCGCTCTTGGCTCTCATTTAAATCGCTAACAATCCACGAATCTTCTACAAAAACTCCACCTGTCAATTCTTCTTCTTGACTAAAAAAAACTACCTCAGCAGTTGTATCAGAAGCAAATTCTTTCACAACTGGATCATCATAATTTAATACTGCATAATCTCCCTGCCCTTGATTGGCCAACAACCTCTTTTTCGCGGTAGCATACTCAGCAAAATCATGATGTCGATTCAAATGGTCTGGAGTTATGTTTAAAATCAAAGCAATATCTGCTTTAAATTGATCGACCCACTCTAATTGAAACGAACTTATTTCAGCTATTGCTAAATCATCTTCTGCTAACTCAGGCAAATCTTTGATTAAAGCTCGCCCTATATTACCACCAACTGTAACTTTTTTATCCAAACTTTGCGCTACTTTTCCTAATAAAGTAGTAGTTGTTGTTTTTCCATTAGTTCCTGTAATCCCTACTATAGGTGCCACCCCAAATCGATAAGCTAATTCAATTTCTCCAATAATTTCTATATCTTCCTTCTCAGCCTGTTCTAATAAGGGAATATCCGCTGGAACACCAGGACTAACTACAATTAAATCTGACTTTAAAATCAATTGAGGACTATGACCACCCAAATCTAATTGTAAATCATAATCTGCCAATGCATTTAATTCTTCCGCTAAATCAGCTTCCTGTTTAGCATCGGTCACTATTACCTCTGCTCCTTGATCAACTAAAAATTTAACTACTTCTACTCCAGTTCTAAGCCCTAAACCTACGACAGTAACTACTTTATCTTTTAAATTCATAGCCTTCTCCTTTCTAACCAATACTTGATAGACCAAGTAATCCTACTAACGATAATATAATTGCTAAAATCCAAAACCGGATTACTATTTTAGCTTCTTCCCAACCTTCTTCTTCAAAATGATGATGGATGGGACTCATTTTAAAAATACGCTGACCACCTGTTAACTTAAAATAACTAACCTGTATCATTACCGATAAGGCTTCAATCACATAAACCCCACCAATAATAATTAATAATAATTCAGTTCTAGTTAGTACTGCTATAGCAGCTAAAGCTCCACCTAAAGCTAAAGAACCGGTATCACCCATAAATACTTGAGCAGGATGACTATTAAACCAAGAGAAACCTAGACAGGCCCCAGCAATAGCAGCAGCAAATATAGCAAGTTGCACCGCTCCAAATTCAAAAGTAATAAATGCATAAGTAATTGTTACAATAATCGTTACTCCTGAAGCTAATCCATCTAAACCATCTGTCAAATTAACAGCATTAGAAGAACCAACAACTACCAAAATAACAAAAGGTATAAACCAGTTACCTAAAGTAATAGTCTGATCTAAATACGGAACTATAATCGCCGTTCCTAAATCTAATTTTGCTAAGACTGCCCAGCCTAAAATTGCAGCTACTGTTACTTGACCAATTATTTTTTGCCACCCACTCAAACCTTTCGAACGACCAGCAACTATTTTAATCGAATCATCTAACAGTCCTAAAAACCCATAACTAATTGTTACAAATAAAGCTAAAATAATCTCCACTTGTAATTCCGCCATCATCAAAGTAGAAATGGTAACTGCCAAAATAATAATAATTCCACCCATTGTAGGAATACCTGCTTTTTGCAAGTGACTTGTCGGACCTACTTCTCTAATCTGTTGCCCAAATTCTAATTTTTTAAACCATTCAATCAAAAAAGGTCCGGTAATAATACATACTAAAAATGAAATTGTTGCTGCATATATTAATTCAACCATTTATTCTTCACTCCCTACGTTATTGATTCGACAACTTCTTCTAATTCCATGCCCCGTGATGCCTTGACTAAAATAGTATCCTTACTCACAATTATTTCTTTTAATTTAGCTATTGCTGCTAGTTTATCTTGATAGGAAAAAATAGTAGTCTGCCCGTTATTTTTATCTGCCGCTCCTCTAGCAATTTCAGTAGCCAATTCTCCAATAGTGATTAAATAATCTATCTCCTGTTCAACTACTATTGAACCAACTCGATAATGTTCTCCTTTAGCTATGTCACCTAACTCTAACATATCTCCCAGAACTGCAATTGTTCTACCATCAGCAATCTTCACCAAAGTATTAATTCCAGCTGCTACAGAAGTGGGATTAGCATTATAAGTATCATTAATGATTTTTAATCCTAAATCAGTAGTTATAATTTGATTGCGTTTTTCTGTTAAAGATGCAGTAGCTAAACCAGAGCTAATTTCCTCTAAATCAAGGTCTAACTCTAATCCTACAGCAATAGCAGCTAAAGCATTATATACATTATATTCACCCGGCATACCTAGAATGATTTCCAAATTTTCATCTGCTTGAACCAATTCAAACCGAACTCGATCATCTGCTAAAGTCTCTACCTGAACCCCTTGCAAGTCAGCCTCTTCTTTTAGCCCATAATAAATTGTCCGGGCAGTTGTTTTATCGGTCATCTCTTTAACTCGTCTATCATCACTATTCAATACAGCTAATCCAGTACTAGGAAGACTCTGTACTAGTTCAGACTTAGCCTCAGCAATTTTTTCAACTGTACCTAAGAGCTCAATATGAGTTAACCCTACATTGGTTATCACACCTATATCAGGTTGAGCAATTTCAGCTAATCTAGCAATTTGACCTAATCCTCTCATCCCCATCTCTAATACTACAGCCTGGTAACTACTATCTAATTCTAACAGCGTTAGAGGTAATCCAATTTGATTATTAAAATTACCTTTAGTCTTTAGCGTCTTGTATCTTTGGCCCACTACAGCCGCAATTAAATCTTTAGTTGTAGTTTTACCAGTACTACCAGTTACAGCAATCACAGGAATAGAGAACTGTTGTAGATAATATGCAGCCAAATCCTGCAAAGCCTTAGTAGTATCTTCTACTTCTATTAAGGGCTGTTCGAGGTCATAGTCTCTACCAGCTTCAACAATTGCTGCTTTGGCCCCCTGAGCAAAAGCCTGCTCTAAAAAATCATGGGCATCAAAATTTTCTCCAATTAAAGCAATAAATAAATCTCCCGTTTCTAATTGACGAGTATCCGTACTAACACTATCTATCTCAAACTCAACTTCTGTCTTCAATTGACCATCGACAGCACCAACAATTTCACTAGCATCTAACAGTTCCATTCCCTCACTCCCCACGTTATTTAGTTTAAAGTTGATAATTTATAGTTGATAGTTAAAAAACAAAATCAAAGAAGATAATGATTAATGAATTCTTAGAAAATATCACCTTTGAGAGTTGGTTCTACACTATCACACTAGCAAAAACATATATTTTTCTAGTAATCAACGTTTAGTATCGCCTTAATTATCATTAAAGAATAATAATTTTATTTTTTAATTGTTTTTTCGGGCTTGCTTTTTTAATTGTTTTGAACTCTAATTCTCAATTGACCATTATCAATTGCTTTTATTTTTTCTAACTTTAAACTTTAAATTATACACTATAAACTGCTTTCTATCGCTTTCCTAGCTTCTTCTCGATCATCAAAATCAATCACTCGGTCCCCAAAATCTTGATATGTCTCATGACCTTTACCAATAATCAATACTACATCACCTGGTTGAGCCCGATTAACTGCAGCTGTAATCGCTGCTCCTCGCTCTTCAATAATTTGATAATCTTCGCTAGTAACTCCTTCTAATTCTTCTATTCCCGCTTCAATTTCTGCAATAATATTTTGTGGTTCTTCACTACGAGGATTATCAGATGTAACAACAGCAAAATCAGCTAATTCAATTCCTAGTTGGCCCATCATTGGTCTCTTTTTGTGGTCACGATCTCCACCACAGCCAAAGACTACAATTACATCGCCAGTGCTAAGTTCCCCGGCAGTCTGTAAAACATTTTTCATTCCATCAGGTGTATGAGCATAATCCACAATCACACCATAATCTTGGCCCGCATTTATAGTTTCAAATCTACCCGGTACTCCACTAATTTCTTCTATTTGTTCTTTAACTTCAGCAATATCATAGCCCATACTAACAACTGTAGAAATCGCTGCTAGCGAATTATAAACATTAAACTTACCAGTCAACTGCAGATCAATTGCTAAGCTAGTATCATCAGTTAACAGATTATACTGGACTCCTCTAGCAGTTACCTCAATTTCACTCCCAGAAAAATCTGCTTCTCTTTCAATGCCATAAGTTAAAATAGTACCAGAAATTTCATCTATCATTTTATCCGCTCTGGAATCATCAACATTAATAATAGATGGCTTATCATTAGATTTAAACAGCTTTAATTTCGCATTTAAATACTGCTCAAAAGTTTTATGAAAGCCAAGATGATCTCGACTTAAATTAGTAAATACTTTGCGGTCAAAATCAATTCCTAATACTCGATCTAAAGCTAAAGCATGGGAAGAGGCCTCCATTACTACATGAGTTACTCCATCTGCTAACATCTCAGCAAGCATTCGTTGCAAATCAAGTGATTCAGGAGTTGTTCGACTAGATGATTCCTCGTTACTACCTACTTTATTCTTAATTGTCCCAACTAATCCAGTCTTGAGACCTAAACTACTTAAAATTCCTTCGATTAAATAAGTTGTTGTTGTTTTCCCATTAGTTCCGGTAACTCCAATTACCGTTAATTCATCAGCGGGATAATCATAAAATTTAGCACTTATCTGTGCTAAAGCTGCTCTTGTATCATCTACCTGAACAACAGTAACTTCTTGTTGCTCTATCTCCTGTTCTGCTAAAATAACACTAGCTCCATTAGCAATTGCCTCATCAATATATTGATGCCCATCAGTTTCAAATCCAGTAATTGCTACAAATACATCACCAGCTTCAACATTCCTAGAATCATAAGCAATCCCTGCTACATCTATTGTTAAATCTCCAGCTATATTATCAACTTTTAATTCAGTGATTAAATTTTCTAGTTTAATTAGCATCGCCCTCCTTTAATAATTCGAATACTTTCAACTTACTGAAAAGACTCAATTCAACCAGACTTTAACTTTATCTCCAGAGTTAATAGTAAACCCAGCTTGAGGCTCTTGCCTTTGAACTCGATCACCACTACCTTTAGTCTCAATTTCTAAACCTAACTCTGATAATAAAACTCTAACTTTTTCCAAACTTAAGCCCTCAAAATCTGGAATCGTTACTTCATAATTATTCTTACGCTTTTCAGTTCCTGAGAAAAACAAAATAACAGTACTATCTTTATTAACAACTACTCCCGACTCAGGAACTTGATCTACAATCTTAGTCCCTCGCCCTTCCAATTTAACTTGCAAACCACGTTTCGCTAGCTCTTTTTCTGCTTCATCTAGGGAGGAATTTTTTAAATTAGGAACTTCTACTTGCTCAATACTTTCAACATCTTCATCTTCTTCCTCGTCAGATTCATTTTGAGGCGGTATTTCTAAATAGCGAACTGCATCTTTAACGATGTTATGAAAAATAGGTGCTGCCACCTGCGAACCATAATATGGATAACTTTCAACCCCATAAACTACAACTAAAGCAACTAATTTAGGGTCATCTGCTGGTAACATTCCTACAAAAGAAGCATCATATGATTTTTTACCATAATGTTTAGCAGTTCCCGTTTTCCCACCAATTTTATACCCCTCAATTTTTGCTTTTGAGCCTGATCCCTCTTCCACTACTCCTGTTAATAATTTTCTTACAGTAGCCGAAGTTTCATTAGAAATTACTTTTCTAACTCGTTGAGTCTTATTTCTCTTAACTAAGCTTCCATCTTTATTTTCTATTTTCTGAACTAGATGAGGTTCTAATAATTGACCATCATTAGCCACTGCTGACACTGCTGTAGCTAATTGAATAGGAGTTACACTGATTCCATGACCAAAAGATATAGTAGCTAATTCAACTGGACCTATATTGGCTAAAGAATATAACAATCCAGTAGCTTCACCTGGTAAATCAATATCAGATTTTTGGCCAAATCCAAATCCACGAATATATTCATCAAAACTTTCTTCTCCAATTCGTTGCCCAACTTGCACAAATCCTGGATTACAAGAATTTTCTACAACTTCTGCAAAAGTCTGTTTGCCATGGCCACCTTCTTTCCAACAATTAATAGTTTGTCCGGCAACCTCTATATGACCGGGATCATAAAATTTATCAGTTGGATGGACAACACCTTCTTCTAAAGCAGCAGAAGCCGTAACAATTTTAAAAGTCGAACCTGGTTCATAAGTATCAGAAATTGCTCTATTACGCCATAACCCTTCTGAATAATCTGTAAAATTATTAGGGTCATAAGTAGGACGATTAGCTAAAGCTAGTACCCCACCAGTTTCCGGATTCATCATTACAATAGTTGCCGCCTTAGCTTGATGCTCTTTCATTGTTTTATCTAATTCTCGTTCTGCAATATATTGCAGAACATTATCAATAGTTAAATAAATATTATCACCATCATCAGGAGCTACATAGTCTTTGATTCCATCGGGAATTTTACGTCCAATTGCATCATTTTCAATTGATATTTTCCCCGGATCTCCTCGCAAATAGCGATCATAATAATACTCTATCCCCTGTAAACCTTGGCTATCAACTCCAGCAAAACCTAATAAGTGGGAACCTAAATCACCTTTAGGATAAAACCGCTTACTTTCTTCAGTAAAATAGACACCACCTAAATCAAGGTTCTGAATTTCTTCTGTTTGCTCTTCAGTTACTTTTCGTTGCACATATACTGCACTGGCATCCTTAGTTATCTTTTGATAAATATCAGCCTCTGAAATATCTAAAACCTCAGCTAGTTTTTGTGCAACTTGCTGAGGTTTCTCTATATCTTGTGGTGCAGCAACAACTGTATCAGAACTAGCACTAACAGCTAATTCTACACCATTTTGGTCATAAATAACACCTCGCTTAGGTTCCACTTTAACCTCTCTTAACCTTTGGTCTAAAGCTTCATTTTGATATTTATTATTATCAAATACCTGTACCCAAGCAGTACGAAAAAGTAATACTAACATAAATATTAGAACTAAAATAAACAAAGTGAAAATCCGCTTGCGTACAGTTACACTTAGTTTGTCTATTTTCACCACCCCTTAAACTCAATTTCCCATTCTCAATTAGTTTTTATTCCTGCAAAGTACCAGCTTGAACTGTAGTTAAATCATTTAACCAATTACTAAATTCTTGTTTTAAATTAATTGCTATTTTTTCTTGTTCATCTTTAGCCACTTGTTGGCTATTATCTTCCTCTGTTTTTGGTTTTATTTTACTCTTAGCTTCAGATTCAATAGAATCAAGCACAATATAATTGATATTATCTGGCTCTTCCATATTTAAATCTCCTTTAGCAATTCTTTCAACTCGCTCTAAAGATCTCAATCTTGCAATTTTTAACTGCAGGTGATCTTTTTTTGATTCTAAGTTTCTCTTTTCATCTTCCAATTTTTCAACAGCTAAACTTTTTCTCGATATTTGAACATATTGGTTAATATACATAATAAAAAATAAGACAATTATAAAAATAATAAGCATAATAACTAACATAGTTTTAGAATTAGTAATCTTATTCTTAGTATTAGCAGACGACTTGCTTTTAGTTCCACTATATTGACTACTATTATAATCTCTACTTTTTTTACTTCTCATTACCAACTTTATTCACCTGCTTTCTAATTTAGAACTTCTATTTCTTCTCAGCTACCCGAAGTTTAGCACTCCTAGCTCTATAATTTTCCTCTAGTTCTGACTCAGAAGCAGTGATAGTACTTTTATTAATTATTTTCACCTCTGCTTGCTCATCACAACCACAAACTGGTAGCTTAGGCGGGCAAATACACTCCCGAGCTAAATCTTTAAAAGTATGCTTTACAATCCTATCTTCTAGCGAGTGAAAACTAATAATACAAATTCTACCGCCGACTTGCAACCTATTTACCGCATCTTTGATAGCAGTTTCAATTATTTCTAATTCATTATTAACAGCAATTCGTAAAGCTTGAAAAGTTCTCTTAGCAGGATGTCCGCCACTTCTTCTAGCACTAGCTGGAATAGCATTCTTAATGATCTCAACTAACTCAAAAGTAGTCTTAAGCTCCTCTTCCTTCCGATAGTCTACTATAAATTCAGCAATTCTTTGCGCCCAATTTTCTTCACCATAATCTCTTATAATTTTAGTTAAGCGTTGTTGCGAATAGCTATTTACTATCACAGCAGCAGTTTTACTTTGCCGTTGGTCCATTCTCATATCAAGTGGAGCATCATAACGATAACTAAATCCCCGTTCAGGTTCATCTAATTGATAAGAAGAAACTCCTAAATCAAATAAAAAACCATCTACTTTTTTAATATCTAAATCATCTAAGACAGTATTTAAATTGCTATAATTATTTCTAACCAAATCTATTTGAGGCTCAGCAGCACTTAACTTTTCTGCCGCCGCCTTCATTGCTGCCCGATCTTGGTCAATACCAATTAGTTGACCGGCAGTTCCTAACTCTTTAACAATTTCTTGGGAGTGACCAGCACCACCAATAGTACAATCAACATAAATTCCATCTGCTTTAATTTCTAACTTATCTAGTACTTCATTTAATAAAACTGGTTGATGTTCAAAATCCATAATTAGCTCCTTTTTTTATTTATTAATACTTATTATATGCCACTTGAGTATTATCTATAATTTTTATCTGACTCAATGTTTAAGTATTCTAGATAAACCCCTTAATTCCTGCATACTATCTAAAATGCAGCTGGAAAAGTCTAACTCCACTACAACTTATCTATAATTTTTTAGAATAAAGAGTAACTTTCCATTTCTTCAAACATAAATTAATAATAAGTCAACCTAATAAGGGGGTCAAACTATGAAAATCGATTTTCTATTTACTTGGTCCAAAGGAGAAGAAGAAAATCTGAAATCTATTGGAGGAGGCTTCAAATTACCTCCACCTTTTAGTTGGATTGGATCTTTATTTAAATCTTAATTAATAGTGGAACTAATAAAAAAAGTAATATCCATAGTTGTTGCTCCCACGGGGGTAACAACTATTACTTTATTATTCCACCCAAAGCTACCTAGCTCCGATAATCAACACCATCTTACATAACTTCCTTCTCTCCCTCAAATTATAACATATATTGGTTATTAGTGCTAGAGATTAGCAAAATTATTTTTACATAAATAAAGATTAAATCGAAAAAAGGATTTAATCTTTTTATCTATAATTACAAATATATGAATTGACTTAAAAAGGAGGGCTGAAGATGAATAAGATTTTACTGTTACTTATTAGTGTCTTAGTTATTTTTACTATTTTTTTCACTTGGAACTTAAATAGAATTGAAGTCTCAGACAATACTGAAACTGAAGCTGTCCAAGAAACAATTGATAAAAAACCAAACCCCGAAGAAAAACCAGAAAAAAATCCAACTAACGAAAATAAACAGCAAAACAACCCACCAAATTCTACCAATGATACCATAGATATTAATAATCCGTTAAAGCAGTCTGAACCATCGCAAAAC
Organism: Bacillota bacterium; assembly: GCA_051744465.1. Taxonomy (GTDB): domain Bacteria; phylum Bacillota; class Halanaerobiia; order Halobacteroidales; family Halobacteroidaceae; genus Halanaerobacter. Next base: position 3,927 of record JBNJDB010000018.1, on the reverse strand, counting down.
AAAGAAGATGAGGAAACTATACGTAAAGTTAAATAATAAAAAATAGCCCAGCTGGGCTATTTTTTTATATTATTTCTTCCCAATCTTTGACATAATCATCAATTGGTCGTATCTTATTTGATGCCATACCTAAAAGAAATCTAATATCTAAATTAGAATAATCGATCTTATTTTGACTCTGTTCTCCATTAGAATATTCAATATCTCCTGGCGTCATCATCATTCCTAAGTTATCAAAATTACTATTCTTAGTATATTCATACTCCCAATAATAACCTCTGAAAAAATTCCATTTTTCCTCCTTATTAATAATATTATCACCAGTCGGTTCTTCATCTTGGGTCGCTGTTTTTATACCACTATCTCCTGTTACATTTATTCCTGATTCACCATAAATAAAGGAATTATTTGCTACACCATCATTTTTAGTAAAATTTTCTTTTTGATCATTTATATGCTGACCTGGCTTTTCTTGCTCTAACTGTTGATCATCATAATTAGGCAACCTATCTTTATCAATAGCAGACTCTTTAATATTTCCATTTTCATCTCGCTCCCAATTCCAATTATTTTTTGTCGAACCATCACTACTATCACTAGACTCAATATTAACCTCTCCAGTTGCAATTATATAATGGTTGTTCAAATGTAAACCATCTCTACCTTTAATCGTAATATCACCATCAACATATAAAATAGTAGGATATTGGTGTGATTTATTCTTTTTATTCGCTGTTTCTCCAACATAAGGTGTACTTTTACCTAAATAATGAACAGTTCTAGCATCAGTTGAAATTCCAGTATCATGGAGTCCTTCCCAATCTTCTACATCGTTACCCAAGTCCTTAGCTCGTTCCTTATATCTATCAAAGTCAAGTAATCCCTCAAAAAATTCACTTTTTACATTGTTGGTTGTTTTCCCTTTTATCTCTAAATTTTCTTCTGTAACACCATCAGAAGTTGTAATTTCTCCTCCAGTCAGACTACTACTAGCCATAGATACAATTGCAAAAGCATCAATACCAGTCTGTCTACGAATAACTTTAATTGGTTCACTGCTCCCAGATTCAAAAACCCTAACCTCAAATTCTATTGCTGCATCTTCTGCATCTCCATTTTCCCAAGTATACTTGAAATTATCAACTTCTATATCCCACTCCGATTCAACATTTAATCTTTCTAAATAATTATCTGCAACTCCGTGTCCTCCCGAAGGGAAAAAACTATCTGCAAAATAAGTCTCTAATTCATCGGCATCATTAAAAGGATTATTGCTACTTGAGTCATAAACAAATTCATCTATATAAAAATCTCTCTCTCCTGCTCCAATCCTCTTATATAATTCATCCACTGTTTCATTCAAATAATAATCAAGAGCTCCTTGGGCAATATGAAAAGCCTCAGTTTCTTTTTCACTTTCGGAAGATAAACGACTATTATTGATAGCCATATTACCAATAGCCAAACCTAAAATACCTAATACGACGATGAAGATTATTGATAATATCATCATAGAACCATTTTCATCCTTTAATTCATAAAACATAGTACCCCCCCTAATCTAATCTTGAAAAAATTTGGACTGAACAGCAAAATTCAATTCTTCTTCTGTCTCCAAAACTACTAAATTAATAATTACCCATCCAGTAAGATTACCACTACTATCTGTCTCCGAATTGAATATTTTTGGCCCAGGATTATTCGCTTTCCTAATATCTTGCATAAGAATCCGTTCGTTACTAGAAGAATCTCGCTCTAAGTGATGTTCAGATGATTTATATGAATATTCAATAATATCTCCCTGATTAGTTTCCAACTCTAATTTCTCTCCATTATTAGTAACAGTAATATCAGTAGCTTGCCTAACATCCTTAGCTATTGAACGTTTAAATACTTTGAATTGACTATTAGCAGAGATATTTTGTTCCCCTCTTCTAAAAAAATTAAGACCATCAGATAAACCACCAGTTATTACTAATACTAATATAGACATTATTGCTAATCCCATCATTATTTCTATTAATGTAAACCCAGCTTGATTATTATTGATGATTATCCCTCCTTGTCATCTCAATTTTTCCTAAAAATTATTCTTCTTTTCTAAAATTACCTGGTCCATTCCACGCTAGACTCTTTAAATTTGTACTATGGTCTGTTTTATTACTCTTTATAACTATTTCAATCCTAATTAACTCACTTATTCCTCTAGAATTTAATGGGCTAATATCTACTTTATCCAAACTATAATTTCCATTATTTTGATTGTTAAATTCTTGTATTATTATATCTTCGGTGTTATTATATCCATTATTATTATCATCAGCTAAATCAGCCCCAGATTCAATACATTCTGACCTTGCTCTTGACATAATATAATTTGCTAATTCCAAAACTTCCTCACTTTCTTTAGAACTACTAAAAAGTCTCATACTTCCAGAAAAAGAAGAAAAAATTACTATACCAGCAATAGATAAAATTGCTATAGCAATTACTATTTCTATAAAACTAAACCCAGCTTCATTGTTATTAAAATAATTAAAAGACATTCTCCCAACCACCTCCTATAAATAAAAGTTATAACATTAATATCTTAAAACTAAAAATTAATCCGACTCAATATCAAAATATTAAGTCGGATTACAGAATAACTAATTTACTTCAGCTGGTATCACAATTTCCTGACCACTCTTATCCTTTATGCTTGATAAACTATTAATCTTTTGAATAGATTCTACCTTAACATCATATTTTTCTGCTAATTGATCTAAACTATCTTCAGATTGCACTTCATAATAATAGCTCTCTGGTACTGGTATTTTAAGACTTTGACCAGTCTTTAAATTACTTACATACTCAATATTATTATATTCTAATATTTTAGCAAAGGAAATATCAAACAAATTCCCAATCGACCAAACACTATCCCCTTCTTTTACTTGATAGTCAAAGGATTTGCTAGTTTCTTCTTCTTGCTCACTCTCAGTAGGAACTCCTACTATTTTAGGAGTTAAAAAGATAACCAGTTCAGTCTTATCAGTTTCAACACTCTCACTACTGAACATTTTCCCAAACAATGGTAAATCCCCCAAGAAAGGAACCTTCTTTAAATTTTCTCGGTCTTCTTTAGTTATTAATCCACCAATTGCAATTGTTTTACCACTAGCTACTCTAACATTAGTTTCAACTTTTCTAGTATCAATAATTGGATAAGTTATATTATTCGATGTTTCAAAAGTACTAGACACTATACTAGTTTCTGGCTTGACATCCATATAAACTTTATTATCTTCAGTAATTTTAGGATCAATATCTAAACTAATTCCAATATCCTTAAATTCAACTTCTGTTTGCCCATCACCACCTGGTTTAACAATCGGATATTGACTACCAATGTCAATTGTAGCTGCTTTACCATTTATTGTAGTAATCTGTGGATTAGCTAAATTAGTTGCATGATTATTTTTTTCTAACATATTAATCATAGTTAAATAATTAAGAGCTACATTATCCCCCATAGACGACAGATTAGAATCAGAAATATCATTTCCTGAAGAATCATCCTCACCTTCGTTATCTATAATAGTAGCACTATTTCCATTAGCAGTTAACTTTTGAAAATCCCAATCAACTCCTAATTTTTCTAAACCAGTATGACTTATTTCCTCAATTCTAGCTTGAATAATAATCTGTTGTTTTTCTTCATCTAATTGCTTAATCAACTTCTCAATTTCAGGTATTTTACTTTGATAAGCAGTTACCGATAAACTACTTGTTCTATCATCTACTCTAATAGAAGCCTCATCAACTAATAAATTAAGACTCCCTTTTAACTCAGTTGGGTCACTATTCTTTAATTTAAATACTTTGGTTACTTTTTCTCCAAATCCTTGGTCTAATTTTCCTGACGAAGCAACTAAAATAGTATTA
>JBNJDB010000017.1:0-21014 GCA_051744465.1 Bacillota bacterium | reverse complement strand
ACACCAAAAAACAGACCCATCTTTGCGCTGATTTAATAATTCTATCTCATATTTCTCGCCCTGCTCAAGAGCTTGATAAATCTCATTTTGAATCTGTCTATCATTTTCCTCAGCATTAAAAATAGCTGGCTTTTTCCCAACTATTTCTTCTCTTGACCAGCCAAATAACTCTTCTCCAGCTCTATTAATATATTCAATATTCCCCTTTGTGTCTGTCTGCATCATACTATCATCAGACTGTTCTACCATCTCAGACATCATTCTTAATTCTTTAGTCTGTTCTTCATACTTCTCTTGATATTCCTCTATCTTAGACTTTAAAACTTGACTATTGAGTTTAAAAAAGATAATTCCAATTAGTAATAACATAATAATTAATAAGATACTCAAAATCATCAGCTTATTTCTAAAGTCATTCATTTCAGCTATAATATCAGATTTAGGGGTGGAAATAGCTAAAATCAATTTGTTAGACCCAAAATTAATACTAGCCCAAGATATATATTTATGTTTACTTTCACCTGTCTTACGTAACAAAAAATTATAATGAGCTGAACCTTGCTCCTGATTAATCATTTTTTTATCTACCGCAAGTAATTTTTCATAAGTTTGATGTAAGTTAAATACATTAGAACCAATAATCTCTGTAGCACGATCATAAATTACTCTACCACGACCATCAATCAAATACCCTGTTCCATTCTTCTTTAACTGAATTGGTGCTATATATTCAGCAGTTAACTCTTCTAGATCAATAACAGAGGCTAATATCTGTTTATCATTTTTAGTCTGAACTGGGTAAAACACCAAGGCTAATTGATGTCGTTTTGTTATCTCTAAAGGCGCTATGTAATAGTTGGCATCTATATCTGACCATTTTTTTTCAGTTACTGTTTTGATTTTTCCTCTTATCTTTTCTAAATCTACTCCCGGCTCAAATTGATTTACAGCTGTAGTTATATTTTTAGAACTTTCAAGTAAAGCTGTATATTTTATTTCTGGGAGACTAGGAAACTCTAGATCTGAACTAAGTAATTTTGCTTTCTCTCTATTTTTAATCCGGGTATTATATGGTTGTTGAATAATAGTATCTAACCGATCCTTGAATTTTTTTCTAACAACTGAAATATATATATCCTGATGATCTAAAAAAGAATCTACTTCACTCTGATAAGACAATTTATACACATAATAAAAAGCAACAAAAAATACTATTAATAAAAAAATAATAATTCCGATAATTAAACTGTTATATTTTTCCTTTTTTATCCCTGAGAAATCAAACATTGCTATTCCTCCTTTCTATAATCTAAACTAGTATAATAAAAAGGCCACAAGCTATAGAATAGCTATAACTTGTGACCTTTGATTATAAATCAACTATAAGCTAATTAAAATTTATCAAACTCATCCTCATCAAAGTTCTGATCCATCTCGGACTCTAAATCATTTAATCCTTTTTCAGAATGACTTGTAGATGAATTACTGTTATTGTTAGTACCCAAATCATCCTCTTGATAATTGAAATCACTCTGATTTAAATTAAACTTACTAACTATACTAGCTAAATTATTTGCTTCCCCACTAAGACCTTCACTAGAACTAGCTATTTCTTCGACCATAGAAGCATTCTGTTGAGTAACTTGATCTAATTCTTCAACTGCACCTTGAATCTGGTCTGCTGCTGAAGACTGTTCTTCCATCGAAGCAGCAATTTCAGAAATTGCTTGTGAAGTCTCTCTACTATTTTCAATAATTTCTTCTAAAGAGCGACCTGTTTCTTCTACCAACTGATTTCCTTCTTCAATCTGATCGATAATACTACTGATTAAATCCTCAATCTCATCAGCAGATTCAGCTGTTCGACTTGCTAGATTTCTTACTTCTGCTGCCACTACTGCAAATCCTTTACCGTGTTCGCCAGCTCGAGCTGCCTCTACAGCAGCATTTAGAGCCAATAGATTAGTTTGGAAAGCAATATCATTTACAGTTGTAATTATATCAGCTATTTCTTTACTGCTTGCTGTAATTTCCGTCATTGATTCCATCGTATCATCTACCACTTCGGAACCTTCTTGAACAGCTTCCATTGTTTCATCAGACATTCGATCAGCTCGTTCTGAATTACTAGCTACTTCTTGAATTGAAGCAGTTATTTCTTCAATAGTTGCTGATACCTCTTCTAAAGAAGACGCCTGTTCTTGTGTCCGTTGTGATAAATCTTGGTTCCCATCTGCTATTTCATTCGAAGCATTAGTCACATTCATTGCAGTATGTTTCACTTTGGCTACTACATCATTTAGTGAGCTAATAGTATCATTTAAGTCTTGGCCCATCTGACCTAACTCATCCTCAGAAGTAACTTCCGTTTGGGTATCTAAATTATTTTTTGCAACTTGAGATAAAGTTGATTGTACTTTATTAATCGGTTTAACTATAACTCCTTTAACTAGTAGGAAGCTGACTACAATTGCTACAATTACTACTATCGCCATTACAAGTAAAATTTCGTTTAACATCGTATCCACTGGTTCCATAATTTCTGTTTCATCTATCTCAGCTAACATCGCCCATTCTACACCATGAATATCAACTGGAGTATAAGCACTAAATACATTTGCCCCTCGATAATCCTCAACTACTTCGACTCCTGTTCGTCCATTTAAAGACTCTCTAGTTGCTCTTGTATCAATTTCTCGTTCTAAAATAGTAGTCTGCTCGCTAAAACGAGAATCTGACCGCATCAGTTTATCCTGACCAACCAAATATGTTTCTCCACTCTCACCCATGCCAGTCGTTTCACTCATAATATCATTAACTTCATCAACTGGAACTTGTAAAGCGACCACTCCTAAAACTTGATTAGTCTCGTCTGATTTAATCGGCGCCGCCACAAAAGAAGCCGGTTCTCCACTAGCTTCATAATATGCAAAATCTGTTAAAGTAAGACTATTTTTCCCTTGGCGGTAAGCCTCCGCTAAACCTGAATCTCTATAGCGACCAGTTTCTAAATTAGTCCCAAAGTCACTTTCTTTAGACTCACTATAAATTACATTACCACTATTATCTATTAAGAAGACATCATACCACCCGTGTTCATTTTTAAATTTATCCAAATCATGTCCTACAGATTGAGCTAATTCTTTATACTCTTCAGAATCTGTCCCTGTCTCAAAAGCAGTAGCAAAATCACCCACATTATTTTCCACAGTCTTTAATTCGGCTATAATCTTAATGTTTTCAGTTAATCCATCATAATAACTCTCTATCTCATGTTTCTTTAATTCTCTTATTGCTGTTAACTCTTTCTCAACTTGATTGATTAGTGCCTCAGAAGATTCCTGGTAGCTTAAATAACCAGTAATCCCCACTCCTAATAAAATGACAATCACAAATGCCACTGTTAACTTAATTCCTATATTCCAATTTTTCCAATTCCAATCCATAAATTTTGCCCCCCCTAGTTTTATTTTATATTTTTTGATAAGTAGTCTTAGCAACAGATTTCCAATTTTGGCTCTGGATTTGGTCAGTAATTGACTCAGAATGACCTAAAAAGAGATAACCTCCTTCTTTCAAATGAGAATGAAACCTTTTTAGAATCTGTTTTCTAGTCTCTTGATTAAAGTAAATAAATACATTACGACAGAATATAAAATCCAACTTTGAACTAATCGGATAATTCTTTTGATTCAAATTCGAACGCCTAAAATCAATTAGCTTCTTCAAACTATTCTTTACTTTAAATAATTTAGCATTCTCTCCAGTACCTAATTTAAAGTATTTTTTTAATAAAGGATAAGGCACCTTGTCAACTTGACGAGCCTGATAAATTCCTTTACTAGCTAATTTCAAAACTTCTGTATTGATATCTGTAGCCAAAATTTTAATATCCCACCGATTCAAATTAAAAGACTCAGCAAATTTAATTGCTAGACTGTATGGTTCCTCACCACTAGAACAGCCCGCACTCCAAATTCGAATCCGTTTTCTAGATTTATTTTTCAAAGCAGGAAATACCTGATTATCTAAAAAATCAAAATGATGGTCTTCACGAAAAAAATGAGTAACATTAGTTGTTAAACTATTAAACAAATCGACTAAAGCAGATTTATTATCTTTCAAAAATTGATAATACTCCTCAAAACTACTTAAACCTTTTTCTCTAATTCGTTTTGTCAACCGCGAATTAACCATTGCTTTCTTCTTATTAGGTAAATTAACACCAATCTCTTGATAGACTAAATCACTTATTTTTTGAAATATTTCTTCATTAATTTCTTCTACTACTGGCTTCATAGCAACCAGTCCTCCATTTTATTCAGTTTGCTTAGCTTCATCTTTGCTGTTTGCATTTGAATTTTGTTCTTCATCAATCTTATTTTGATCTACCTCATTAACTGCCTTAAACTCTTCAAAGGATAATAATTCCTCTAAATAAAGCAAAATTATTAATCGCTCCTCTAAGCGAGCCATACCTTTGATAAATTTAGTATTAACTTGTGAACCAAAATCTAAATTGCTTTGGATATCCTCTTCGGAAAAACTGACCATATCAGATACTTCATCAACAATCACTCCGACAATCTTATTTTTTACTTCTAAAGCAATTACTACAGTGAATTTATCGTATTCTCCAATCTCTAAATTAAACTTGGTTCGTAAATCAACAATCGGAATCACTTCACCTCTGAAATTAATCACACCTTTGATTACCTCTGGTGCATTAGGCATAGTTGTTGGCTCACGATAGCGGATTATTTCTTGGACCTTCATTACATCCACACCATATTCTTCATCCAAAACCTTAAAAGTTAAATACTGATTCTCCGCAGAAATATTAGTCAACTGCTGATTTAAAATATTAACTGTATTATCATTATGAGCTTCATTTCTGTTCTCCTCCACTATAATTTCACCTCCTAGATTATGATTACACCTTTTCAGCTAATTTTACAACTATTATCATAGCAATAAAATAAATTACAAATTAGAATCCATATCCAAATCAATTGAAAATGGAGAATGGAAAATTGACAATTTAAACCAGAAAATCAATCCTAACTCTTCGTATAGTACCTGTTAGATTATTTATTACTAAATGATTTGTTTTTCTGCTTAACTATTTTTTGAACTCTAATTCTACATTATCAATTGTCAATTCTCAATTGAACTTTACTTCTTCGCCATACTAATAATTGTTGCAATATCTAAAATCATAGCCACATTACCATCACCTAAAATAGCAGCTCCAGACATACCTTCTACATAGGTATAATTATCTTCTAAACTCTTAATTACTGCCTGCTGTTGACCCAATATTTGATCAACTAATAGGCAGATCTTTTCTCCTTCATTCTGAACTACAATTACTAGTGCTTCAGTAGGATCAGTTATATTTGCTTCTAAGCCCAATATGTCATAGGCCCGAGTCAAAGTAATATACTCATTCCTAATCTTAACTAACTCTCCTTTGCCTTCTACAGTCTTTAAATCATCTTCAGCTGGTTGTAAAAACTCTACGATAGAATTTAGAGGAATGATAAAGTAATCCCCAGAAATCTCAACTTTCATCCCATCAATAATTGCTAACGTCAGTGGTAATTTCAATTCAAAAGTTGTTCCTTCTCCTTTTGTACTAGTAATCTTAACAGTTCCCCTTAACTTCTCAATATTACTCTTAACAACATCCATCCCTACTCCTCGACCCGAAACGTCAGTAACTTCTTCGGTAGTAGAAAAGCCAGGTTCAAAAATCAAATTATAAATTTCAGACTCAGTTAAATCTGCTTCAGGCTCAATGATTTCTCTTTCTACTGCTTTAGCTAAGATTTCGTCTTTATCTAAGCCCCCTCCATCATCAGAGACTTCAATAATAACCTTCCCTTGTTTATGATAAGCATTTAATTTAATAGTACCTTCCCTAGGTTTCCCGGCGGCTTCTCGTTCTTCTGGTGACTCAATACCATGGTCAACAGAATTACGAATCATATGCTTTAATGGATCAGCTATTTCTTCAATTACAGTCTTATCTAATTCTGTTTCTTTGCCCTCAATTACTAAATTAATTTCTTTTTCTTCTTCTTTTGCCAAATCTCTAACTAGTCGATTGAATCTCATAAAAGTGTTACCCACGGGAACCATTCTTGTTTTCATCACATCTTCTTGTAGGGAACGAATTCGCTTATCAACTTCATCTAAGGAATTTAATAGTTCCATATTACTACTATTTGATTTATTTACGACCTGCTCGCGCACTTTAGCTTGACTAATTACTAGTTCAGACATTGAATTCATCAGATTTTCTAATTTATCTGCATCGACCTTAATAGTACTCTTTTCTTGGACTTTTTTACTCTTGCGCTGCTCTTGGACTACTTTATCAACCTGTTCTTTAGTCACTTTCCCACTTTCTGCTAAGACTTGCCCTAATCTTTTTTGATGGTCTAATGCATCTTCAATATCATCACTTGCAACAATTCCTCGCTCAACAAGAATTTCTCCTGTCAATTTATCAGCTAAACTTAAATCAAGGTCTTCATTAAAATTATCAGTTACATTAGTAATTTCTACGTCATTATCAAATTCAATAAACACAAATATGTTTTCTAGTTCTTGCTGTGGTTTATCCGTCTTGACTAGCAAAGTAATACTTAAATAACATTCCTCAGAATTCAGATCATATATCTCAGGGATTTTAGTTAAATTAATATTACTGTCAATTATTTCTGCTAGCTCTGCTACCTCTTCTAACAACATTACAGGGTCAGTTCCCGTAGTAAATAATTGCTGATTTAAATCCAAATTAATCTTATATACTTGCTCACCACCAGGAGAATTAGAGCTAGATTCTTGCTGAGAAGCTGTTGAAGATGAATCAGTTGGTTCAAGCCAATACTTTAGCGAATCAACTACTTTATCAAGTTCATCACGTTCAGCTTCAAAACCTTCAGTAGTAATTTCAGTTACTAAATCTTCTATCAAATCACTAACTTCTAATAAGAGGCTAATAATATCAGAATTGATCTCTAATTCTTCATTTCTAACTCGATCTAATAGTTCTTCAGCATGATGAACAAAATCAGCTATTTCTGTCAATCCTGTTAAACTAGCGCTACCTTTTAAAGTATGCATCGCCCGAAAAATTTCATTAATCAAATCATGATCATGAGGATTTGTTTCCAACTCAACTAAGTCCGGTTCCAACTCAGCTAAAATTTCATTTGCTTCCTCAATAAATACTTGTAATAGCTGTTCTTCAGACATTTACGCCCCTCCTTTCTCACTTAATAAATTTCTGGGCCACCTGAACTAACTGCTCTGGCTCAAAAGGCTTAACCAACCAGCCTGCTGCCCCAGCTTGTTGGCCCTTTTTTTTCATTTTAGCTTGTGATTCGGTTGTTAATACTAAAATAGGTATAAATTTAAACTTACTTTTTGCTTTCACTTCTTCTATAAATTCAATTCCATCCATTCGTGGCATATTAATATCAGTAATAATCATATCCGGTCTATTAGACCGAGATTTATTATCCTCTAAAACCTCTAATCCCTCTTGCCCATCTTTAGCTACTAAAACTTCATAACCTTCTTTTTCTAGTGTATATTTAACCGACGAACGAATGGTTCGTGAATCATCCAAAATCAATACTTTATTCCCCATCAACTTTCTCCTCCTTTACTAATATTTCTTTGACACCTGCTAACTCTAAATCATCTTTAATCTCATCGGCAACATTTTTTAATAAAACAGAAAATTCTTCTTGTAAAGAAGTTTTAGCCGTTGATAGTAACAATTGTATTCCTGCTGCATCAATCACCTCTAATTGAGCACAATTAAATACTAAATTAGCATTGTCAAGATTATTTAACTCTTTTAGCTTATCTAAAATATTTGTTTTAACTTCACTAACATTATAAATAGTTAATTCTTCTGGTAAAAGAAATTGAATTTCTTCCATTCTATCCCCCCTCAAATTAGAACATAGTCAATTCTCCACCTTCACTCCCGGTATCTAAATCACTCAAATCAGAGACTGATTCTTGAGCCGTTTTACGCTCTAAATAGCTAGTGAATTCATCCTCCAACTTCTGCAATCGCTGATTACTCTCCGTCCATTCCTCTTGCTCACAGTCTGCTAAGTATTCTTCTTTCAAACCTCTACTTTCTTCCTCCAAGTCAGCCAAAAAATCAATTACTCCTTCTCCTTCCTCCACTAGCCCTTCCACTTTTTCCATTCCCTGATTAACAGTTACAATTTCATTGATTAATTTTTTACTAGATTGATGCAAACTATTAATCGCATCTTTAATCATTTTTTTAGTCATCAATAATTTTTCCTCAGAATTATCAATCACCTCTACTGATTCTTGTATTTCAACTTGATTACTTTCCGATAATCGCAGAAATTTTTCATAATCTCTAATTAACTCTTCTTTTAAATCTAAATACATTTGCTTATTTTTCTGACTTGATGCAATAAAAGTTTCAATTGCTTCTTCTATATTTTGAATAAAAGATTTATCACCTTCTTCCAATCTTGTATATTCAATCTTAGCTAATACTTCTATTTTCTTTAATCTATCTGAAATTTGATCAATCTCAACAAAACCATCCTTTAGTCCTTCCATATTATCATAAAAAGTATTATTCCCTACTGCTAATTGATCATATTTAGCATCCAATTGCTCTAATTTATCTGTTAATTCCGGAACAAATTCAACTAACTGTTGATAAATCAGATCCACACTCCCAGACTGTTTATCAGCATCACCACCAGCAAAAAAACTTATTAGATGGTCTCCTTCTTCATCTATCTCATCTAAGTCACCTTTCATTTGCTCAAATTTTGATTGGATTTCAAATAAAGATTCATCTAATTGATCTAAAATATTACTCATTAATTTTTGGGCCAACTGAGAAGTATCAGTGATAAATACTAATTTATCTAGTCTATCCGCACCATCTGAAGTTGGTAGATCATTCAACTCAACTTGTAATGTATTAAATATTTCAATCAGATTTTCCAAATTTTGCCGGATAATATCTTGGTTCTGTAACAAAACAATTATTTCATAAACTGGCTCTACAGCCTCTTGAATATGTCCCATAAAGTCTTTCAATATATTTGAAGTAGCCTGCAAAGATTCTAAAATCTCAGAAAAAATCCCTTCTACTTCAATCCGATACTCTTCTGCGATTTGCTCTTCAGTCTCAATTAATTCACGCAAATCATCTGCAAAACCATTATTCCAATCTTCCAAATTAATAATTTGTTCTTCAATTCCATTATATTTTGTTTCAATCTTATTGGAAAGATCATTTATTTCATCTGAAATAACTCGAAAAGCTGCTCCTTCTTGGTCTGATTTAACCGAAAAAATTACAGCATTCATCGACAAATTATCCAATTTATGTAAAACGCGGTTTAGGTCATCTATCAACCCTAATATTTTTTGAAACTGAGCTTCTCCATCTTTATTATCACTAATAAAGTTCTGCAACACATCAGCTATATTCTCTCTAGCTGATAAAGAATTATAAACCCCTTTGATATCAGACTCTAAATTATCCATTACCTCACGAATTTGAAAGCCCTCTTCTTGTGAACTAGTCCCCTCTTCTGTATCAGTAAAATAGTCAATTAACATTTCGGTTTCTTCAATAGTATCTTCAATATCAGACTCAATTTGAGGTAACTCATCCGATATAAACCCATAGAAATCTTCTGTTACGTTAATCATATTTTTTAAACTATCTATTTGCACAGATAAATCTCTATTTGTAATCTTTAGTTGCTCCATTTAAATCCTCCCCCCCTTTACTGCTCAATTAAAATAAATCACCAAAATTACAATCTATAATATCCTAATTTATTAAGCCTTAATAAAAATTAACTCATAATAATAATATTCAATAAACTCAACAAAATACCTCTATAAAACAATTAATATCACTTTATATCTTAATTTATAATATCTTTTTTAAATAAATTTTTATCTATTTACAGTGCTACCTTATATTATCACTCGCTAAGTTGCTCTACTATTTTAGGTGCTATCTTATCTAGCGGTAATACCTCCTTTGCTGCTTTTAATTCAATTGCCTTACGGGGCATTCCAAATATAGTAGCAGTCTCTTTTGATTCTGCTATTGTAAAGCCACCAGCAAGTTTGATTTTTTTTAAACCTTGTGCTCCATCTTTACCCATCCCTGTCAATAAAATCCCAACCGTTTTATTGCCAGCTACTCTAGCTAAAGAATTAAAAGTTATATCTACAGCTGGTCGTTGATGATGAACTTTAGCCTTATTATTTAATTGAACAACATAATTAGTTCCTTTCTTCTCCACTACAAGATGTTTTCCCCCCGGGGCCAACAATGCTCTACCAGGCTTAATTCGATCACCAGCTTGAGCCTCTTTAACAGTTACTTCTGAAACTTGATTTAAAGTCTTAGCAAATGAAGTAGTAAACTCAACGGGCATATGTTGAACTAGAACAATCCCCGGTGAATTAGCAGGTAAATTAGGAACAACACTCTTTAAGGCTTTGACCCCTCCTGTTGAAGAACCAATTGCGATTATTTTTTTTCGTTGTTTGCTACTGACATCTATTTTATTAATATTCTTTTTATTTTTATTGACATTATTGCGAGCTCGCTTTAACTTCTTAGGCTTTACTCGAGCAGCAGTTTTAACTGTAGATAGAACTTGTTCCTTAAATAATTTTCTTTTTTTCGGTTGACTTAGGTCAAGCTTAGCAACAAAATCAACTGCTCCATACTCTAATGCTTTGATCGTAGCCCGACTACCTCGTTTAGTCAAACTACTAATCATTACTACTGGCAAAGGATAGGTCCGCATCAACTTCTTTAAAAATTTAATCCCATTCATCTTGGGCATTTCAACATCTAAGGTTAATAAATCCGGCTGTAATTCTTTTATTTTTTTGACACCTTGATAGGGGTCTCCTACTGCAGCTACTACTTTAAGTTGATCATCCCCCTCTAAAATTTGAGTCAATAACTTACGTACTACAGCTGAATCATCTATAATTAATACTCTAATTTTATCCACCATCAATTATTCTACCCTCCTCTATTAATTTGCCCTAATTATTACTATATTTGAATTATCGGTTTATTTTTAACAATCTTATAATATTGTTATTCTACATTATAAGACAATATCCTCCCTTATAATCCTGGTTTTTATTAGAAATAATTACTACTAAAAAAGGAAGCAACCTACAAATGTAGATTACTTCCTTAAAAAAACAAAATATATGTTTTAAAATACACCTTAACTCTATAATATTTATCATTAAAACGGGAATAAATAATAATAGTTAATCGGATTGTAATACTATATACTCTTTATAATCTAGATTCTCTCGTTCACAATACTTTATTAATCCACCAAAAAACTTAGCTCCGGCTCGTTCTCTAGTAATTATTTTAGATATTGTTGTTCGATTAACACCAATTTCCCTAGCAAATGCTGCCTTATTATTATTAAACCTATTTGCTATTAATTCTCTCAATTTAGAAACATTGGGATATATAGTAAACAACCCCCTCTCATCGTTAATTTTTTTCACATATACATTATTATAATAGCATTTTTGGCTATAGTTGACAACTATTTTCACATAAAAATAATTTTTAGGTGAAATAACAAAAAAATGTTGAAATATTTCACGGTTATCGGTATTATAATTATGGAGGGGATATTGTGTTTAATAAATTAAAATTCAAAAATCTTGTTCAAAAATCTATTGGAACTAGATCAAAAACCCAATACGCCAATGAAAGCGGAGTCAACAGAACCTATATCTCTAAAATCATAAATCAGAAACTGGATAATCCTCCTAGTCCAGCTATTCTAAGAAAACTAGCTAATAATTCGCAAGGTCGCATTAATTATAAACAATTAATGGAAGTAACAGGCTATTTGCAAGGAATTAACTTGCAAACTAACTTTAATTCTAATATCGCTCTCACTAAAGTTCCTATCGTTAAAAATATCCAAAAAGATATTGTTGCTTCTACTAATATTAAAGACCACAAAATTATCACTACAGACAAATCTCCAACTGATCTTTTCTATTTTGAAATGACTGATAACTCAATGCTAAATAGTGGTATTACAAATGGAAGCCTCGTTTTGATTGAGCAACAAGCAACTATAGAAAATTCTGATATAGCTGCCATTACTTTAAATTATAGAGGATTAATAGCCAAAGTTTTCTTCTATGACCATAAAATAATTCTATTAAAGGACGATTCGAATCCGAAAATAATCAATAAAAGCGAAATAGAATTTATTGGTAAATGTATCCAAGTTACTTCCCAGCTATAAAATATAATTTATTCATCAAGGGGGCTAACATGAGTCATAAAGATAGTTTAGAAGAAAAAAGAAAACAATTAATAGAACTATATCTCCAAAACAACAAGAATTTCTTAAACTCTCAAGTATTAAAACAGAGCAAAAAAATAGATAAATCACTTGTAGCTGAATTAAAAAAACAATTAGAAGAAAAGTAATAAGATGATTAATCAAAACTGAAAAAATCAAATCCTGTTATATATAAATACATCAATCCCCCAGCAACTACTAATAATAAAGAAAAAACAACTAATTCTCGCCACAACTTATTGCGCAACAAATTAGGTGCTTCAAATGCTATAATTAAAAAAACAAGAAATACTAGTAATCCAACCTGCAATTTAATCCCTCCAACCTATCCACCTTACTTTTTAATTACTGGTCCATAATTTAGACCACTCTTCTCAATCTCAACTGCAACATCTATATTGATTTTCATTTGGTTAAAGACTTGTTCCCAGTTCTTATTCAGTTTGGACCATTGTTGAGGATGTTCCCTATGGAAATAACTACTTAAACCAAATATATCTATTTCTTTATTTTGAGCCATAGCAATAACTCTTCTTAGTTCAGTTTTGATTTTAGCTTTCACTTTTTTTTCCAGGTTTGATAATTGATCAACTTTTACCAGATTAGTACTGCTCTCTTGACTCCCCAGATTAGATTTTATTGTGACTTCTAAATCTACAACCGGTTCCTCATTAACAAAATATGGTTTTATTTTCTTTTCCGCCCCTGTAATTTCGATACTTACTTGGTCTTGCTTCTGTTGAGGACAGTCTACCTTTATAATACCACTTTTAACTTGATCCACTACAAATAAAAGAGCTCTACTTTGATTACCGACCAACCAAGTTGCTAGTTTATCTTGCTTAAACATTGCTAAACCATTCATCTTATATTGATTACTCTGTTTTGTTAGTTCAATTCCGGGCAAAAAAGGAGAAATATTAGGAGTCGCTAATTTACTAATAAATTGATGAAAATCAACTTTGGCTACCCTAGCATTGACTGCACCGCTTTCTACTAATCTACAAATTTCTGTTGCAGAGAATTCTTCTAAATCAGCTTCAACCTCTAATATGTCCTTAGCTTTGGTACCTTTAGCTATTACCATATAACTCCTGCGCCGCAATTCAGGGTCGCGATTAAAAAAATCTAAATAATCTGCTAATCCTTCTTCTGCTAATTCTTCTCCTACAATAATTACCATATTATGAGACCAGAATAATTTTTGTCCAGTCTGCTTGGTTATTTCTCTTACAGCAGAAAAAACTGTATCATCAGTTAGGGAAAAATTCACCACTGCCTCTCCTTTAGAACCAGCATCTTCTTTAGTATTAGCCGGCTTAATTACTTGCACTGTCAGCTCTATTTGCTGTTTAGCTGCTTTATCAATTCCTACCCCGACTACTATTCCTCGCTCTTCAACTGCGATTCGATCGTAACACCCAACTAAATTAAATATTAGCAATAAACAACTAATTACTATTATTTTTCGCCACATATTTTAGTACCCCTAACTCCACGAATTTTAGCTATTATTAATAACAGGCTAGGTAACACAATTTCCATACTCAAATAATAAGGTGGTAAGTAATCTATTAAAAGTTGCTCCAGCTCTGCAATATTCCCAAATAATAGTGGGGCCAAAAAAGATATTATTAATCCCAAGGGGAAGACTACCGGTCGATAAGTATCTAATTCAAACAATTCTGCTGTAGTAATAGCAGCAGAATAATAAAAGATACTCAGCTTAATAAAACCTCCTCCAATCCAAATCGCTATAATAACTGCATCTATTCGTTCTATAAAGTCAAATATACTAATATAACGTACTGCTGATAAAGTTGGATAAGTCAATTGTGCACTTTCGCTAGCACCAAATAATCCAATTATCATAATCATTACTAGTAAAGTTAATATTCCCACTATTAATAATGACCTTGCTATTGACCAAGCTGTTCCCTGCTTAGAGTTAAGACTGGGTAAAATAATAACTAAAGCAATTGTTTCAGAAAAAAATAACAGAGCAATACTACTTGCCTGACCTACTCCTGTCCAACCATGCTCTAAAACCGGCTGGAAATTGGTCAACTTTAATTCAGGCCAGATTAAAACAAAAATAAGCGCAATAGCAGCTATAACTAACGGATAAACTAATTCATTAACTCGTGAAATTACTTCAATCCCATTTCTAACTGCTAAAGCAGCAACAAAATTAATTAATAAGATTATTACTAATACAGGTGTATTAGTAATAAAAACTGCTGTTAAAAATATTGCTATCTCTTTGATAATTAATGCTGAAATATGAATAAAAAACAATAAATAACTTACAGAAATCAATTTCCCCAAAAAGCTACCTACAATTAACTGACTATAAGAATTAATAGTTTGATTAGGAAATCTAAGTCCTAATTTAATTATCGCTAAAGTTACAACTAAACTAATAGCCGTAATTATAATTACAGTTATCCAACTATCTTGCTTAGCATATTTAGCAATATAACTTGGTAAATAAATCAAGATAGTTGAAATTAATAGTACACATACTAACCATCTTAATTGTTTTTGACCAATTTTACCCTCTTCTAAAATAATATCACCCCTAATCTTCTTGGTGAATAACTTCTTTTTCTTTATTTTTAGGTGGTTTTGGCTTTTGTTCAGCCGACTGTCTGACCCTATCTCCTTTATTATATCTACTTGTTTTAGGACGGAAATTCATACTCCACCAGGGAGCGCGCACTAGTACATCTTTGAATTCTTGCGCATTCATAGGCGCCAGAGGTGATAAATAAGGGACACCTAACGAACGTAAACTAGCTAAATGAATCAGAAATAACAGTTGTCCAAGCAAAATCCCAAACAAACCCAAGATTGCCGCTAATATAGTAAAAACAAAACGCATTGGAACTAAAGCTAATGCTAGCTCAGATGAGGGAATAGTAAAAATTGTTAAGCCAGTTAAAGCTGCTACAATTACTATAGGAATACTAACAAAACCTGCTTTAACAGCTGCTTCACCAATAATCAATGCTCCTACAATACTAACCGCTTGACCTAAGTTACGTGGCATCCGCAAACCAGCTTCGCGCAAGACCTCAAATAACAGCCCCATTATAGTTGTTTCTACAACTGGAGGAAAAGGAATCCCTTCTCTAGCTGCAGCAAGACTAATTATTAGTGATGTTGGCAGCATCTCCGGATGATAATCAATTATTGCTACATAAAGAGCAGGTAAGAACAACGTTGTAAACAAAGAAATAAATCTCAGCCATCTAGTTGTAGTTGCAATAACAGGATGTAAATAATAATCAGATGCATCTAATAAAAATTCCATAAAAACTGCCGGCATTACTAATGCTTCAGGAGAGCCATCAACTAAAATAGCTATCTTGCCTTCTAATAATTTACTAGCTACTGTATCTGGTCGTTCTGTTTTATAAACAGTAGGCAACGGAGAAAAGGAAGCATCAGTTACCAGCTCTTTAATATTCTCCACATCTAAAATTGCATCTACCTCAATTTTTTCTAATCTTTTCTTTAATTCATCAACTAATTTAGGATTACTAATCCCCTCTAAATAACTCAAACTAACTTGAGTATTAGTAACTTCACCAAGTTGCATACTTTCAAATTTGAGTTTCGAATTTCTGATCTTCCTCCGAAGTAAAGAAGTATTAATTTGCAGAGTTTCAGTAAAGGATTCTTTCGGTCCTCTAATTGAAGTTTCATTAGTTGGCTTTTCTACTCCTCTACTCTCCCAAGATCTAGTAGAGGCTACTAAAGCTCTTTGGTACCCATCGATGAAGATTACTGTATCTCCAGCTAGCACTCCCTCTATTACCTTCTCTAGTTCCTTGACTTCTTTTACATCACCAAGTGAAATCACTTTCTTTTTAAACTGATGATATAAGTCTTCTTCATGCTGTTGTTGCTTCTTGTTCATCATTGTTTGTAATATATTCTCATTAATTATCTTTTTATCAACCATTCCCTCGATATACATAATTACTACTTCGCATCCTTCAATTGAAACATTTCTAATAGTCAAGTCATCATTAGGTAATAAAACAGTCTTAAGTTGTTCACAATTAACACTCGCCGTTTTGGCTATTACTGTCTGCTCTAACTTCGATTTACTAGACTCTCTTTCAGAATTAAATATATCTTTTACTTTATCTAACAAACTATTTAAAATAATTATCAGCTCCACAACTGATTTAGTCTCAAAAGCAACCCCTATCATTATCTATAATTCTATTATTGCTAAATTAGCTTTCCTTTATTCACTAGAACAGCTTAATATTGATTAGTTCAAAAAACAGAAAAACTGCAGCAATTAGCCGCAGTTTAATCATCTCTTACAATATTTTATTACTATCAATCTTACCATCTTTATTTTACTTAGGATTTGCTGGTTCAATATTTATATTCTTGCCCTTAATCCGATTGTTTTTCATAACCATCAAGACCTCTTTAGCATCATCTCGTGGTACTTCAACAAAAGTATATCGATCATAAATATCAATTAAACCAACTAAATTACCAGAAATACTAGTCTCACCAGCTATAGCTCCTACAATATCTCCGGGGCTTACATTCTGTTTATTTCCGATATTAATAAATAATCTAACCATTCCTGGCTCTGCTCCTGTATTGCCAAAATCAGCTGCAGAATCAACCTCTTCTTTTTCTTCTTCTTCACTAACTAATTTCAATAATGCTGCTGCTATATCCAGAGAAGTATATTCTTCTTCTGTTAATTCTTCAATCAACTCAACTTCTTTAGATAAATTTTCTGCTTCTACAATCTCAGCTGCTTCTTCTAATACCAAACTCATCTTAACTTTTTCTATATCACTAGCTGAAGGTACTTGCTTTCTTGGAATCTTAGTCTTAGTATACTTTTGAATATCTTTCAATTGATAAATTTCTTTACCCGATACAAAAGTAAAAGCACGACCTGTTCTACCAGCTCTACCAGTTCTACCGATTCTATGCACATAATATTCTTCATCACGTGGAACATCATAATTAAATACTATTTCTATATCATTAATATCAATTCCCCGAGCAGCTACATCAGTTGCCACTAAAACTTCTACAGTACCATTTTTAAACTTATCCATTACTCTATCTCGTTGATTCTGGTTCATTCCCCCATGTAAACTATCAGCAAAATAACCACGTCCCTGCAAGTGAAGAGATAGTTCATCTACTTGCTTTCTAGTATTACAAAATACTAGGGCCAACTTTGGATTATACATATCAATCAATCTAGATAAACTTTCTACTTTATTATTCCGATTAACTTCAAAATAGGCTTGCTCTATATTAGGAACCGTTAATTTCTTATGAGCTACTTTGATTATCTTAGGATTATTCTGATATCTTTTTCGTAGAGCTAAAATAGACTTAGGCATAGTAGCAGAGAAAAATACTGTCTGTCGCTCTCCTTTAATCCCTTTTAGAACTGTTTCAATATCATCTCTAAAACCCATATTTAACATTTCATCTGCTTCATCTAAAACGATCATATTTAAATTATCTAATTTCAATGTCCCTCTTCTCATATGATCCATTGTTCGACCAGGAGTTCCAATTACAATCTGGACTCCTTTATTAAGTGCTCTTATTTGCCTTTTAATAGGCTGTCCACCATAAACTGGTAAAGTTTTCACATTACTTTTATATTTAGCTAACCTTTTAATCTCTTCTGATACCTGAATAGCTAATTCTCGTGTTGGACATAAAACTAGCACTTGCACATTCTTATTATTCTGCTCTATCTTTTCCAAAATTGGAATACCAAAAGCAGCTGTCTTGCCCGTTCCTGTTTGGGCTTGACCAATTACATCTTTTCCTTTTATAATATGAGGAATTGCTTGAGTTTGAATAGGAGTTGCTTCCTCAAATCCCATATCTTGAACCGCATTGTTAATCTCTGTCGACAAATTCAAATCTTCAAATTTCTTCTTTTCCATATAAAATTTCACTTCCCTTTTTATTAGTAACCTTCTTAATCATAACATAGTTAACAAGAAATTACTAATACTATCACCAATTAAATCTTAGTAAATCTAAAATCCAAGTACTTAGATTCAAGAAATCAATCCTGCTACATAATCAGAACTAGGATTATTCATTATCTCTTCAGTAGTACCATTTTGAACTATTTTTCCCTCTTCTAAGACTATTATTCTATCTGCTATATTAATCGCATCATCTTTATCATGAGATACAAAAATAGAAGTTGTTCCTGTTGTAGTCATAATTTCTTTTAAATCCCCTCTAATTTGTGATTGCAAATTAGCATCTAAACTACTAAATGGTTCATCCATTACTACCAAAGAAGGATCAATTGCTAGAGATCTAGCTAAGGCTATCCGCTGTTGTTGGCCCCCACTCAATTGATGAGGATATTTGGCTTTATGCTCTTTAAGACCAATTAATTCTAGCAAATCATGCAGTTTATCTTCTTTATATTCTTTCGCTTTATCCTTAATTCCAAATAATATATTCTCAGCCACAGTCATATGAGGAAATAAAGCATAATCTTGAAATACTACTCCAATGCCTCTATTCTCAGGGAGTATAAATATATCATTATTGACCATTAACTGATCATCAATCTCAATCCTACCTTTACTCGGCTTTTCTAATCCAGCAAGCAACCTTAAAACTGTACTTTTACCACTACCGCTCTCTCCTAAAATACAGACGATATCACCTTGTTGCACATCAAAACTAATATTTTTTAATACATCCTGCTCAGAATTATTATATTTAAAAGCTAAATCATCAACTTCAAGAAACATTTTAATCCCTCTCCTTTCTACTAAAATTAGTAATATAATAAATCGCTATAGTACAAATTATTATTATTATTAATGATGAAATAGAAGCTTCATGAATCATTTCATCACTCGCGTATTCAAAAGATTTGCTTGCTAAAGTATCAAAATTAAATGGCCTTAAAATTAAAGTTAACGGCAATTCTTTTAAAATTTCAATTAAAACTAATAAAAAACCACTCAACAAAGCAGGCTTGATCATCTCTAAATCAACTCTGAAAAAAGTTTCTGTAATGCTAGAACCTAAAGTTCTAGCAGCTTCAGAAAAAGTTGTACCAATTTTATCAAAGCCTGATTCTATAGAATTATATCCAATTCCTAAAAATCTAATCACATAAGCAAAAAGAAGCATTACTAAACTAGAGCTCAAAAATAAAATATTTGAATCAAGACCTATTAGATTAACTAATTGTTCTAACTTATTATCAATCCCAATAAAGAATAACATTACTCCAACAGCTATAACTGCCCCTGGAATAGAATATCCTAAAATAGCAATTTTAGAATATATTTTAGACACTAAATTATTATTCAATCTCACAGTATTTGAAATAATTACTGCTATAACTACAGTTATACCAGCAGCCACCACAGCAACGAATAAAGAATTAAAAACAAATAATAAAAAATCAAAATCTAATATTTGAGCATAACTCAATGAGGCCCAATAGAGCAATTGTAAAGTAGGAATTATAAATCCAATTCCCAAAATCAGACCACAAAATCCAACAGCAAGTTTAGATTTGAATCCGGCTAATTTCCGGCGCGTAATTGGCTTAACCTGTGAACTACTATAACTATATTTTTTTCCACCACGGGATAATTTTTCGACCACTAGCATAACAAAAACAAAAATCATCAACAGAGCAGACAATCTAACTGCCGAACTTAAATCACCCATAGAAAACCAACTTTTAAAAATTGCTGTACTAAAAGTAGGAATTCCAAAATACTTTACAACACCATAATCATTTAAAACCTCTAAAGTTACTAAACTAACTCCCGCTACAATAGCCCCCCGCGAGATTGGTAAAGCAATAGATAAAAATATATCTAACGAACTACGTCCTAAACTGCGGCCTACTTCTATTAAAGCTCCTGATTGTTTAGCTAAAAAAGATTTGGTAATTAAATAAACATAGGGAAATAAAAATATTGTATAAATGAATACTGCTCCTTCAATTGTCATTATATCAAAATAAGCCGGATTAATTTCCAAATTCAAATTAGTTCTTAAAAATGCTTGAATTACTCCTGTATAATTTAACATGCCTTCATAAGTATAAGCACCAATATAAGGAGGGATTGCTAAGGGTAAGATCAAACTCCAACTAAAGAAATCACGCCCCGGAAATTGATACTGGGTGATTAACCAAGCTGGTATAAAACCAACTATAATCGAAGCCACTCCCGTGAAAAATACTAATATCATAGAATTAATTATATAATCCTGTAATAGATACTCTTTAATATGTTGCCAGTTCTCACTAGCCGGTTTAAAGATATTTAATAAAATATTAAGATTAGGCAGTAAAATTAATAAAATAAAAATAAAGCTTAAAATAAACCAACTATTAGATACTACTTTCAAATCTCTTTTCTTTAACATTAATCTCACCTCACTTATAAGTTTATAATTTAAACTTGAAAAGTGGCACTTTCGTGCCACTTTTTAAAATCTATTGCCATCCTACTTTATTAAAGATTTTAACTGCTTTTGTATTTAATTCTCCAAGTTTAGTCAAATCAATATTTTGTG
>JBNJDB010000016.1:0-21302 GCA_051744465.1 Bacillota bacterium | reverse complement strand
CAGATGTCTTAGATGAAGCAGAATTGTTGTCCTTTGAAATTGGAGTTGAAGAAGATGATGATATATTATCTGTTCCAGAAGAGATTAGTCTGATAGAAGAATCAGATGAGGAAGATTTAGATTTAGATATAGGTATTGGAGAATCATATTTAAATATTGAAGAAGTGGGAGAAGAAGAACTACTTAATTGTCCAGAATGCAAAACTGATTTAAATGGAGATGAAAAGATGTGTCCCCAATGTGGATTCGATTTATATTAAATCTCGACCCCGCTAATAAATATTAAACTGTGCTTTAGTTGAATAAATTATATAATATGCTAGGGGGTTAAAAAATGAAAGAGAGTAGTATTTTAGTTCGAGTAGTGATTATTATTCTTTTATTTTTAGTATTTGAATCAGCAGTTGTTGCTTCTGAATTGACAATTTGGCAAAGTGATAGCCCTGAGGCAGTGTGGATGAAAAAAATGGGCAAACTATATGAAGAAAAAACTGGTGTTAGTATTACGGTAGAAACTATAACTGAAGAGGAACAAGATGAGATATTATCTATAAGAGGCCCCCAAGGAACTGGAGCTGATATAGTAGGCTTTGCTCATGATAATTTAGGAGCTGCAATTAAGCAAGATCTTTTAGTACCAATAGAAGATTATTTAGCAGTAGAGTATATTGAAAAAAATTATTCTGAACTAGCAGTAGATGCTTTAACTTACAAAAATCAGATTTATGGTCTCCCTTATTCTTATGAAACAATGGCGTTAGTTTACAATAAAGACTTGATTACAGAAATCCCAAAACGTTTTGAGAAATTAAAGAAGAGAGCTGAGAAGCTGACAGATGTGGATAATAATCAATTTGGATTCATTTATGATTTCGATAGTCTTTATCGTTCGTATGCTTTTATATCAGGATTTGGGGGCTATACATTTGCAGAAAAAAATGGAATTTATGATCTTACCGATATTGGTCTTGCTACTGAAGGAGCAATCGCTGGGTTGAACTACCTCAAAAGTTTTGCTGAAGATGGATTGATAGTTGAAAATGTTAATGCTGATGAATTATTTAAAGAAGGAAAGATAGCAATGACTTTAACTGGTCCATGGAACGTGTCTGAATATCGTGAAGCAGGAATAGATATTGGGGTAAAAGCAATGCCTAAGTTACCTAATGGAAAATATCCAAAACCTTTTGTGGGTGTTGTTGGCTATTATATAAGTAGCTATAGTGAGCGTAAACAAGAGGCTGCTAAATTTATTAAATGGCTAACTGATATTGAACGGGCTCACAGGAGGTTAGAAGACTTGTCGCAGATTATCCCGCATCAAGACCTTTTAACTAGTACTGAGTTAAAAGAGAAAGAAATTTTAAAAGAATTTATGGTTCAGGCTGAGAGAGGTACAGTGATGCCTAATATACCTGAGATGTCATTTTTGTGGGGGCCAACAGCTAATGGAATTGAATTTATAGTTTCCAAACAAAAATCTGCTGAAGAAATAATGCCGTTAGTAGTCAAGCAGATTAAAGAAAAACTGCAGTAGATAGGTCTTGATTTTCTTGGGAGGAGATGAATATGAAAGAAAAGATTACTAATAGTTTTCGCAATAAATTAATAGTTTTAATTGCTATAATAAGTATTATAGTATTTGTTATAATTAGTTTAATCTCTAATCATTTTATTTCTGATCAAATTAATAATATAGTCAAGGCTTCAATTAAAGAATCTACTGCCCAAAATGTTAATTTTATAGCTGATTGGTTTGACGGGATTAAACGAGAATTGAAAAACTATTCTGATACACCGTTTATCCGTGAGGTTCCTTTAAGTAGGCAGATGAATTGGAGTCAAATTAAAAAATTTCTAAGTAGTCGCTATCAAGATCACGACCATATTTATGAATATTTATTTATTGTAGAACCTGGTGGTGATTATTCTGCAATTCCAGAAGGAAGGGGTAATGTAAGTGGTAGATCATTTTATAAAGCAAGTTTGCAAGCAGGAGAAACTTATATTACTAATTCTTTTACTTCTTCTATTATAGATGATTCAGTTATTGTTGTATCAACCCCAATTAATTTGACTGATGATGAGATTGAGGGACGAGGTGTTGAAGAGGATGAAACAGTAGGAATTATGGCAGGTGCCATAAACTTAGATACTTTAACTGAAATAGTGTCTAATATAGGTGTAGATAATGAAGAATCTTTTTCTTATATAATTGATGCAGAAGGTGAAATCATTGCTCATCCAGATAGTTCGTTGACTTCAGGAAAAAATATAACTGAATTAGATGGCATACAGGAAATAGCGGATAATTTACTTGCTCAATCTGATGGTCAGCTTGATTATAATAATAATGGTGAGCAGACCCATCTTTATTTTGAAGAAATTCCAGAAACTAATGGGTGGAAGTTAATCACTGTAATTCCTGATAGTTTTATCTCTAATCCAGTAACTAATATATTAATACCGTTATTAGTTATGTTTGTAGTAGCTTTGGCTATTTTATTATTAGCTAGTTATTTGATTGGTAATTATATTACTCAGCCCTTAGAATCAATAACTAATTATAGTAGGAAGATTTCAAACAAGGATTTTTCTACTAGCACAGATATTTCTTCTATATCAAAAGAGTTGAAACAAATTACAAATCAAACTGAAGATAAATGGTTGCAAAGATCTGATGAAATTGGTGTTTTAGCTAGATCATATCAGGCAATGAAGGATAACTTGATGCAGTTAATTGAAAACTTAGCTACCTATGGAGAAGAAATTACTGAATTAAATCAAGAGTTGGAGTATCAGGCTTTTCATGACCCACTTACTGAATTGCCTAATAGAAGAAAATTTATAGCTAAATTAAAAGAGAAATTAGAGCAAAAATCTAGGGGAGCAGTTTTTCTATTAGACATAGATAATTTCAAAGAAATTAATGATACTTTGGGTCATTTGTATGGAGATGAGATATTAAAATCTGTAGGTGATAAGCTGCTTGAATTAGAAGATGAGGGGGTCTATGTTGCTCGTTATGGTGGAGATGAATTCTTGTTGTTAGTACAAGAAAATAATCAGCGAAAATATATTAGACAAAAGTTAGAACAATTAGAGTTTTTATTTAAGCAGAAATTTTCTGTAAAAGATAATAAATTAGATATTGATTATAGTGTTGGAATTGCTCGTTATCCTGTTGATGCAGATACTACTGATCAATTGATTACTAATGCTGATACTGCAATGTATCAAGCGAAAGAATTAGGAAAAAAACATTTATATTATAATCAGGAAATGATAGAGGAATTAGAAGAAAGAAAAAGAATAAAAGATATTTTGAAGCAAGCTTTAGAAGAGGATGGGTTTAAATTAAAATATCAACCCCAGGTTAATCTAAAAACTGGTAGGTCAGATCATTTAGAGGCGTTAATCAGATTAGAAAAGCATCAGTTGTCTCCAGGTAAATTTATCCCAGTAGCAGAACAAAATCATCTAATTATTGATATTGGACGCTGGGTGACAGAAGAAGCTATTAATCAATTGGCTATTTGGCAGGAAAAAGGGATGGATCTTAAAGCAATTTCAATTAACTTTTCTGTTAGACAGTTAAAAGATGATGGATATATTGAATTTTTAGAGCAAAAATTGCAAGAAAAAAATATTCCCGCTTCATTGATTAAAATTGAAATTACTGAGAGTATACTGATAGAAAAAGAAAAAGAAACTATAGAATTTTTATCTAAATTACGTAATTTAGGAGTAAAAATTGTTTTAGATGATTTTGGAACTGGTTATTCTTCTTTGAATTATTTAACTTATATTGATTTGGATAGAATCAAACTAGATAAATCTTTAAGTGATAAGTTTTTAGGAGATAATAAATTAGAGACTATGGATAATTTAATTGGTCTATTTCATACCTTAGATCTTCCTGTAGTAGCAGAAGGTATAGAAACAAAAGAGCAGTATGATAGCTTGATTTTGAAAAATTGTGACTATATTCAAGGGTTTTTATTTAGCAAGCCACTTGTAGCAACTGAAATAGAAAAAATATATGACAAAGATTATACTAACAATTTGACTTAAGCTAATTCAGAGATGCTAATGACTTGTATTAGATAGGAAAATATATAAAAAACTACTTTTTTGCTGAAAAAAAAGGTAATCACTAGTAAAGTGTTTAAATAATATAATAAGCAAATTAATTAAGTGTTTTAATAAAAAAATTAGTTTAGATTATATTAAAGGGGGAAAAATAATGAAAGTATTTGATGTTGTAGGTTTTGATAATGGTTATGATTATGTGAAATTGGTTTTAGGAACAGGGAAGGGGCATAGAATATTATTTCCTTCGGTTACTCACAAACAAGAAAAAGATTTTTCCATTTTTAATATTGATAATATATCTGGTTCGTCAAAATTCAAGAAAAATAAAATGAGTCTTACAGTTGATGGTGAAAAGTATTATGTAGGAAAATATGCAGTTGAACAAGATGCAATGGGGGGAGACAAGAACTTTTCTGATAAAAAATTTGAGGATAAGTCTGAACTAGCTAAATTATTGGCAGGGATTTCTTTATTTACTACCGAAGAAGAAATAGTAATTAATAATTTGGTTTTAGGTTTAAATGTAGAAAAATATCATGAATATAAACAAGAAATGGTAAATGCTTTTAAGAATAAAAGTTTCAACTATAAATTACCGAATAAAGACGTACATAATAAATTGACGATTAAGAATGTAATCTGTGTTCCACAAGGTATTGGAGCATATTATGATCAAATTTTAGATATGAAAGGTCGCCCTTCACAAAGTGATTTAGCTAATTCGAGATTTGGATTAATTGATATTGGTGGTAAGACAGTAGATGCATTTATATCTCAGGGTACTGAACCAATTATAGGAACTGATATAGGAACTGACTTTGGTATGTCAGATGCCTTTAAACAAGTTTCTCAAGATTTAAAAGTAGATGTACCTTATAATTTGATTTCTGAAAATTATATTCAAGGTAAAGATGAGGTGTTTTGGCGAGGAGAGGATAGAAAAATCAAAGATTTAGTAGAAAAGTCATTTAAAGATTTTGCTAAAAGAATTCATGAATTAATTATTGGCGAATGGGACCAACAATTAGCTAGAATTAGAACGATTCTGTTATGTGGTGGAGGAGCAAAATTTTTAGGCGATGATTTACCTCAATTGTTTGATATAGATGTGAAATTGTTACAAAATTCTCAGTTTAGTAATACTAATGGTTATTATAAGTTAGGAGTTTATAGTGTCCGTAAAAACAGAGCAGCTCAAAGAGCAAAACAAAAACAAGAAGAGAAGAAAGCAGAACAAGAAGAAAATAATGAGGAAGATAAGCAAGATGATTAATAAATAAGGCTAATAGCTAGAAAAAAATTTGTTTTTTACAGAGAGTTGTGGCTTAGCTCTCTGTTTTTTTATTAATTTATCAGCAGTTTGTGCCATAACTATTATTTTTTAGAAAGGGGTAGATAATAGTGAAATTATCTAAGTTATTAAAAATAACCGGTAGTATAATTTTGATTTTACTTATTTTAGTAGGGGGGAGTGTTTATTATTTGAATGTTAGTTTTAGAGAAGAAAGACAAGCAGTAGAAAAGAGAGAAGAATTAAAGGGATTAGGCAGAGAAATGGTAAATATAGTTAATGAGTTGTCTTCTTTATCTTATAAATATATTCAAACTTCAGATACAAAATATTCAGAAGAATATTTAAAGAAAGTAAATGAAACTAAAAGAAGAGCAGAAATTGTAGATGAATTAAAACAAGCCAATATTCCCCAAGAAGAATTAGATTTAATTAACCAAGCAGTTGATAAATCTGATTTTGTTATTCAATTAGAAAAAGCTGCTATTAAAGCAGTAGATAGTGGTAATGTAAGTGAAGCTAAACGTAAATTATATGATCCTTATTATGCACGGAGAACAGAGGATTTTAAAGAAACTATAGATGAATTTCAAGCTAAAGTGAACCAACGAACTGAAAAAATAAAGAATAAAGCGCAAGATAAAGCTAGTATTATTTTGTTAATAACGAATATTTTAATAGCAATAGTTGTTATAGAGATTATTGTTGTCTTTATTTTATTATATAAACGAATTACTGGACCGATTAATAAAGCAGTAGCATTTGCTAATAAAATTGCTAGTGGAAATTTGAATGCTACTCCTCTAAAAGCTAAAGGTAAAGATGAAATTGCTGAATTGAGTGAGAGTCTTAATGAAATGCAAGATAATTTAAAAGATACAATAGCTAGGATTTTAGATTTAACTAAGGATTTATCTTCTTATAGTCAAGAAATAAGTGAGGTTGATGAAGAAATCAATTATGCTTTTGACTTCATTAAAGATGTGAAAAAAGGAAATGAAGAAACAGCTGATGCTGTGGATGAAATTTCTCTTTCTATTCGAGAAATTGCAAAAGGAACTGAAGAATTATCTGTTAAAGCTGAAGATATTTCTGATTTGGGGCAAGAAACATTTGAATTGGTTAAGAAGACAGATGATAAGATTAATTCGGGTACCAATTTAGTTAATAAAGCGGTAGATGTAATGGAAGAGTTGAGTACAAGTGTTAGTAAAGTTGATCAAATATCAGAAAGAATTATGAATATAGCAGATGAAACTAATTTGTTATCATTAGATGGGGCAATTGAAGCAGCAGATGGTGAAGGATCTGGAGGAGGATTTGGAGCAGTAGCAGATGATATTAAAGATTTAGCAGATGAAAGTATGGCTGCAGCTAAAGAGGTTAAAGAGATAGTTAAAGAGGTAAAGGATGTAACTAATCGAGCAATCAATATTATGATTCCAGCTGAAAATTCTAATCAAAATATTGCGGATGTTTTTGCTGAAATAGAAGGATTATCTAATGACTTAATAACTAAAGTTGAAAATGTGACTGAAGCTACTGAAGATCAAGTTGCATCGACAGAACAGATAAGTGCATCAACAGAAGAAATTTCTGCTGCTAGTGAAGAAGTTTCTGGCCAAGCGGATGAAATGTATGAAAATGTTAAACAATTAGAAAATATAATGAGTCAAGTAGCAGAATTTAATCAACAATTACGAACTAGATTTAAAAGTCATGCGCAAAAGTCTAAAGAACAGTTGGAGTCAATTAATGTAGAAGTATAAATTATGAGCCTCTTATTTTAAGATTAACGGAGGGGTCTGTTATGGATAAAGAGAAATTAGAAGAATTATTAAGTAAACAAGAAGACTTGGAAAATAATTATCAATTATTAGCTGATTCTTATGATGCTGAAACTTTGATAGAAGAAAATGAGGAATTAAAAAAACAATTAAGAAGTTATAAACGAGAGATCGATAATTTGGAAGATGATATTTATAATTTGCAAACTAGAAATAAAAAATTACGTTCGTCTTTAAAAGAAAAAATTATAGATGAAAGAATGAAATTATTAAAGATCTCTCGCAAAAAATTAGAGCTTTATTTTTCTGCTCGAGCTAATGATTATAAAGATCGTTTAACTGCTTTAGAAGACGAAGTTAAAGAGAAATTGGATAAATTGAATAAACAAGTTGAAGCAGCTATGTCTAATGATAAAGAAGAATTAACTGCTGATATTAATAATTTATCTACTAAAATAAACCAGCGGCTTCAATATAGAAGAGAGGAAGTTGCTAGCAGAAGACAAGAGATAAAAAGCTTTTATCAACAAGGGGAAACCGAATTAATAAATAGAAAAGTAGAAGAAAAGGATATCAAAAAAAGGCAAGAACAGAATAATCTAGAAGAAAAGTTAGGATTAGAATGGCTGAATAAAGCTGGTCTAATAGTAGTTGTTCTTGCTTTAATAGCAGTTTTTAGATATGCTTATTTAAATTATTTCAACCAATATTTTAAAATGGGTTTTATTTACTTGCTAGGTAGTATCAGCCTAGGTTTAGCTGAATTTGCAAATCAGAAAAGAGAGAAAATAGTTCAATCTTTATTAGTTTTGGGGCTAGCAACTTTATATTTTGCTAGTTTTAATTGGGGTCTGATTAGTGCAGTTGTAATTACTATATTAGCACTTTATTTGGCAATTAGATATCATTCACAGATTGTTTTTATGATAGCATTAACTGGGGGCTATAGCCCCTTAGTTATTTATATTTTATTTACTTCCAATAGCAATGTGGGGTTAACGGAATTTCAGCTAGGGTTAGCTATTGTTTATACTATGATTAGTTTTATTATTTATTCTATATTAATCATCAATGTTTTTAGTCGTTCTAGATTATCTTTTCAAAAACTTTTTAAAAGAATTAATAAATTTTTTGTAGTGTATAATACTATTATTAGTTTTTTAGTATTATATTGGTTAGTAATGCAGTGGCCGGGTGAATTTTATCTAGGCTTGGTACCCTTATTTTTTGTTGTTCTTTATTTGGTTTTTGCAAGAAAATTAAAGTACACTAGTGCAGAAATGGAGAAACTATTTAAAATATTAATTTTTTGTTGTTTAGTTTTAATTCCAGTTGTTCAAGTTTCAATTTTTTGGTGGGCTGGGGTTTGGTTTATTGAAGGAATGCTGGTTATATATTATTTGTTTATTAGGCAGAATCAAATTGTATCAAAATTTAGTAAAAAAGGTTTAATGTTGAATTATTTCAAATATTTTTCTATGTTTAGTCTTTGGATTTATGCGATGTATTTTGCTGTAAATATTAATGAGTATTTTATTTTTATTTGGATTTTTATTAATTTTGCTAGTGGTTATATTTTGCAAGAGTTAGATTTGTTAGTTGATAGATTAGTGGATTATTTTTCTGTTTTTCTGTATTTGTTTAGTGATTTATTATGTCTTTATGTTACTTTAAATAATGCATCATTAATTATCAAAGAAGAGTCCTTTAATTTTAATTTATATTCATTTTTGTTGATTTTAGCTAATCTTTTATTATTTTTAAGTTTGCGTCAGTTGATAATTATATTTTTAAAAAAATACAAATATAACTTTGAGTTTTATCCGTTATCATTAGGTTGTGGAACATTAATTTATGTGACAACTATTTTGATTGTTCAATTTAATTTAGCAATTACTGATTTGAAGATTTCTGTTTTTTATTTAATTTTAGCAGTGGTTTATATTTTATATGGTTTATATAGGGACTTTGTGTATATTAGATTAGCTGGATTGTTGTTAATTTCAGTTACTATAATAAAATTATTTTTAGTTGATTTATCATTCTTAGATGGTATTTTTCAAGTCATAAGTTATCTTATATTAGGAAGTTCTTTGTTACTTATTTCTTTTGTTTATCAAAAAATAAAAAGCAAAATTAATGACTAAAAATCTAATTTATTACCTTCTGACATTGATTATAGGGTGATGTACTTTTTGTTCTTCTAAATAAATTCCTTGTTCAATAAAAATGTTGATTATTTTTTCGATTAGTTTTTTAGTTTGTGGTTTTTTTATTTCAGATTGAGTTATATCTTTTTCAGTTTTGTTTTTATTTTGATCAAAGTGTAATTGTAATTTTTCAATACTTTTACTATAAGTAGCTATAGTTAGTTTTTGTATATCTTTAGGTAATGAGGGGAGTATATTTTGAGCTCTATCATATCCGGTTTTAAGTGCTTTTTTAGCATGAGGATAAAACAGATTGATTAAAAGTTCTTCTGGTTGGTCTGATAATTCATCTTTATATTGCTGGTAGTCATCTTTGATTAAATTTAGTATTTTAGAGGAAATACTATCTACCCCCCACTTATCAATATCTATTTCTAATTTTTTTTCTAATTCAAGATAGTTATAATTCAAATTTGAATTGTCATCAGTGGTATATTGTTGGGGGACATCCCAAAAGTTTTTTCGTTTTTTCTTCTTTTGTTTTTGGTTTTGTTTTTTATGTTTAGTAGTGTTTCGAAAGTAATCAGTTTTAGATGATTTAGAAGTTTTTTTAACTTTTTTTATATCATAATCAGACATTATAAATCACTCCTTTATTTATTAAAAAATTTAAATGAAATTATTATTACAGTATTAAATTAGATTGTAATTTAATATCTATTTAATCTTCAATTGATAAGATTATAATATGGGGGAATTAATTATATATATAAAAGGTTTCGATTATATTGTTAGAAGATTAACTTTGCTGAAAGGTCTTTATTACTGACTAGAGAGCTTTAAATGCAGTTATTGCTGATTAGTTAGTTAATTGGTAGGTGACTTATTTTTTTGGTAGGTACTAAGGATCTTTTGTTTAAGTATAGTAGATAAGAAGTTGAATTTATTATATAAAAAAAGAGAAAGGATGATAAATAATGTCTTTGCCTGGTGGTGAGCTTTCTAAACGAGAATTACATTTTGTCTGGTTAACTGATTGTTCAGGTTCTATGTCTGTTAAAGGAAAAATTCAATCTTTAAATAATGCAATTAGTGAGGCTATACCTGAAATGAAAAAAGTTGCTGAAGAAAATCCTAATGCTGAAATATTGATTAGAGCTTTGAAATTTTCAGGAGGTGCCCAATGGCATATTAAGGATCCAATTCAGGTTGATGATTTTATGTGGAATGATTTAGAAGCCGGTGGAGTTACAGATTTAGGTCAGGCTTTATCTATGCTATCTGAGGAGTTGGAAGCATCTCGAATGCCTGATCAAGGGTTGCCTCCTGTATTAGTATTAGTTTCCGATGGACAGCCTACTGATGATTTTGAAGCAGGATTAGATAAATTATTGTCATTGCCATGGGGGCAAAAAGCAGTTAAAATTGCAATTGCTATTGGTGATGATGCTGATATTGATGTTTTGAATAAATTTATTGATAATCCTGAGTTAGAGGTTTTACAAGCTAATAATTCTGAAGAATTAACTGCTTATATTAAGTGGGCTTCTACAGAAGTAGTTAAATCTGCTTCTACAGGTAGTTCAGAAGAAGTAGCTAATAAAAGTGATAATGTAGCAATTCCTAGTCAACCTAAACCTGATGATGTAGATGTTAAGCCTGATGTGGATGTATTTTAGGGTGGCTGGATCTATAAATAAAGTAGAAGGAACTTCTCAATGGATTGTGACTGGCTCTTCAATAAGGGGAGCAAATCACTTGCGTCGTGAACTGCCTAATCAAGATGCTATTGACTGGGCAGTTCACGAAGACAATTTGGTTTTAGCACTATCTGATGGGCATGGCAGTATCAAGCATTTCAGGAGTGATATAGGAGCTAAATTAGCTGTAGAATCAGCTATAGAAATAATATTGAAAGAAATAAGTACAGAATCTTTAAGTACATCTGTTTTAAAGAAATTGGAAACGAGAATAAAAAACAAATTACCGCAACGAATCACTAATCAATGGTTATCTAAAGTAAAAAAACATTATCAAAACAATTTATTCTCTTTAGATAGAAGAGCCCAAATGAAATTGGAGCAAATTGAGTTAGAAAAAGGAATAACAGCTAGAAAAAAAGTGGAGCAGAATTATGTTAAAGCATATGGCTCTACTTTAGTTGTAGTTGTTTTAACTGAAAAATTTAGTTTGTATCTTCAGTTAGGTGATGGGGATATTGTTGTTTTATCTGATACAGCTAAGCACAGACCTTTTAAAGGAAAAGAAACAGGTGGTCCAGCTACTGATTCTCTTTGTATGTCTCAGCCAAGTAATCATTTTAAATTTTCGCTGGTTCCGTGTACTAGAGGAGGACCACTTTTAATAATGCTTTCGACAGATGGCTATATTAATTCTTTTCGTAATAGTAGTGATTATTTGCAAGCCATCGATGATTTTGCTAGTTTAGCTGTTGAATCAGGAATAGAGTATATAGCTAATAATTTAACTGAGTGGTTAATAGAAACTTCTCAACATGGAAGTGGAGATGATATTACTTTAGGTTTAATTTTCCATCGGGATTTATTAACGGAAAATTGATTTAGTGCTAGAAATAAGAGGGGGTGATTTAATGAAAGTAATGCCTGAATTAGGAGACAAAGTTAAGAGTCAATTAGCTAATGAGATTCATACGATAACTAAAAAAATAGGTGACGGAACTCAAGGGCAGGTATATGAGTCTAAAAGTCAGGGGTCTAAATTAGC
The DNA here is from genome assembly GCA_051744465.1 of Bacillota bacterium. Taxonomy (GTDB): domain Bacteria; phylum Bacillota; class Halanaerobiia; order Halobacteroidales; family Halobacteroidaceae; genus Halanaerobacter. The sequence continues at coordinate 9,234 of JBNJDB010000016.1, read as the reverse complement.
TCTTAAATGGTATAAACCTAGCAAAGCTATTACTCCGCAGAGAAGAATAATTAGGGAATTAATTAGGATTGGGGCACCGTGTTCTAGATTTTTATGGCCGCTTGATTTGGCTATATCAGATGAAATTGATGGTTTTGGCTATATTATGGAATTAAGAAAGGAAAATTATAATAGTATTGGTCAATTAGTAGCTAGAAAAGTTGAACCTAGTCTTGAAGTCTTAGCCACAATTGGTTTTCAATTAGCTGATAGCTATCGTCAACTTCATTCGCGTGGTTATTGTTATCGTGATATTAATTTTAATAATATATTTTTCGATTCTCAAACTGGCAATATATCTATTTGTGATAATGATAATGTGGGTATTGATGGAGTTAGTGAAGCTACTGTATTGGGCACCCAAAGGTTTATGGCTCCTGAGGTAGTTAGAGGTGACAAAAAACCTAATACTAATACAGATTTATTTTCATTGGCAGTTTTGTTATTTTATATATTTATTAATAATCATCCGTTGCATGGAAAAAAGGAAAGTGAAATTAGATGTTTTGATTTGCCAGCAATGAAAAAAATATATGGTGAAGAGCCAGTTTTTATATTTGATCCTACAGATCAGTCAAATAGACCTGATGCCCAAGAGCATCAAAATGCGATTTTGAGCTGGCCTATTTATCCTAGTTTTTTACAGGAGTTATTTATTCAATCGTTTACTATAGGTTTAAATAATCCTAAGCAAAGAGTTAGAGAAGGGCAGTGGAGAAAAGCTATGTTGCGATTGAGGGATAGTATTTTTTATTGCCCACAATGTAGTACGGAGAATTTTTTTGATCCAACTAAAATGAGTTCTAGTGATGCTGGTCAATGTTGGAGTTGTAAAAGTAAATTAGAGTTGCCCTATAGAATTATTTTAGATGATAAGGTGCAAAATACAGTTATGTTAACTCATGATGCTAAGCTATATCCCCATCATTTAAAGAATAAGAGTAAAAGAAATTTTTCTAAGCCATTAGCAAAAGTGGTTCAACATCCTCAAGATGATTCAATTTGGGGTTTGAAGAATATTAGTCAGATGGAGTGGAAAGTAGTTAATAGCCAAGGGTTAGAAAAAAAGGTTGCTGCTGGTCAAAGTGTTGTATTAACTGCTCAAGTTCAGATTGATTTTGGGACGCGAATTGGCCAAATTACTTATTAATAAGGTGATAATATGGATGATTTCCCACGTTACAAATTAATAACTTTGGTGCAGGAGTATGAACAACAATTATATCAGAATAAAAGTCGGTGTCGTAGTTTTTTGAATGATTTTTGTGGCGAATATAGACGAGAAGTTTTTGTATTAAGTACGGCTGTAGAGGGAAAAGTGCCAGGACAATTATTAAAATATAAGGGCAGCAATAGCAGCTCCTTGCAAGTAGTAATTGCTCAGTTAAAGGAGAGGCTCAAAGCTAATTATGCTTTTAGGGAGTATGCATCTTTGTGGGCAGTAGAGAGTTGGGCTTTAGCTTTAGATATAATTTCTCCTGATGATGATAATTGCTTATTGTTAGAAACAGTAGAACAGACACCAGAAAATGAGATGTTACAAGATAGTTTGTTTTTAGCCACTCTGCTTAACGAGGTGGGTTTAATTGATGATTTAGCAAAATTAGGGGTTGATTTAGATCATACTGATCAAAAAGAGAGGACTCCTTTGATTAACGCTGTTATTTGTGGTAATAAGAAAATTGTAGATAAATTATTGAACTTAGGGGCTGTTCTAGAGATTAAGGATGAAACTGGTTATACTGCTTTACATTGGGCTATAATGTTAGGGGCGGTTGAAATTGTTAAGTTATTATTAGCTGCTGGAGCTGATAGTAGAATAATTAGCAAAACTGGGTTGAATGGATTGGAATTGGCCCTTTACTATAAACAAAACAAGATTGCAAAACTGATTAAAAATTATTAATATTTTTACATTTTATTGCAGGTGATACTAATTTTTTATAGAAATCTAACAGTAAGTTAGAAGGAGAAATTATAATGGAGCAAATAATAGACTTAGCTAAAATTAAAGATTATTTCAAACCACAAGGTAAATTAGATGATATATTAGATAATTATGAATATCGGTCCCAACAAGAAAAAATGGCTACTAGAATAACTGCATCATTTAATCAAGAACAACATTTATTAGTTGAAGCGGGAACAGGAACGGGAAAATCATTTGCTTATTTGATTCCTAGTATCTTATTAGCTTTACAAAATGAAGAACAAATAGTTATTTCTACTAATACAATCAATTTACAAGAACAATTGATTAACAAAGACCTTCCTTTGCTTCAGCAAATTTTTGATTTAAAATGTAATTCAGTCTTAGCAAAGGGGCGTGGTAATTATCTATGCTTGAGAAGACTAAATCAGTACCAAACAACTAGTGAATCAACTAATGACCAATTAGAGCAATTAGAAAAGCTAGACAATTGGATTAGTAGAACTAAAACTGGATGCCGGTCTGATTTAGATTTTGCGATCAATAATCAGTTATGGAATAGTATTGCCTCTGAAAGTAGACTCTGTTTGCGCAGTAAATGTCCTAATAATAATTATTGCTTTTTTATTCAAGCAAGGAATAATCTGCATGATGCTGATATTATAGTTGCTAATCATCATCTAGTATTTGCAGATATTTCACTGCGGGATAAAGGGGATTTCAAGGACCAAATGGCCGTTTTACCTCATTATCAGCGACTTATATTTGATGAGGCACATAATGTAGAAGAAATTGCTACGGGTTATATAGGTAATAGAGTTAGCAGTAGACAGATTATTGATGCACTAAAGTTCTTATATAACCCCTATAAGAAAAGTGGTGATTTATTACAATTAAGAGCGGAAAGTAGTCTGTTTAGTGATAAGGTTAAATCTAAGATTCAAACCAAGATTGATAATCAATTGTTACCAGCAATTCAAAGTTTATTGGAGAAAACAAAATCTGTGACTCCTAAAGTAGAAGATTTTATGAATCAAATTGGATCTGCTGCTAAGCTTCGTTTAACTTCTAAAATTAGGAGTTATGATTTGTGGATTAAAGATTTAGCTGTAGAATTTGAGAATTTATTATTAGAATTAAATGATTTGCAACGAGAGGTAGTTGCTCTATTAGAATTGTTAGAGTTAGAAGGAGAACAATACCAAAATTATGAGCAAGTAACTACAATGTTAGAGCAAAAATTACAGATTATTATGGAGACAACAAATTTATTAACTGAACTTACAAATTTTAAAGAGGAAGATAAAATAGTTTATTGGATGGAACAACAGCATGCTGGTTATAGTTTGCACTCGGCTCCTTTAGATATTGCTAATCAATTTCAAGAACAGTTGTTGAGCAAATTAAAAACAGTTATTTTTACTTCAGCTACTTTAACTGTTGATAATTCTTTTGAATTTATCAAAAATAATTTAGGTTTGGTTGATAGAGAGGTTGGTTTATTGAATTTGGGTAGTCCTTTTAATTATCAACAACAGCGTAGAATAGGAATTATAAAGGGGATGGTTGCACCTAAAAATAATGATTTTATTGACCAATCTTTGCAAAATATAAAAAAAATAATAGAAGTTACTAAGGGACGGACATTGATATTATTTAATTCTTATTATCGTTTAAATCAAGTCTATGAAAAATTATTATCAGAAATAGGTCAATTAAATATTAATAATTTATTTTGTCAAGGGAAGAAGCCGCGGCAATATTTAATTAATCAATTTAAAAACAAAGAAAAGTCAGTACTGTTAGGCACAGATAGTTTTTGGGAAGGGATTGATATTCCTGGACAAAAGCTAAGTTGTTTGATTATTATTAAGTTGCCATTTTTGGTTCCAAGTGATCCATTTATTGAAGCTAAATTAGAAGCTATTAATAAAGGAGGGGGTCAATCTTTTTTTGATTATATGTTACCTAAAGCAGTAATTAAGTTCAGACAAGGATGTGGGAGGTTGATTCGGAATCAAACAGATAAAGGGTGGCTATTTATTTTTGATAATCGAGTAATTAGAAAGAGTTATGGAGAATCATTTTTAAATTCACTTGCTGTTGAAGATGTCATAATAGAGGACCTGATTCCTATAATTAAAAAAGTTGATTCTTTTTTTGAAAATTAGCGGGGGGGATTATTATGTCAATTGAGAAGCAAGAAAAAGTTTTTCATGGATTATTGACAAATCAAGAAAAGGTTTCTTTAGAAAACGATATTCATCGTATTAATAATAATGATTTGAAAGAAGAGATTTTAACTAGTTTTGGAGCCGAATTTGAAACTGTGCTCCAGTTTGAAGGGCAATTTGCTGATGAATTAGTTTTGAATGCTTATGAATTTTTCAGTATATTAATCAAATGTAATATAAATTATAGTGATTGGTTTTATAAGCAAGGAGTAAGATATAATAAACTAATAAATTTGCGCGGAGAAGCTAATTTGATAGAAATAATTTGGGAAAAGAAAGAAGCAGTTCAGCAAGACTAATAAACTAGGCTGGCCGATTTCCCATCCATTTATTTGGGCTGGAAGTATTCTTTAAAATAGAGGGGGACAATTAGTGGAGCGTGAAACTGGTTTTAGTATTAAATTTAAAATACTGATTTTAGTCTTAGTAGTGACCATTTTTTTAACTATTAGTTTAATTAGTTTATCATTTTTATTATCGAGTGATTTTTTAAATAATTTAATAGTTGAAAATGGTACTAGAAATATTGAACTTTATGCGAATTTAGTTCATAATTGGTTAGATCAAAAGCAAGATGATCTTGAGATTTATGCTAATAATGAAATAATTAAGACTACTGATTGGCCTATTGAAGAAGATTTATTAATTGATGAAATAGAGACTTCATCTGATGAATTCTCTTATTTTTTTGTAGCAAATAGTAATGGAGACTATAGCACTACGGACTTAAAAAATGTTGGTAATATAAAAGATGAAAAATATTTCAAAAGAGCTATAGAAGGGCAGACATATCTTTCTCGCCCTTTAAAATCACCTTTAATTAAAGAAAAGGTGATTATAGTGACTACTCCACTTGAAAAGAAGACTCAAACTGCCAATGCTATATTTGGAGCTGCAATTAAATTAGATCAATTAACTGAATATTTAAGTAAGTTTAAAGTTAGTCATTTTAATTCTTATTCTTATATAATTGATAAGCATGGTTTGGTATTAGCTCATCCAGATAAGGATTTAATTTTAAATAAGAATATTTTAAAGTCATCTCAAGGTGGAGAAGATAGCTTAAGAAATAATTTTGGGGATTTAAAAAATAACAAATTGGGTTATCTAACTTATCAAGAACAGGAGCAAGAGAATTATATATTTTATAGTAAAATAATGGGGACAGATGGTTGGAAAATAGTAACGCAAGTACCAAATGATTATTTAAATATACCGCTTATGCTAGTTCGGAAAAAATTATGGATTATTGGATTAGCTGCTATAATTATATCAGCTATTGTTAGTATACTTATAGCTAATAATATTTCCGCTCCAATTATTCGTCTGCGCAATATATTTTCACAAGGGGCTGAAGGAGATTTAACTGTTAGAACTAATTTTGACCGAAATGATGAAATTGGTCAAGCAGCAGATAGTTTTAATAAAATGATGGAAAAAATCAGTCAGTTGACATATAATGATATACTAACTGGATTATTAAGTTTAAGTTATTTTAAAGATATGCTTAGATTGGATTTAGAGAAGATTAAAAGTCAAGATCAGGGTTTGGTTTTGTTTTCTATTGGCATTAATGATTTTGAAACAATAAAAGATAATTTTGGTCATTATATTGGTAATCAGGTTTTGAAAAAAATTGCAACTAGAATAGAAAAATTTGTTGGTGATGGTGTCTATATTGCTCGTACTAATAAAGAATTCTTTTTTTATTTGAAAAAAAATATTACTGAAGCAGAGTTTAAAAAGATTGCTAAGGAAATTTTAAATAAAATTAATAGTAAATATGAAATAAATGGTCAGATAATTCATGTTAAGGCTAGTTTGGGAATTGCTGTTTATCCTGAATCGGGGAGAAGTAGTCAACGACTAATAAAAAATGCTGGATTAGCTCAACATTTAGTTGCTGAACAAAGTGGTGATAGTATTCAAGTTTATTCGCCGGGGATGGAAGAAGAGTTATCAGAAAAAATGCGTTTAGAAGCAAAATTGAAATATGCCTTAGAAAATAAACAATTTATTTTATATTATCAACCAGTAGTAGCTGCTAAAACAAAAGAAGTTAAAAGTTTAGAGGCTTTAATTAGATGGTATCACCCGATTGAAGGGATGATTTCACCTGATAAATTTATTTCTATTATTGAAGATAATGGTATGATTGTAGAAATTGGTGACTGGGTTCTGAAAGAAGCTTGTAAGTCTTTGAAAAAGTTGCATCAAGAAGGATATGAGGATTTGTCTGTTGCAGTAAATATTGCTCCCCAGCAATTTCAAAGTGATAATTTTGTTAATGATATTAAGTCTATATTAGATAAAGTAGGTCTAGAAGCGAAGTATTTGGAGTTAGAGATTACTGAAAGAGCAACAATAACAAATATGAATTATACTATTGAAGTATTAAATAAATTAAAAGAATTAGGAGTTAAAATTTCTATTGATGATTTTGGAACTGGTTATTCTTCTTTGAATTATTTAAAAGAGTTTGCTATTGATACTTTAAAAATTGATAAATCTTTTGTCTGTGGGCTAAATACTCAAGGAGAGAATAATGCTATTGCTGAAACAATTATTACTATGGCTCATAATTTAGGATTAAATGTGACTGCTGAAGGAGTAGAAAACAGCCAGCAGATAAAATTTTTAGAGCAAAAGCGATGTGATAAATTACAGGGTAATTTATTTAGTCCAGCAATTCCTGAAGAAGAAGTAGAAACAGTATTAGAAAAGTTTAATGCGTAATTATATAAAGTTTCAAATAGATCTTATTTACTGAAACTAGCAGGAGGAATATAATGACTCAATATATATCAGTAATTGTAGATTTGCCCGTTAAACAGGTCAATAAAGAATTTACTTACCATCTGCCTCAGAATTTAAAAGGAGAGGTTGAATTAGGTCGGAAAGTTATTGTTCCTTTTGGAAATCAGAAAAAAGATGCTTATGTGCTAGGTTACAAGGATGAATCTGAAATAGAAACAAAAGCTATTATAGAAATAGCGGATAATATAAATTATTTTAATCAAGAGTTATTAAAAGTTGCTAGATGGATGGCAAATTATTATCAATGTTACTTAATTAGTGCTCTTAAAGCAATTACTCCTAGTGGTAAGTTGACTATTAAGACTAAAAGAGTTGTAGAATTGGCCCAATCTAATTCTGAAACTAAAAGAGAAATTAATAATTTAAAAAGCAGAGCTCCTAAACAGGCTGAGGTTTTACAATATTTAGTAGACAATAAAGTTGACTTAATAACTACTAGCTTAGCAAATAGAGTTAATACTTCATCAGGAACGATTAGAAGATTAGCTGATAAGGGATTAGTAGTCTATAATCAAAAAGAGATTAGACGTGATCCGTATAAAAATTTAGAAGCAGAATCTACTACTAATTTGGTGTTAACTTCTGAGCAACAAGATGCTGTGGATAAGATTGTTAGCACATTAGATGCGGGTGATGATAAAACTTTTTTATTAAAAGGAGTAACTGGCAGTGGGAAAACAGAAGTTTATTTACAAGCAATAGATCAAATTTTAGAGTGGGGCCAAGGAGCGATTGTTTTAGTTCCTGAAATTTCTTTAACTCCCCAGACTATATCTCGTTTTAAAGCTAGGTTTAATGATCAAGTAGCAGTTTTACATAGTGGATTATCTGCTGGAGAACGATTTGATGAGTGGCGGAGAATTAAAGTTGGAAGAGCTAAGATAGCTATTGGGGCTAGGTCTGCTGTTTTTGCTCCACTAGATAATTTGGGATTGATTATTATTGATGAGGAACATGAAACAACTTATAAACAGGATGATCATCCTAAATATCATGCTCGTGAGGTAGCGGTTCAGCGTGCTAAACTTAATGGAGCAGTAACAGTTTTGGGTACAGCAACTCCCTCATTAGAGGCCTATTATCGTGCTAAAGAAGGAAATTATGAGCTATTAGAGTTACATAATAGAATTGATAATCGTCCGTTACCGCAAGTAGAAGTAGTAGATATGCGGGAAGAATTAAATAGAGGAAATAGAAAAATGTTTAGTGAATTATTGCAAGAAGAAATAACTGATACTTTAGAGCAGAATGAACAAGCTATAATTTTTCTTAATCGACGAGGCTTTTCTACTTTTGTGCAATGTCGTAAGTGTGGTTATGTAATGAGTTGTGATAATTGTGATGTTTCGCTAACTTATCATTCTACGCCCCCGATATTGCAGTGTCATTATTGTGACCATAAAGAAGAAATACCTCAAACTTGTCCGGAATGTGATAGCAAATATATTAAACATTTTGGGGTGGGAACGCAAAAAGTTGAAGAGCAATTAAATGAGATCTTTCCCGAGGCAACTATCAAGCGAATGGATGTTGATACAACAACAAAAAAAGGGGCTTATAGGAAGATACTATCTGATTTTAAAGAGCATAATATTGATATCTTGGTAGGAACCCAAATGGTAGCTAAAGGACATGATTTTCCTAATGTTACTCTAGTAGGTGTTGTTACTGCTGATACTGCTCTTAATTTTCCTGACTTTAGATCAAGTGAACGAACTTTTCAGCTATTAACACAAGTTGCGGGTAGAACTGGTAGAGGAGATAAAGGTGGGGAAGTTGTAGTCCAAAGTTATACTCCTGAGCATTATAGTATCCAACTTGCTAAAAAACATGACTATGCTAGTTTTTATGAACGAGAAATAGAGTCAAGACGAGCCACTTCTTATCCGCCTTTTAGTAAATTGGTTAATTTTTTAATTAGTGGTGAAGATGAAAATAAAGTAATTAAAGTTGCTAATAAATTAGGTGAATTAATTCGTGGTAGATTAGAGATATTAGAAGAGGAGCAAGTTCAGGTATTAGGACCAGTTCAAGCGCCATTAACTAAAATACAGGGTAAATTTCGCTGGCAATTAATAATCAAAGCGCCCCAATTAGAGAGCTTAAGGGACTTAAGTGATTATTCAGTAACTGAATTAAATCAGATGTCTATTTCAGAAAATGTTAAAGTAAGTGTTGATGTTAACCCACTGCGGATGCTATAATAATATAGTA
>JBNJDB010000015.1:0-21417 GCA_051744465.1 Bacillota bacterium | reverse complement strand
GTTTCATCTGTTTCATCTGTTTCATCTGTTTCATCTGTTTCATCTGTTTCATCTGTTTCATCTGTTTCATCTGTTTCATCTGTTTCATCTGTTTCATCTACTTCATCTACTTCATCTACTTCATCTACTTCATCTACTTCATCTACTTCATCTTTAGCTAATTGCATCTCAGGTTTTAACTCAAAATCTTCTCCCTCATATAAGCTATTATCTTTATCTCTAACTTTAATCTTTTCTGCTTGATATAATTCATAAATAGAATTATAAATTTCAGTTTGACTTTTAACAATAGGAAATCCTCTATCACAATTAAATTTATTTTGTATATCTTTAACATTAACATTTTCTTTACTGTTTTTTACTTCCTGTAATATATATTCTGATAGTTCTGATTCCCTTCTTTCTAATAATTTTTCCCTACTTATATCTGTTAGTTCAACCATAATTAAATTAAAGTTTAATTCACCATTATCATAATACCATTCAATATAATAAGCCGTCATATCTTTTAATAGTTCAGTTAATTCCACTTGGATTTTATTTAATTTATCACTAACCCAATCTTCATCTGAATTTATATTTTGTAGTGCCATTACTTGCTTAATTTTCTCTAAATACTCCTTGCTATATAATTCATCATCAAGTTTAATTAGTAATTTACAATTTTTAAATTTAAAATCATTATACAAGTCATCTAAATACTTTTCTAATTCAGCTTTGTTTTCAGGAGCATCTACTAATAAAACTAATTCAAGCTTTGCTCTATCTTTAATATCATCCAGACCATATAATTTGAAATTCTGATTAATAATCTTTTCTTTCAAATATTCTGCTAATGCAACTTTAGCATCGCTAAGATTTATTTTTTCAGTTTTACTAGCAAGATAGTCAAAATGACTACCATAAATCCAATTAGAATCACCATCAATAAATAATTCTTCCTCTGATTCTAATTCTTCAATTACTTGATAGAAAATATCATCTTCAATTAACAAAGGTGCTTTTAAATCTTGTTTGCATTCTTCTAATAATTGATCTAATTCAAATTTGTTTTCTTGTATCCTAGTTAATAAATAATCTTTCAATTCCTGTTTAGTAGCACTTAATTTAGAAAAATCAATTTCTTCAATTTCAAACTCTTCACTCTGTAATTCTAATCCTTCTTCAGTTCTTTGCCCCCAAATCAATTTCCCAAATGCATCTTTTAAATTCTGTTGCAATTTTTCTTCTTCTTCTAAAGCTTCTAATAATTCATTATCTCTACCTTCTAACTCATCTATCAATGCCTCTACTTTAAGTACTTCTTTTAAACGTTTTAAATAATCATCAGCAAGTATATCTTCATTAGGTCTAATAACTACTACTCTGTTTTTAAATTTTAATTTTTCATATAAATCATGATTCAAAAAATCTTGCAATTCATTATTTTCATCATAATTATCTACTACTAAAACCAATTTAAATTCAGAATCATCTTTCATGTTTGAAAGTTCATACAAATCATACTCCAAATCAAATATATTTTCTTTAATATATTTAATCATTTTTATTCTCATTTTATCTTTATCAAAATCTTGCGCAATATTCTGAATATAAGTTATAAAATCCTTATATATAATATCAGACTCAGAATTAATAAATAATTCTTTTGCAGTCATTAGTTCTTCTAATGTCTGATAAAATAAATTATCATCTTTAATAAATGGTTTAGTCCTATCTTTTTTAAATTCAAGTAATAGCTGCTTACTCTTAAGTTTAGTTTCTTGATTGATCCTTTTTAAAATATATTCTTTAATTCTATCTTTACTAGCTTCTATTTCTGAACTTAAATCAACTAAGTCTATTTCTTGACGAGTTAATTTAATTTTATTCCAATCTTGACCCCAATTAAGATAATGCCAATCTACTTCTTTTAAACCTATAATCAATTCTTCTTTTTTTTCTTTTTTTATTTTTTCTAATTTATTTTGATTACTCAAATTATCTTTTACTTTATTAAACGTAATTAATTCCTTATAAATCTCAAAATGCTTGGTAGAAAATATATTCTGTTTAGGCGTTAATATTAACAAGGTATTAGAAAATTCTAAATCAAAAAATAAATTGTCATTCAAAAAACTTTCTAATTTGCTAATATGTTTATCTTGATCAAATAATAATACATGCTTAACATCTGGTGTATCTTCTATTTGATCATAACCAAAGATCTTATATTCTTTATCAAATAAATTATCTCTAATATAATTAACAAACTTTTCTTTTAATTCTTCTTCGCTAAATGAAGCATCATAACCTGCAATTAATTCAGAAGAATCACTATATGCTTTATTCTCTTCACAGGCTAAAATTAATGAATCTCTTTCCTCTAAATGATTGAGTAATTGATAAAAATCATTATCAGAATAAACAAATGGTTTATTTCTATAAGTTTTACAATTTAATAATACATCTTCTATCTCTATTACCCCTTTGTCTGCAATTAAATCTAATATATAATCTTCTAAACCTTTAGTATCTGTTTGCACTAAATCTTTAATCTGATTGGTATCAGAAAATTCAATAAACTTTAAACTTGGTTCTTTTTTATTATCCCAAACCAAGCAATTACCAAAAGAATCTTGTAAAGTAGTAAGTAAATCATTCTTCTTTTCACTAACCAATTCCATAAAAGATTGCTGGTGATTTAAATTTTCAGCTACTAAAACCTTTTTAACCAAATCCAAAATTGATTTATCAAATATATTTCTAGTAGCAGCAATCTTAACTAATGTATTTTTGAACTTCAAATCTGTTTCAACTTGCTTAACTAATTTTTCTACTTCTTTCCTATTTTGTGATGTAGTAGGAAATACTATATACTCTATCTCCTGATTGTCCTCTAACTTATCATATCCATAAACCTTATAATTTTGATTAAATAACTCAGTTTTAAGATAATCAACTAACTTAGATTTAGCCAGTTTATTATCTATTTGATTTAATTTAGTCGTCACAAGATCATCTTCACTCTGGTATAATTTATCAGAGTCTTGATCAATTATTATTTTTTTATTAATTATTAGTTTACTAATTAAATTATTAAATTTATCTCTATCTTTGCAGATGGGATTAGTTTTAGATAGCTGTAGCTCATGAAATATTTGTTCTGCTTTTATTCCAGTTTTATGTTTAGCCAACTTGTTTATAACATAATCTTTAAGTTTAGTATCATTAGCAGTAACAAAATGGGGAACTTTAAATTCTGATACTTCAAATTCAATTTTATTTAATTTAGTCTTACCATCTTCACTAGTCCAATCTATATAATAAGCTAAATTATTTTTCAATCTTTGTTTTAACTTTTGTTCATCTTCTTTTATTCTTGCAATTACCTCATCTCCAATTTCTATATCTGCTAAATCAACTTGATCTAAAACTTCTAATTTTTTAATAATATCTAAATTATCAGCAACCATTATATTATTATAAGGCGTAATACTTATAAAATTATTTTTGAATTTTTTATCATTATAAATGTTTTCTTCTAAGAATGTATCTAAACTTTTATCAGCTATATTATCTAATACTAAAACGGGAGTCAAATTTTGATCATCTCTTAACTCGTCTATACCAAATATCTTATATTTGCTATTAAAAAATTCATCTCTAATATAAAAAGCTAATTTCTTTTTAGCAACTTCTTCACTTATTTTTTTAGCTTTATTACTTATCACTGCACTGGCATCTTTTTTCGCCTTGATTTTATACCCAGATTCTGTATTAATTAAATATTGGCTTACTTTTGAAACCTCTGCTAAATTAGATTTAATTTTAGATATGTCTTTGCTAGCTAAAGATATAACTCCTTGCAAAATTTCAATTTCAGAAGCTGGCTTGCCCTTCAAGACATTATAGGCAGCTATAGTAACTAATATATCTTGAGCTAAATCTATATTTTTTTCTTTACAATCTTCAATTGCCTTTTGCAAAGCGCTATAAATTTCTGAATCTAAGTAATTAAAATCCTTTAACTCTATATCAGAAACAAACAGCAACTCTTTCTGTTGATAATTATTTTTAATTACATTGGATAATATAATTAATTTATTTCTTCGCTTTATTTCGTTTTGACTATCTAATAATGTAATTAAATCTGGATGGAACGGATAATTTGCTATTAAATCTTCTTTTACTAAATTATCAGCACTTATATCTACCTCTTCTTGTTGGTATAAATTTAAATATTCTTCTACTATTGAAACAATTTCACTTTTATGAGCTTCTTGATTAAATGAATGAAATAATCTGTGATTTATAATTTCTTGTTCTTCATTAAATTCTTCTAAATCAATTAATAATGTATTACTATTTTTTATTTCAGTTAATATTTCTTCATCAGTATTAGTAATACTTGAAAATACAAACAATTTACTATTTGTGCTAGCTAGATCTAATAGGTTCTCTAAAAACTTTTTGTTAGCAGTTTTTAACTTAGAATTATTAGCTATCCACTTATCCAAATCATCAATAAAAATAGCTGTATATTCTTTATTAACTAATTTCTTTATAACTTTTTTTTCAGGATATTCATTTATTCTCTTCAATAAATGAGCTGCATCTAATTTGTGAAATAAAGGTTCCCATAACTTTTGAGAAGATGTATTATTTGCTTCAATAATACAATTTTTACTCTGTTTTTTTAAAATTGATAAATTGAATTTATTAAATTTGAAATCTTTTTCAAGTAGCCAATTCTTAGCATCATCTGGGTTCTCAAACAATTTATATATTGCGAGCAAAGTATGTGTTTTCCCTAGATCATCATTCCCTGATAAAACAACCGATCCTAAATCTGATGAACCAATCATTTTTTTATTTATAACTTTAATTAATTTATTTAAAACAACTGTTGGATATGTTCTAATCAAAAAATCATTCGTTGTAGATTCTAAGCTATTAAGAGAACTAAGCTTAGCAACATCTAAGTCAAACTGGTAATCAGAGTTAATAATCTCTTTTCTAGGCTTTAATAAATTATTAATTACCATAATTATCTCCTTTCAACAAATTAATTTAAAGTTAATCTACTTTAAAAAATATACTCTTATCTTATATCTTTAGTGACAACTGTAGAAATACCTCCCTAAAACTACAATTTATCCCCTTTTTTTATGATATTAATAAACTTTTTCTGATTTGTAATTATCAGTAATATCCGAATTATCAATTAACTTTTGATATATATAGATAGAAGCTCCTAAAATAATTGGATAAGTAACTAACCATCTTCCAATTATAACAATTATTATTCCAGTCAAATTAACTAAAACAAAAACTACAAAAAATATTAGCATCTTTGCTAAAAAACCATCTGTAATCTTATAACTTAATTTCAGTGATTCTAATAAGTTTACTCCATAATCAACTATAAAAAAGGCTGCAAAATAAAATCTAATCCATAAATAAATAAATAGAATCAAAAAAATCTTATCTACTAGCATAATATTTAATAGATCATTAACAAATATTCCCGCTTCAAATAGTGTATAAACTAGAATAGAATAATAAAATAAATTTAAATACTTTTCCCTATCAAGAATTAATACCGACCAATTACAATTCTTACTTTCAGCTAAATTCAACATATGTTTAATAATACTATATAACAAAACTACTCGCAAAAAATTAACAACCAATGGAATTAAAAAGAAATAATCCCCCGTCACTACTTGAATAGATTCGATACAGCCTAAAATCAATATTGGCCAAACAACTTGCCAATAATTACCTTGTAATAAATGAACTGCATAATCAAAAGCACTAACAATAGATACCTTTTTCTTTTTCATAAATTTACTCCTCCAATAATTTTTTATAAACAAATACAAATGCTCCTATATTTAAAGGGATACTTAAAAAAATCATCCCAATAAATACACCCGGGAAAATACCAGATAAACCAACAATAGACATTATTCCTAATAAAATATACAAATCAAAACTTGAATTTTCAGTTAACTGTAAACTAGAATGAAAAGCAGTTTTTATATCTTGTTGTTGCTCAATCACAAAACAAACCATAAATGATAACCTAATAAATAAAAATACCCAAATTATCATCACTAGTATAGCTAATGTTAGACCTAATTCTATAGAAAATCTTTCAGATAAAAATATAATAGATGAAAACTTATTAAACAAAGCTATAATTAAGCTAATAATCACTAATCTAAAATACGTTTGCCCTTCTAACAAGAAATCTGCCAATTTAATATCTCTTTCATTATATAACCTCAAGAAGACTTTAACAATTCCAAAAGTAACTACTATCAAAGTAAACATTATTCCTAGAGAAAATAATAGCGAAGTTTGAGTTAACTTAAATCTTAAGATTAATAATCCTCCCCAAATAATTAGCGGCAATAAAAAAAGTGAAAAATTATCACTATACAAGTCCCAACTTTCTTGGAATGCTTCTTTAATTGAAAATTTATTAGTTATCATGCTCTCACCCTTCTTTAATAAAAAATATTTTACAAAGCTAACCTCTATTAGAAGTTAGCTTTTTCATTTTAATTTATAACTTAGCCTCTTTTGCTAATAAACTAGCTTTATCTGTTTTCTCCCAACTCAAATTCAAATCCGAACGTCCAAAATGCCCATAAGAAGCTACTTGTTTATACTGAGGATTTCGTAAACCAAGCTCTTTAATAATTTCACCGGGTCTTAAATCAAAATTGTCACTAATTATTTCTTCAATCTTTGCTTCAGGAATATTAGCAGTACCAAAAGTCTCAACCATAATTGATACCGGTTCTGCTACCCCAATAGCATATGATAATTGTAGCTCACATTGATCAGCTAATCCAGCTGCAACTACATTCTTTGCTACATAACGAGCAGCATAAGCTGCAGAACGGTCTACTTTAGTAGCATCTTTACCTGAAAAGGCTCCTCCTCCATGACGGGCCATTCCACCATAAGTATCAACAATAATCTTTCTCCCTGTTAAACCAGCATCTCCTTGGGGACCCCCTATTACAAATCTTCCTGTCGGATTGATATAGTATGTAGTATCAGCATCTAATAAGCTAGGATTTATCACTTCTTTGATTACTGATTCTATAATATCCTCTCTTATCTTTTCTAATTTAACTTCGGGATGATGTTGAGTTGAAATAACAACTGTATCTACTCGTTGAGGCTGATTATCTTCATATTCTACTGTTACTTGTGTCTTCCCATCCGGTCTTAAATAATCCAAAATATTATTTTTTCTAAGTTCAGATAATTTTCTTGATAATTTATGGGCCAAGGTTATTGGCAAAGGCATCAACTCTTCAGTCTCATTGGTAGCATAACCAAACATAAGACCTTGGTCACCCGCACCAATTTCTTGACCATCTTGCGATTCAAAAGCTTCATCTACACCTTGAGCTATATCAGAAGACTGTTCATCAATTGAAGTTAGAACAGCACATGTTTCACTATCAAAACCATATTTAGCCCTAATATAGCCAATTTCTTTAATTGTTTTGCGAGCTACTTTAGGAATATCAACATAACAATCAGTTGATATTTCACCTGCAATTAATACCATTCCTGTAGTAACTGATGTCTCACAAGCCACTCTAGCTTGAGGGTCTTTCGCTAAAATTGCATCTAAAATAGCATCAGAAATTTGATCGGCAACTTTATCGGGATGTCCTTCAGTAACTGATTCAGATGTAAATAGTTGTTTATTTGTCATTACTAACCTCTCCTTATAAATAAAATCTTTTATTGTTTAATACAAAAAACTCCCCTCCCGGAGAGCTTTAAAATCACTCTAATACATCTCCCAAGAAAAAACTGGCAGGAATTAGCACCTTTCCTTCTAATTAGGCGGTTGCTGAGCTTCTTCGGGCCTGTCCCTCCACTACTCTTGATGTATGAATATTATAATATACTGCTTTAATTTTATCAAAACAGCAAAACTATGTCAATGATTATAATTCAACTTTTACTCTATTAGTAAATTGAAGACCTGCTCTTTCATTATTGCTTTCTATAAATTGTATTTAATTTCCCAATATTTACAGCTTGAGCAGCTTGATTATATATGATATTCTGAATCTGCAAATTAGAAAAGGAGGCAGAAAAATGAAATTTAAAACCAAAATCAAACTAGTATTAATATTAGGCAGTCTTATAATATTTAGTTTAACTACATTAGCTCAAGCTAATATTATGTACAAAGCCCAAGCAGGAGATTCATTATTTAAAATTGCTAACCGCTTTAATACCACAATTACAGAATTAAGTTCAACCAATCAGATTAAAAATCCAAATATAATTTATAAACAACAAACAATTAAAATTCCTGACAAAAGGTTAAAAGAAAATAATGAACAGACAGTCTATACTAAAGGACCCTCAAAACTAAAAACAGCTTTAACTTTTGATGATGGTCCCGACCCAACTTATACACCACAAGTACTTGATGTATTAAAGAAATATAATGTTAAAGCAACCTTTTTTCTAGTAGGGTCGCAAGTGCAAAAATATCCTGAAATAACCAGCAGAATATTTGAAGAGGGACATACTATTGCTAATCACTCATGGAGTCATAAAGACTTAACTAAATTAGATGACCAACAACTATCAACAGAAGTTTTAGCTACTGAAAATATAATTGAAGATACAATTCAAAAGGAAACTGGACTACTTCGTCCTCCCTATGGCTTTATTTCGCAAAATTTAATTGACAAGATGAAGAGAATGAATTATAAAATAATCAATTGGTCATTAGACTCATTAGATTGGCAGGCACAAGAGAAACAAGATGTATTAAATAAAACTATTCCCTATCTAGATAAAGGAGCAATTATTTTATTCCACTCAGCTGGAGGACGCGACCAAAGTTTAGCTCCTACGATTAAGGCATTACCAATAATAATAGAAAAATTAAAAACTAATGATATTGAATTAACTACTGTAGATGGCTTATTATCTATTGCTCCTTATCGCAATTAAAAATTAAACCTAGTCAAGCTTAATAACTTGACTAGTACATAATTAAGAGACAGCCTTATAGCTGCCTCAAAAGAAATCTATTGTGCTAATAAAATCCGGTCATTAGTTAACTCATGACCACTTACCTTAGCAAATTTATCTAATAAATCATCTATAGTCATATCTTTTCTTTCTTCATCTTCAACATCTAAAACTATTCGTCCTTTATCCATCATAATTGTTCTCGTCCCTAACTCCAAAGCATGGTCTAAATCATGAGTTACCATTACTGTAGTTAAATTATGATGAGCAACTATCTCCTTAGTAATATCTACTATTTTTTGAGCAGTTTTAGGATCTAAAGCAGCAGTATGCTCATCTAATAGTAATACACTTGGTTCTTGGATAGTAGCCATGACTAAAGTTAAAGCTTGTCGCTGACCTCCTGATAACAATCCAACCTTGTCATCTAATCTATCCTCTAAACCTAAATTCAAAACACTAAGTTCTTCTTTGAATATTTTTCTCCGGTCATTAGTAACCCCGGTAGTTAAATTCAATTTGCCACTACGCTTTAAAGCTAAAACTAAATTTTCAGCAATTGTCATTGACGCTGCAGTTCCCTGCAAAGGATCTTGAAAGACACGACTAACTAAATGAGCTCGATCAAAATCAGCAATTCCTGTTAAATCTTTACTATCAATTGAAACTTGACCACTAGTTAATTGATAATTACCAGCAATAGCATTCAACAAAGTAGATTTACCAGCACCATTACTTCCTATTACAGTAATAAACTCCCCACGTTCCATCTTCAAATCTACTTCTTTTAGAGCAATTTTTTCATTTATAGTATTAGGATTGAATATTTTTTTAGCATTTTGTAATTCCAACATCACTATTCACCCCCCACTAAGGAAGTATCATTTAATTTTGATCTAATAGAAGGAGCTCCTAAAGCACCAATAACTAATAAAGCAGTGATTAATTTCAAGTCATTCGGATTCAAATTCAATCTAAGTGCTATTGTGATTACTCCTCTATAAATTATTGAACCTAATAGGACACCTAAAGTTGCCCATTTTATTTGATCACTACTAATAACTGCTTCTCCAATAATAACAGAAGCAAGACCAATAACAATCATTCCAATTCCCATCTTAACATCGGTAAAACCCTGATATTGAGCTATAAGAGCTCCCGATAGAGCAACTAAACCATTAGATAAAGCCAAACCTAAAATTACTGTATTATCTGTATTAACCCCTAAACTCCTAATCATATCTTTATTATCACCTGTAGCTCTTAGTGCTAATCCTACTTCGGTTTGTAAGAACCAATCAATGATAAATTTAGCAATTAAAGAAATAATTAAAAATGAAACTAAAATACTTATTTTCCTTGACAAACCTAAAGAAGTAAGTAAATCAAAAATATTACTTGTTCCTAATAAAGGGATATTCGCTCGTCCCATTATCCTGAGGTTAATCGAATATAAAGCTGTCATAGTTAAAATACCAGATAACAGCCCAGTTATTTTTAACTTTGTATTCAAAACCCCTGTTATAACTCCCGCAACCATACCACAAGCAGTAGCAATCAATGTTGCCAGCACAGGTGAATAATTAGCAGATATAATCAACCTTGCCGCTACTGCTGCTCCTAAGGGAAAACTACCATCAACAGTTAAGTCAGGAAAATCTAAAATACGAAATGTTAAATAGACTCCTAAAGCCATAATTCCAAAAACTAGTCCTTGTACTATTGGATCTAATAACATACTTAAACTCATTATCTACACCTCTATTTGATAACTTTTTTTGCATCATCAATTAAACTCTGTGGTACTTCAATATTCGTTTTTTCAGCTGCTTCTAAGTTAAGAATCAAATCTGCATCTTCAATTCTTTGAATTGGTATTTCACCTGGATTAGCTCCATTTAAAACCTCTTGCGCCATAGCACCTGTCTGTTCTCCTAATTTATAATAATCAATACCTAAAGTAGCTAAGGCTCCTTCTTTAACTGAATTATTATCAGCCACAATCAAAGGTAAATCATTATTATTAGTTACTTTGATAACAGATTGAATAGCTGATACTATGGTATTATCTGTCGGAACATAAATACCATCCACTCGTCCCACTAAAGACTGCGCAGTCTGATATACCTCACTACTAGAAGTAACAGGGGCTTCTATAAGTTTTAATCCTAATTCCTCTGCTTTCTCTTTCGCTAAATCTTTTAAAAAGACCGAATTAGTTTCTCCTGAATTATATAAGATACCAATTTCTTTCGTATCTCTCTCTAATTTATTAAACAAATCTAGTTGTTTTCCTACTGGAGTCAAATCACTAGTCCCCGTTAAATTAGCTCCAGGTTGTTCCATATCTTCAACTAATCCAGCACTCTTAGGGTCAGTTACTGCTGTAATTAAGATTGGCGTATCCTTAATCGAATTAGCCACTGCTTGAGAAGTTGGTGTTGCAATAGCTAAAATCAAATCTAAATCTTTTTGTGAAAAACTCTTAGCTATTGTTTGGGCAGTTGACATATCACCTTGAGCATTTTGATAATCATAAACTACATCTGTTCCCTCTTCATAACCTTGCTCTGATAAAAAATCTTTGAATCCATTACGAGCTGAATCTAAAGCTGAGTGTTCTACAATTTGAATAACTCCTATTTCAATCTTGTCTTTTTCTGTTTCAGTTTGTTGATCAGTACTACACCCTACCACAACAATCATTAATAAAATCATTAAACTACTCACTACTTTAGTTCTCATTTGATCTCACCCTTTCAAAGTTTATAAATTTTAATTCAAACATAGTAAAGCCACCCCCAGTAGGAGCGGCTAAAATTATCAAAAATATGGTAAATAATCCACCTACTAATCTTCTACCACTATTTCTACGACCCTACATCTGATAATTTCCTAACTACCCTACTATAATAACTATCCTACTACCTTAGATTATAACTAATTTCTCCAGTTTTGTCAAAACGACTATTAGTTATATTAGTTACTTTGCAATCCCCTTAAAACCTCTTTAGCATACTCTTTAGCACCAAATAAAGAATGATCTCTATAATTACCACATTGTTTTGCTGTCATAGCTGGTACCTCTTCAGTAGCTATAACTTCTTCTAAAGATGAAATTAAAGATTGTTTTATATCCTCTAGATTGCTCTGGCCTAATTTGATTAAATAAAATCCTGTTCTACAGCCCATCGGAGAAATATCTATTACACCATCAATTCTTTCGCGCATAAAACCAGCCAACAGATGTTCAATAGTATGCAAAGCAGCAGTAGGAATTGTTTCTTCATTAGGTTGCATTAACCGCAAATCATATTTTTCAATTAAATCACCACTATGAGTTGTCAAGTTACCGGCTTTTCTAACATATGGAGCTTCAACTTTAGTATGATCTAATTCAAAACTCTCTACTTTTATATCAGTTCCCATCTTATTCCTCCCTAGCGAAATCTTTTCTGAGAATATAATCAAAAATATGAATAGCAATTTCTAATTTGTCAGCTTTAGCAATCTTCTTCTGTTTGTGCTGACTAATAATTACTACTTCGTTGCTGTCACTATTAAAACCTATATCCTCTGCTAAAACATTATTCGCTACTATAAAATCAGCTCTTTTATTAGTTAATTTTTGCTGGGCATTCTCCAACAAATCCTCTGTTTCAGCAGCAAAACCTACTAACAATTGGTCATCTCTTTTCTGCTGACCTAATTGATATAATATATCTGTTGTTGCTTCCAACTGTAAACTTAACTCAGCAGGTCCCTTTTTTATCTTTTGAAGATTACTCTCAGATGGTCTATAATCAGCTACAGCAGCAGCCATTATAATTATATCTTGCTCTTCTTGTAGTTCTAAAACTTTCTGATACATTTCTGCAGCAGTTTCAACTTTTAGTAAATCAACTCCTGATGGTTTATCCAAATTAGTTGGCGCTGAAACCAAGCTAACCTCAGCCCCCCTGGCCTGAGCTACCCGGGCCAAATTATACCCCATTTTGCCTGAAGAATGATTGCCCAAATAACGCACAGGATCTAAAGATTCTTGCGTACCACCAGCAGTAATCAAAACTTTTCTACCTGCTAAATCAAAATCAGTTAGACATCTAACTACAACTTGCTTTGCAATCTCTTCTGGAGCCGGCAAACGTCCTTTCCCTACTGTCCCACAAGCCAAATAACCAGCATCAGCTTCAATAATATCATAATGGTGCTCCTCTAAGTATGATATATTCTCCTGAACAATAGAATTTTGGTACATATTTTTATTCATAGCTGGGGCAATTAAAACTGGAGCTTTAGTTGCCATTATAGTAGTAGACAACATATCATCAGCAATACCATTAGCCAACTTACCCATGATATTAGCTGTTGCAGGAGCAACTAACATCAAATCTGCTTTTTTAGCTAATGCTATATGCTCTACATCCCAATTGTTTGGAGTACCAAACATAGCTTCGCAGACTGGATTATGACTAATTGATTGAAAGGTTAGTGGTTTAACAAATTCAGTCGCCGATTCAGTCATAATTACATCTACATTGGCCCCTAATTTTTTTAGACGACTAACAATTTCTACCGCTTTATAAGCAGCAATTCCACCAGTCACTCCAACAACAATATTTTTATTTTCTAACATGTTCAATTACTCCTTAGGCTTAATTTTGCCTGCTTCAATTTCTTCATACGCTTTAGAAACATCCTTAACGCCTTGATATTCATCTTCGTCTAATAATTCATTCTTTTCATCATGAATCTCTCTAGCCCGCTTAGCTGCAATTACAGCAGCAACAAAACTAGATCCTCCACACTGCTCTACTACATTATCCTTATTAATTCCTGCTAACATAATAATCCCCTCCATATATAGTATTAGTTCTTTCAAATAAATTTATTACTATTATCATAGTACTGAACTAGATTGCTAATTACCAGCAATCTTAAAATAAATTGAAAATTGAGAATGGAAAATTGACAATTGAAACCATAAAATCAACTTCAAAAACTAAAAACAATACCATCATAAACAAAATATTTTTAGTAAAATTTAAAAAATACATTCCTCTAAGATATAATTATATCTTACATCTTTCTGCTATAATAACTGATTTAACTTTATTTACTGCTGTTTTAATCTTATCATTAACAATAGCATAATCATAGTCTTTTACTTTACTCATCTCTTTTTCAGCATTTTTTAATCTAGTCTTAATTGCTTCTTCTGTCTCGGTTCCACGTTGATGAATTCTTGCTTTTAACTCTTCTAAAGAAGGAGGCAATAAAAAAATAAAAATCCCTTCTGGATATTTATTTTTAATTTGAGCAGCACCTTGAATATCAATTTCTAAAATAACATCTTCTCCCTGATCTAGCGTCTCTTCTACATATTTCTTAGGAGTTCCATAGTAATTATCATGAACCTTGGCCCATTCTAAAAACTGATCATCTTCTACTAATGATTTAAAGTTTTTTTCAGACATGAAATAATAATCTATTCCATTTTCTTCTCCTGATCTAGCTTCTCTTGTAGTAGCAGAAACAGAATAATGAATATCATCATAATTATCCATTAGTTGTGCTAAAATAGTCCCTTTCCCCACTGCTGATGGGCCAGATAAAATTATTAGATTTCCTCTATTATCTTGTGAGTCAAACATCTTATTTATGCCTCCTTATAGTCTTATTCCTCATCATCATCCAATCTTTGTGATACAGTTTCTGGCTGTACAGCAGATAAAATAACATGGTCACTATCAGTAATGACTACAGCTCGTGTACGACGTCCATAAGTAGCATCAATTAACATACCTCTATCTCGGGCATCTTGAATAACCCTCTTAATTGGTGCAGACTCAGGACTCACAATAGCTATAATCCTATTTGCAGCTGCAATATTACCAAAACCAATATTAATTAGATTTATATCCATGATTATTCCTCCCTAATTCTAAATTTAATTTTACTATGTATATAAAAAAGTTTCTTTACTTGTAAGTATAATTTTCTATTACTAATATATCATTATATAGATAGTACTTACTAATATATCATAAATCGAGACAATTTTGCAAGAATTATCACTCTGTAACCGTTCTTTTTACTTCATCTAGTAATAATTTGTGAGTCCGCGGGTGGGAGAAAATATAAGAAATGAATAAATCATACTCCCATTGGCTAATCTGGTCATGATAAACCAATGTATCTAAAATAGGAACAGGAAATTTATCTTTTTTAATTAGAGCTAAATTCATTTTATCTTCTTCAGTCTCAGCAACTATTTTTATTAAATCAAGTGTCGGCCAGAGAACAGAACGATTTAACATTTCAATCTTATATTCACAATCTGAATTAGCTAGTTTATAGTTACTACTTGGAGTAGATATTAAATAAACAATCTGTTCAAAAGAAAAATCTAATTCTTCTATTTCATAACCAATCTTTTCTAATTTTTTCTTAGCAATAAAATGTAAGAGGGCAAAATAAATTCTATCACCAAAAAATATAACTAAACCTACATATATTAAAATAATCAAAGGTAAAATACTAACCATTATTCTCCCCCCTCTTTTTTATTACTTATATAATCTCTATACAATTCAACCCTATTCCGCCCCTTATCCTTAGCATAGTATAAAGCAGTATCTGCATAAGATAAAAGCTCATCTTCTTTAGTAGTATCATTAGGCAAGATACTACCTCCTATACTAATAGTAAAATTATTATTGGGCTGTTGTTCTTGATTTTCAAAGTGAGTGTCTTCTACTCTATTACAAATTCTGTTTGCTGCTTTAACTAATTCTTCAATGTTGACATTTGGTAAAATTATAGCAAATTCTTCTCCTCCAAATCTGCAAACAATATCATTATCGCGAAAGCCATCCTGTAAAATTTTAGCCAATTTAGTCAAAGCAGTATTCCCAGCTGGATGGCCATTGTTATCATTATATACTTTAAAATAATCAATATCAGCAATTAATAACCCTAATTTTTCACCAGCTTCTTTAGCCTGTTGTACTTCCTCTGCTAAACTTTGTTCAAAATATCTTTGGTTATATAAATCAGTTAAATTATCTCTAATTGCCATTCTTTCTTTTAATTTATATAATCTAGTACTTTCTATTGCTAAAGCTGCTTGATTAGCAAAAGGCAGTAACGAATCAATATCATCATAGGTTATTTTATTACCATTAGCTATATTGTCAGCACATAAAACCCCAATTGTTTTCCCTTTAACTACAAGAGGAACAATAATAAATTCTTTCAGTTGAATCTCATTAGATAATTTTTTCTGGAAACTATCTGATTTATCTATCTCTTCCACTATATAAGATTCCTGCTCATTAATTATCTTTGTAATAACATTTTCTTCTTCTAAGCTAAAAGATAACTTAGTAATTATATCATTTAAATTTTCATCTAAATCTTCAACTTCTTCAGTAATTTCAATCATATCATCTAAATTCAATTTATCCTGAGCAACTCGTTGCCATATTTGTAATCCTTCTTCTTTATTCAACGGACCAATTGCCATTTCTCCTTCCAACTCGCCATCCTCAACTAAAAATAACATTGCTCGATTGAATTCCAATCCATAACCAGCTGTTACCGCTGATAAAATAATATGCAGCACTTTATTTAATTCCAAAGTTCCCTGCAAAATAGTACTTATATTTCTCAAAACCTTTAATTCTTTTACTTGATTTGATAAATTTGAATTCAATTCACGAATATTATTATCTTGTTCTTTATATTTTTTTATTATTGCGAATATATATATAGTTATTATTAAAAATATTAAACTTTGGAACCCTAACTCCAACGTCTTCAAATCATAAAATACAACTAAAATTAAAATATTATTTATAAAAGCCAAAATAGCTCCAAATTGATCAAAAACCAAAATAGTTATAATCATAATTATATATAAAGATAACAGAGTTTCTAATATAGTAGTAGAAAATACTAAATGATAAGTATACTCAACTATTATTAGTGGAATTATAAATGAAAATTCACTTACAAATTGATCAGTGAATATGCTTAGCAAAAACCAGATTATTGCTAAACCAATTACTAGACCAAACATTATTAAACTACTTGTGCCCAAAATAGCCCCTCCTTTAATATCTACTAGCCTAGACAAATACATCTTAAAAACTAGCATTTTTTATCAGTTAGTAAGAGATTGATTTTGAATTACTACCTAATATTATAATACTATTAAACTGCTTATAATTCCTTTAAATAATTAAAAAAACTATCATATCTAACTGAAACAACTAAGCAATGTAGAATAAAAAAGTCTGTAGCTAAAAACTACAGACTTTATAATTTATTTTCAAATCCTACAGTTGCTCAACAATAGTCGAACAACTAGAACAAATCTCTGAACTTTCTTCGCTTGCTCCTACAGTTGGACTATATTTCCAACACCGTTCACACTTTTCTCCTGGAGCATTTTTTACTTTTACTTTTATAGCAGTCTCTTCTCCTGTATACAATTTTTCTGGAGCTTGGTCAAGATTACACACAGTAGCTTTAGAAACAATAAATAATTCTGCTAAATCATCAAACTGCTTTAAAAATTGCTCTAAATCTTCTGTTGGATATAATTCAATTTCTGCATCCAATGAATGACCAATCAAATCATCATTACGGGCAATCTCTAGAGACTTAGAAACATCTTCTCTAATTTCTAACAATTTAGCCCATTTAGTTTCTAATTCTTCTGCAAAATATTCTTCGTTAACCTCAGGCCACTCAGTTAAGAAAATACTTTCTTCGCGCTCACCAGGTAGTTGTTGCCAAATTTCTTCAGCAGTATGAACTAATATCGGCGACATTATCTTAGTTAAAGTAACTAAGATTTGATATAAAGCTGTTTGAGCTGAACGCCTAATTGGATTATCTTCACCTAAAACATACAACCTATCTTTTAGCACATCCATGTAAAATGAACTCATTTCCACTCTAAAGAAGTTATGAACAGCATGATACACTCTATGGTATTCATAATCTTCATATGCCTCATTTGCTATTTTAAGAACATTTTGCAACTTCATTAATGCCCACTGATCAATTTCAGTTAATTGATCATAATCTAAACTATCCTGACTAGGATCAAAATCAGATAAATTACCTAAAACAAACCGTGAAGTATTTCTGATTCTACGATAAACTTCAGAGTTTTCTTCTAGAATTTTATCAGAAACTCTAACATCTTCTTTAAAGTTAGAAGAAGCAACCCATAATCGCAAAATATCTGCACCGTACTGATCAATAATTTCATGAGGAGAAACTACATTACCAATTGATTTAGACATTTTCTTACCTTTTTTATCTACTGTAAAACCATTAGTAACAACAGCTTTATAAGGAGCTTCCCCCTTAGCAGCAATAGAAGTTAATAAAGAAGAATTAAACCAACCACGATATTGGTCAGTCCCCTCTAAATATAAATCAGCCGGTCTAGTTAATCCATCATAATTTTCTAATACAGCAGCATGGCTAGCACCAGAATCAAACCAAACATCCATAATATCTTCTTCTTGTTCAAATTTATCATGCCCACAAGATTGACACTCGATATCATCCGGTAATATTTCAGCAGCTTCAAGTTCATACCAGCTACCTGAACCTCTTGTAGCAAATAATTCTTGCACACTATTAATTGTTTCTTCTGTAACTAAAGGTTCACCACAATCATCACAATAAAAAATTGGAATCGGCACACCCCAAACTCGCTGGCGGGAAATACACCAATCATTTCTATTTGCAACCATATTTTCAATTCTACCTTCGCCCCACTCAGGATACCAATCTACATCCTTAATTGCATCTAAAGCTTCATCTTTTATCTTATCTATAGAAGCAAACCATTGTTCAGTTGCTCGAAAAATAACCGGATTCTTACATCTCCAACAATGAGGATAAGAATGATCAACAAAATCTAAGTTCATTAATAAATCATCTTCTTTTAATAAATCAGTTACTTTGATATTAGCTTTATCGTAATGTTTCCCATCAAAGTCAGGTCCTGCTTCTGCAGTAAAGACTCCTTTATCATCCATTGGAGCATAAACATCAAGTCCATACTCTTGCCCTACAACATAGTCTTCATGTCCATGACCAGGTGCTGTATGAACACAACCAGTACCATTTTCTAATGTAACATGATCGCCTAAAATAATTGGTGATTCACGATCAGCAAATGGATGACTACAAACTACATCTTCTAAATCTTCACCTGTGAATTCAGATAAGACTTTATAATCTTCAATTCCACAAGTATCTGCAACACTATCTAATAATTCTTTTGCTACTACAATTTTATCTCCATCTGCTCTAGCAATCACATATTCAAAATCAGGGTGCACAGTAATTGCTAAGTTAGAAGGTATTGTCCACGGAGTAGTAGTCCAAATTACAACATAATCATCATCTGTTAGTTCTTCCCCACCTAATTCTTGACCCTCTTGTACTGGAAACTTAACATAAATAGAAGGTCCATTTATCTCTTTATATTCAATTTCTGCTTCGGCAAGAGCAGTTTCACAACTAGTACACCAATGAACTGGTTTTAATCCTTGATAAAACAAACCCTCTAAAGCCATTTCTCCAAAGACTTCAATCTGCTTTGCCTCATATTCTGGTTCTAAGGTAATATAGGGATTATCCCAATCGCCCCAAACTCCTAACCTTTTAAATTGCTTCTTCTGTCGTTCCACATAATTAAGAGCATAATCCTTACATTTATCTCGCAATTCTTTAGTACTCAATTCTTTTCTTTTATCGCCTAAATCCTTAGTAACTTTATGTTCAATTGGTAGACCATGTGTATCCCAACCTGGAACATAAGGTGCTTGATATCCTTTTAAATGATTATAACGTGTTACAATATCTTTTAGAGTCTTATTTAAAGCATGCCCAATATGAATATCTCCATTAGCATAAGGTGGGCCATCATGTAAAATAAACTTTTCCGCACCCTCTCTTTTATCTAATGCTTGTTGATAAATATCTTTTTCTGCCCAATATTTTTGAAAATCAGGTTCTCGCTCGGAAAGATTAGCCCGCATTGGAAAATCTGATTCTGGTAAATTTAACGTATCTTTATAATCCATTTTTACACTCCCCTTTTTAATAATTTACAATTAATAGTTGATAGTTAAAATCAAAAGCACACAAATCACAACATACAAGTAAAAAAACAAATTCATACCCAAAAAATATATAAACCTCGCCCCTACTCAGGGACGAGGTTTAATCGCGATACCACCCTAGTTAATATATGTCTTAAATCATATATTCACTCTTCCAATTTAACGGTTTTCACCGGTTCTAACTAATTAGAAATAAATCTGTTCATTAAAACAGCTAAGAGATGATTTCCAATAAAGTTTCCATTCTCAGGCTTCCACTATCCCTGATTCGCTATAACTTCTACTTTATTTACTCTTCTCTATGATTGCTTTATTCCAATATTCAGTTTGTATATCATTATAATACAAGTCTTAATTAACGTCAACTATTAATTAAGTTTTTCTAGCATTGAGACAACAATGTTATGAGAATGCTCAGCTGCTATCCTAGCAAATTTATTAAAAGAAATATCTGCTTTCCCATCAGCTTTATCAGAAATCGACCTAATGATTACAAAAGGAAGTTGATTCAAATAAGCAACTTGAGCTACTGCAGCACCTTCCATTTCAGTACAATGGCCGGCAAACTGTTCTTTTAATTCTTGCACTTTAGTTTTGTCAGAAATAAATTGATCTCCTGATAAAACTCGACCTTTATAAACCTTATTCTCTTCACCTTGCAATACATTTTCCCCAGCTTCAAAAGCTAAATTAATCAACTTTTCATCAGCATCAAAAGCTATCCTATCTAATTCAGGGATTTCGCCTGCTTGACGATTTCCAAATGCAGTTGCATCAACATCATGTTGGATTAAATCCGTCGAAATAATAATATCTTCTACTTCTAAATCAGAGTCTATTGCACCAGCCACCCCAGTAAAAATAAGCTGGGTAATATTAAAATCGTCAATTAAAATCTGCGTACAAATAGCAGCATTTACTTTACCAATTCCAGATTTAACTAATACAATTTTAGTTTCTGCTAAATGCCCGACATAAAAAATCATTCCTGCTTTTTTTACCTTATCTTCTAAATCCATATCTTCTTTTAAAATCTTTATCTCAATCTCCATAGCACCCATAATACCAATCGACATCTTTTCCATCCCTTTCTTAGACTCATCCTTCCGTCATCATTGTTTTAACTTCAACTCCAGTAACATTTCCTAATTTACCAGCTAATGCTCCTAGTTGATCATTAGTACCATCAACAATTAAAGAAATAATATTTAATCCTTTATCCTGATAAGGCAATCCCATTCTA
>JBNJDB010000014.1:0-21589 GCA_051744465.1 Bacillota bacterium | reverse complement strand
GCTATAGCTTCTGCTATCGCAGCTGACAAAACATCAATATCAAACTCTTCAATATTATTAGACATTAATATTCTCCTTTCTCTTTTGGTTTGTTATATAATATGTCGGACAAGATATATTTGTTACCTTTTTCTATATAAAACAATGTCAAAATCAACAATCAAGGCAATATAAATGTTCACCGAGCTTAAATTTTAGTTTTTTTAATTATCCATTTTCAATCTTCTTCTACTTAATAAAACAAATATAACCCTTAATAATCAACTGTAAAACTTATCATTCATTATTAATAATGAATGGTGTTTCCTTTTGTTCACAAACTCCCACTAAATTTTTATCATGTTTTTCTAAAATTCTGTCTTTATCATTTATTTTAATTACAACTTTATTACTAGTGACTAACAATTTAAAATCATATTCTCCTTTATCTTTTGAATCAATATATAATAGTCCTTGGCCCTTAATTATTGCCTTTGTTTCTGCACGATTAGTAGTTACTTTTTCAATACAGCCGGGACCTGCTGGTGACAATAGCAATTCTATTGCTTGGTCATTAATTCCATCTTTATGAAAATAATAAACAAAATTGTTTTCTACTTCTTTTACAGAGCAGATAGACAATGATAGCTCAGTTATATTTATTTCTGTAACCGCAAAATTCCTTTTTTCCTTTAAAAAATCAATGTTTATTTTCCTTCCATAACCATATATCTGGCTATTTTTATTATCTTCCTTTTTTATTTCTTTCTTCTCTTCATCTTCTGTTTTATCTTTCTCAACTGTATTATCAACTTCTCCAATATCTTTATTGCTATCAGTTTCATCAGTCACAGCTTCTTGCCCATTTGCCCCTTTAATTTCATTATTTTCATGTTGTTTATCAGTCGTATTTTCTTTTTTGGTTTTAGATTGACCAGAAATAATAATTACTGCTATAGAATCTACTGGAATATAGATATCTCTATTTTTCTTTTCATTAAATAATTGGAGCACATTATGATTTAATTTACAAAGATATCCCTTTTGTGAACAGCAACAGCCTTTATTTTTGCAATTACCTCCCGCTTTAATAATTACAGTCACTACTTTACATTTTAAATCTTTTATTAACTCCGTTAACATAGAATAATTATAATTAATTTCAACAAATTGATTCATTCTCTCCCCCTCCTTTTTAATATAATATGGTTGCATAGATTAATCTGCTAATTTAAATCTATTAAAAATAAAAAAATCGCCCTAATAGGCGATTTTACTCGAAATAGTATTTTAAATTATATATATTATCCAATGATCAAATTAGACCATTCAATTGCCTCCAAATATAGGTCTGCTATCTTTTCTTCTTTTAATCCTAATTTATCAACTCTAGCAGACATCTTCTCCCATTCTGCTTTTTCATAGGCTACAACTAACTGATAAATATCACCAAATAATCCCTCACCATCTAATAGTGCATCTTTTATCTTTTGAGAAATTGGTAACCCTTGCAATAATTGATTTAACTTTTGATTCATCAATACATCTAATAGAGAAAACATACCCATTATGAAAATTTCTGATTTTTCTTCTACTAAATCTAATTCTTCTGCTATTTGTTCACAAAATTTAGCCCTAATAATCGACAATCGAATTATTTCTCGTGGCTTGTTGTCCCCTAATTCTTTTAATATTATGAGATTGATCCATTTCTCAAATTCATTAATTCCTAACATAGTCACAGCATTTTTAATTGAATCAATTCTAGTTCTGATAGGAAAAGCAGCTGAATTGATCAACTTTAACAATTTATAAGATAAAGATAAGTCCCGTTCTAAAATGGTTGCAATTTTATCTAAATCTGGTTCTGTAGTATGTAATTCATTTAGTATCTCAAAATAGTTTGCAGGAGAAATGGGTAAATCCTTTCCTGTCATTACAACTGGTTTACTAAAAAAATAGCCCTGAAAATAAGAACATCCTAAATCAAGTGCTTCTTCAAATTCTTCTCTTGTTTCAACTTTTTCAGCTAATACTGCAATATCTTTTTGTTGCGCAATACTTGCTAAGTTTTTCCGTTCTTCTTGAGAAGTTGCTAAAAAATCCACCTTGATTATATCCGCTAAATCTAATATTGATAGATATTTAGGTTGGAAAACAAAATCATCTAAAGCAATAACATAATTATCTTGTTTATATTTTTTACATTGCTCTATCACCTGAGAATTTAACTCTACATTTTCTAAAATTTCAATTATAATTAATTTATTTTCAAACATTGCTGGTACTTTATTTTTAAGTAGATTAGTAGTGAAATTGATAAAAGCTCTTTTCCCTTCAGTTAACGTATCCATTCCAATTAGAAAAAAGCTACTATTTAAAACTTCAGAAGTTGCTACATCACCATCGATATGATTATAAAAATTATCAAAACCATCACGGTATAATAGCTCATAGCCATAAACATTTTCTTGTCGATCAAAAATAGGCTGTCGTGCTACAAATACGTCCATGTTACCAACTCCCTACATTATCTTTTATTGTTAGAAATAATTAACTCTACAGTATTATTTCTACTTGTAGATTTAAATTCCTGTTTATAATTAAAAAAAGCCAGCCC
Source organism: Bacillota bacterium (assembly GCA_051744465.1). Taxonomy (GTDB): domain Bacteria; phylum Bacillota; class Halanaerobiia; order Halobacteroidales; family Halobacteroidaceae; genus Halanaerobacter. The sequence goes on along the minus strand of JBNJDB010000014.1, from coordinate 18,990 downwards.
ATTTAATGAGCTGGCTTTTAATAATCTGATTTTATTTGAATTGATTTAATAAATCTTTCATATCTTGTGGCTCAATTTCTTTATCTACTAGAGGCTCTTCACCTAACTGTGGTAATTTATCATGGAAAATTGCTTTATCTTCATTCTTATAAATAACACCTAAGGGGATATCATCGCCCCATTCTTCTGATTTTTCCTGAGCAGCTTTATAATCAGTTGGATCATAGTCATCATCTAATTCATAAACACGTTTAGCATACCACTGATAAGTATTAACCTTATTAAATGAAACACAAGGCTGTAAAATATCAATTAAAGCATAACCACGATGTTTAATTGCTTCTTGCATCAGGCTTTTTAAGTGTTCTTTATTCCCTACAAATCCGCGGGCTACAAAACTAGCCTCCATACTTACAGCTAATTTTATTGGATTAAGGGGCTGAGCAGTAATTCCATTGGGCTGTACAGCAGTTTTAATATCGGTTCCTGTGGTTGGCGAAGCTTGACCTTTCGTTAAACCATAAATTTGATTATCATGAACAAAATGGGCCAAATCAGGATTTCGTCTAATATTATGCAACAAGTGATTGCCACCCTCACCATAGGCATTACCATCACCTGTTTCTACAATCACCTTCATATCCTTATTAGCAACTCTCATTCCGATTGCTGGAGGTAAAGCCCGCCCATGCAATCCATTAAATCCATTAACTTTCATATAATGAGGCATTTTAGGCGCTTGTCCGATACCAGTAAACATTGTTACCTCAGATGGTTTTAACTCTAAATCAGCTAAAGCATCAACTAATATTTGACGCAACGGAAAGTTCCCACAACCAGGACACCATGCAGTTTCACGATCACCCTCATAGATAGCTGTATCTACCATTACTCCATCACCTCTTCTTGAATTCGATTATAAATTTCTTTTCCTGTAAATGGTCGCCCATCATACTTCAAAATATTATGTTGGGCATTAATTCCTGTTTCTCCTCTGACTAATTTAGCAAATTGAGCTGTATAATTATTTTCAACAACTATTAATTCTAAATCCTTAGCTGCTAATTCTTCTAATTTTTCAGTTGGTAAAGGCCACACATCATTGAAAGATAAGAATCCTACTTTAACTCCAGCAGCAGCTAATAACTCTTGTGCTTCTAATAGAGGTCCATAAGTAGAACCCCAACCGACTAATAAATAATCTATCTCATCTGGGCCAAGGTACTCAGGCCCAACTAAATCTTCTTCGGCTAATTTCTGCATCTTCTGATCTCTTTTTTCTACCATCTTGACTCTAGTCTCAGCATCTTCAATAATATGACCATACTCATCATGCTCATCACTATCAAGCAATACTACATCATCTTCTAGTTGACCAGGATAAGCAAGAGGAGAAATACCATCATCAGTTAATTGATAACGTTTATAATCCTCAACTTGAGCTGCCTCTTTATCCGACATGAATCCAGAATTAATTTCTATACTATCCAAATCAAATTCGGCAATATTCTTTTTAGAATCAGCTAAGAAAGTATCACTTAAGATAATCACCGGAATCTGGTATTTGTCTGCCAAATTAAAGGCTCTAACAGTCTGATAAAAAGCATCTTCAGCCGTCTTTGGCGCTACAACGAATAAAGGAAATTCACCTTGTGAAGCATTAATTACAAAAGATAAATCACCTTGCCCAGTTCTAGTTGGCAATCCAGTAGCAGGACCGGGTCGTTGCACTTCTGCAATTACTAACGGTGTTTCAGTAATTCCAGCTAGTCCCAATCCCTCATTCATCAAGGAAAATCCACCACCAGAAGTACCAGTCATAGCTCTAACTCCACTATAAGATGCTCCAATGGCCATATTGATAGCTGCAATCTCATCTTCAGCTTGTTCAACTACAATTCCTAATTCATTCTCTTTACTAGCTATATAATTCATTATTCCTGTAGAAGGAGTCATTGGATAAGCAGAATAAAACTTTACTCCTGCCATTACTGCTCCTAATCCTACTGCATCGTTACCACTAATCATCAGTTGACCTTCATTAGCTGAAACCTCTGGTAGAGAAAATTGATTATCTACCGTTTGATAACCTTGCTCTAAAGCTTCTACATTAATTTCAGATATTTCAGCGCTCTTCTTTTCAAAATACTTAGTTACTATCTTTTGTGTAACATCTAATTCTAAATCTAATAATTTCAATAATGCCCCAACAAAAACTGTATTAGCAACCTTAGAATTACCAATTTCTTTAGCGATTTCTCCAGCAGCTACAGAAACGAGATTACTATCTAGACCATCAACTTCACCATCATAGATGATTACCCCATCCTCAGTTAAATTCTCTTGATGGCGTTCAATAGTCTCTTCATTCAATGCTAATAAAACATCTTCTTCTGTAGATGGACCAGTTATTTCTTCAGTACCAATCCTAATGCTCATAAAGTTATGCCCACCACGAACACGAGACATATAGTCTTTACTAGAATAAACATTGAAGCCCATCTTAAAAAAGGTTTTACTTAAAATATTGCTTAAAGTTTTCAAACCTTGACCTGCTCTTCCTCCAATTACTATGTTTAAATTCATAATTCAACCCCCTCTTAAAAAATTACCGTATATCTAATCTTTCTTGATAAATTCAAAAAATCCTTGTTAAAAATAGTAACTATTACTTTTACCTATGATTGCAATTCTTTTTCTGCCAGCATTTCTCTAATTTGCTCTAACAAATCCAACAAATCAGACTGGTCATTCACCTCTTCTTGCCGCAAATCTGATATATCATCTAACATATTATCTAAACCAGCTTCTTCTAAAAGATTTGTCAAAGCTTGGCGATCTTCAGAATGTAAATTAATTACAGTATGTAGCATCTGCAATTGTTCTTCTGTTAATTTTTCCGCTCCTAGTTCCTCAATGAGTTCCTGGTCAAGTCCTAACTTAGTAGCCAACTCTTCTTTTGCTAATTGTTTATCACTCATACTTAATTCCTCCTCCTAGAATTTTTCCCATCTACTCTTATACTTATTAAAATTACTCCCACAATGTTACTAGTAATAAGTATATTTTTTAGTAATATTATCCTAAAAGAGTAATCTAAGATTATTAACTTACATAATAATTATATTAAAAGATAAGCTACTTAAAGGAGGAGTTAGATGAAACTAACAACTTATTTGAAAGAAGTAACTGAAACTAGGATTAAAAAAATTGCTACTAGACATCGTATTTATTATAATTCAGATTTCTCACGCAATTGGCTAAATAATCAAATCAAAAACAAACTGCTTGACTCCCAATATTTAAAGAACTTAACTGCTAATAAATTAAGTCAGACTAGTCAACAAATTCTAAAAAAATTATCAACAACAGAATCAATCAATAAAGATAGTATTAATTTAAATAGTTATCACAATCTATTACAACACGGTCTGATTTATGAACGAAACAATTTCTGTTATCTTTTTTCAGAATTAAAGCCATTATTGCAAAACCTCTTCACTAAAGAAGATAATAAAAATAAAGGCAATAAAACTAAGCAATCAAAAAAAGATACTGAATCTAAAATTAAAAAATTCAATCTAGGAGAAGTAACTACTCAACAACAAATTAATTTATCTTTATTCCATTATCTAATCCTATCTCTAGCTAAAATAGAAGTAACAGCTAGACAAGACCACGACCAAACTATAGAAGAACTAATATCATTATTAAAAAAAATCAATACTAGCAATCTTTCAGCTACTAAATTACTAAACAAGATTTTGCAATATAGTCAACAACACAACTTATTAACTACAGATTTTACAATTAGCCAGAACTTTTATTCCTGGTTGAAAACTTCTCGCCAGGAAAAGATATTAACTGCTATAACTACTTTTATGCCCCACTCGGCTACTGAAATTCGTAAAATAATCGCTGTTTTAAGCAATTATCCCCAAAATGAACATATACCATTAAAATTTGCTTATCAAGAATTAAATTTAAAAAAATTCAGCTCCGAAGATCGCCAACTATTTGGCTTGCTCAATACAATTAAAATTAACAATAAAAAATTATACTTAACAAAACAAGCTTGGCAATATTTCAATCCGCAAACAAGTTTTAATTTTTCTCAAGCATCATTAAAGAAAGAGAAAATTTTTGTGCCCCCGACAGTAAAACTTGCTGATTTATGGGAAGTAGCTACTAATAATCAGTTGATTGCCATTAAAGAGCAACTTGTTTTTAAGAAAATTTCTAAACCACAAAATAAATAACACTTATTACAAAAAATATAAAACTTGCTATGCTTAATCTTTCGCCTAATTTCCGATGCCCTAAACTAGTAATTACTAATAAAGAAAATAAACTCCCCTGTAATAATAAGGGACTAACTAATCTTAATAATAATAACTGATTTAAAATTAAAAATTCCATCAACCAGACATACAAACTCAAACCTAATATTAACCATTTTATTTTCTTTTTAGCCAAAGAAAATATTACTTGATTACTTTGTCCTTTTATTAATATTTTACTAGGCAATTTAGCAGCTAAAAAATTAATTACACTAATTAATCCACCTGTTAATAACAGAAAAACTAAATCTACACTAGCCCAACTCATAACTAAACCTCCTCTAAATTTATCACTATTATTACCGTAAAACTCCAGATTCAATTGATATTAGTTTATATCTTATGTATAATTAAATTATTGTCAAAAAATAATCAATATTCTACTTCAAATAGGAGGACTTGCACTATGAAACTAACTAAAAAATCAGATCGTCTAGGTACTGAAAAGATTTTACCATTACTCTTCAAACTATCTGTACCCTCAATTATTGGTATGGCTATCCAAGCTTTATATAATGTAGTTGATAGTATCTATGTCGGACGTTATAGTAATCAAGCTTTATCCGCATTATCTTTATCCTTCCCCATCCAGATACTATTAATAGCCATAGCAGTAGGAACAGGTATCGGAAGTAGCTCTCTGATTTCTAGGCTATTAGGCCAAGGAAAAGACGAAAGAGCTGATAATGCTGCTGAACATGCTATTGCCATCACAATAGTTTATGGTCTATTATTTTTAGTTATTGCTCACTTTTTTTCAGAAAATTTATTTCGACTATTAACTAATGACCCCCAATTAATTAAGCTCGGAACAGAATATATTAGAATCATAATGTTAGGCTCAATAGCAATGTTCTTCCCGATTGTCGCTAACAATATTCTCCGTGGTGAAGGTAATACTTTTGTGCCGATGCTTACCATGCTAATTGGAGCAATCATTAATATTATATTAGATCCATTTTTTATTTTTGGTTGGTGGATATTCCCCACTTTAGGAGTTGCAGGAGCAGCCTATGCTACTGTATTAGCAAGATTCATCAGTGGAATTTTTGTTGCTATTATTCTCTTTAGTGACAAGAACCAACTTAAGTTGCGAATGAAATGTTTTCAGCTTGATTTTAAAATAATCTCCCAAATATATAAAGTTGGCTTTCCAGCCATGGTAATGCAATTGTTAGCAAGTATTATGATCTTAGGAGTCAATTGGATTCTAAGTCAATATAATCACCTTGCTATAGCAGCAATGGGCATTTATTTCCGACTACAATCTTTTGTTTTTATGCCTGTCTTTGGTTTAACTCAAGGTTATATGCCTATCATTGGCTATAACTATGGTCATCACAATAGTGCCCGAATCAAAAAAACAATCAAATATGGCTTTATTGTTGCAATTAGCTTTACTACAGCAGGATTCTTATTATTCCAAGGTTTTGCCCAACAATTAATCGCGTTATTTAGTCAAGATCCAGAACTAATCAAAATTGGTTCCACAGCTCTAAAAAGAATCAGCCTAGCATTTCCAATTATTGGACCAGCAATTATTGGTTCAACTACTTTTCAAGCATTAGGCAAAGGATTTCCTAGCTTACTTCTATCATTTTTACGCCAAATCATTATCCTACTACCATTGATGTATCTCTTGAGTAAATTTTATGGGTTAGCTACTTTATGGTATGCTTTTCCTATTTCTGAAACAATTGCTGCTCTACTAATGATCTTTTGGCTCAGAAAAACTCTCCAACAAGTTTTTAATAATCTACAGGGTTAAACAATATCCTAAGCAACAGGGGCTTGACCGCCCTGCTACTAGGATATATTTTTCTTCTCAACACTTATTAATTTTTAAACTGTAATAATGAATCTGATTTAGAAATTTCTTCTTTAGTTTTTTCTTCTTGTTCATTTAAACCATCTTCAATATAAATATCAATCTCATCCCCATCAGTCAACTCTTCAGTAAACTTAACTCGGGTTCCATTCTTTTTAACTTCTAGTTTCCCTGCTGACACATTAGAAAGATTATAATTAATATGATTTAATAATTGATTTAATTTAATTCCCCCCGCTTGATATTCAATCTTATCTCCAGGGCCAACTACATCATCCCAGTTAGCTCCTTCACCATTCTTGAGTAGCTTCTGGTTCATACTTGGCACTTGTAGCTGACGACCATTAAAAGTAATTTCTATTTGTTCAGCCGTCTTTTCTTGCTCTAAAACTTCTTTGATCAATAACCCAGTTTGTTGCTTTTCTTCCACTATCAACCGATCACCACTGTCAACTTCAGCATTTAAATCAATTTCTTGCTGATTCAATAGAATTTTATAATTCCTAGCTTTATATTTCTTTCTTGTACCGTTCAATTGATAAGAGACCACTTTTGTCTTTATTTCTTCTAGTGGTAATTCGAGCACTTCTTCTATTAATTCTCCCGCTGTCTGCAATATCTCATAGCTTACTTCATCGCGATCTTCTAACTCAGCATCCGAGCTAACTCGACGCCCATTCAAATAATAGATAGGCTCTATCTCTATTGTAGTATCATTGATTTTGACTTCACGAGTCGGTAAATCAGGCACTACATCAGCAATTTTCCCTGTTGCTTTTTTTCCTTGTTCACCCAATTCAACTACCAACTGATCACCTTGATTTATCTCTGTATCAATATCAACTTCTGTTCCGTTCAATAAAATTCGACCACTAGTCCCCATCGTGCCCTTTAACATCTTCACTTGACCATTAACTTCTACAGATATAGCCATCCCAGGATTAGCTTTGAGAGCTTTGAGATCAATTTCAGCAGCTAATAACGCATCAGCTACTCTAGGTTCAGTTAAGGTAAATAAGTGGACTCGATCACCATTGACCTCAACATCAATAAAGTTAGCTCGATTCATATTTTGCTGACAACTAACCGCAATCCCAAAAGGAGTCACTGCCTGGCTACCTGCTAAATCAGCAATTTCTCCCTCTACTAAATCAATATTAGCAATATCCTTAATTCCAATTCGAGCTTCAGGCATATCTAAATTTTGGGCTAACTTATCTTCTAATAAAGGAGTTAGACTACCTCCTCCAATACACATGACTACTTGTGGTTCAGTCCCGTTCAGATTAACTATCTCTTCACTAATTAATCTAGCTAATTCATCTACTGTTGCCTCTATTTTTTTGACTACACTACTCGTCGTCAACACTTCTTCTTGGTCTAATATGTTGTTAATCGTAATTTCTGATTGAGTCGTCAATTTTCGTTTAACCTGTTCAGCATTATGATAATCAACCATATAATTTTCACAAATAGCTTCAGTAATCTCATCACCAGCTACAGGTACCATAGCATAGCCAATTATCGCTCCATCTTTGGTAATAGCAATATCCGAAGTACCCGCACCAATATCTACTAAAGCTAAATTGAAATTATACATCTGCTTAGGCACAACCAATTGCGAAGCAGCAATTGGCTCTAAGGTTAAATGGTCCACCTCCAAATCAGCTTCTCTAATTACTGTTAATAAAGAATCAACTACTATTCGCGGTAAAAAAGTAGCAATTACATCAACTTCAATCTGTTTACCACTCTGACCTAATAAATTTTCTACAGTAATTCCATCTAATTTACTTTCTAAAACTGTATAACCGACAAAATGATAACCATTAGCCGTATTTTCAGTTTCAGTAGAAGCCAATTTCTGTTGTGCATTTTGAACTGCCCCAAACTCTAGAACCCGAATATCTTCTTGAGCAATTTCTTTTTTAGATTTGAATTCAACCTGGTGCGAACTTTTAACAGTTTTTAAAGCTCGTCCTGCAGCAGCAATTCCTACTTTCGTTAGCGTAGTATCACATTCTTCTTCTAAATTATTTTTTATCTTTTTGACCTGGTGGGCAACATCCATTACATTATGAATCTGACCATCAAGCATTGATCTATTTTTATGTTCAATTACTTGCGAAGCTTTTAAATTCAATTGCTGATCCTCTTCTTCTAATACTGCACCAACAATTGTTCTCGTTCCTATATCTAAAGCAAAAATAGATTCATCATTATTGTTCATCAATTTTCCTCCTTTCTTTTTACTTACTTAAACTTTTCTCTCTAAATTCCTGCTTTTGAAACTACTTTTCTTTAAATAATGACTAACTAGACAACAGATCGATTAACCTATATAATATAATTGTCAAAGGAGGGTTAGTCAAATGTCCAAGCAACAAATTAAATTTAGTATTTCAGATTTATTGGGGTTCTTCTTTATCTTCATCATAAACCAATTTGTTTTAATAAGCTTATTTTCGCTTCTCAAATCTATAATTTCTCTACCACTTAAAAATCTAACAACAATCTCTGCACTAGCAGCGACACCGATAAGTTTCCTGTTGCTGATAGTTTGGATTGAAAAATCAAAAAAAGTTGAATTACCATCAGTAATTAGAGATTCTCAAACTAACATCCAACTAATAATTGCCCTTTTGATTTCTACTAGTGGCTTAAATATCATGCTATCGGAAATTAATAATATCACAAATAACTTTTGGCCTTTAAGAGAAGAAATAATTTCTAAATTAAATCAAATTCTTTTTACAGACTCTAAAGGATTAATTATTACATTGTTAGTCCTGACTACAATCACTATCATACTAGAAGAATTTTTACTTAGGGGTCTAATTTTGCGCGGATTACTTTCTAATTATAAAACTGAAATAGCAATTTTAACTACTATGACTTTTGAAGTCTTAATTAATTTCAGTTTCCACAATTTATTGACAACCTTAACTATCAGTCTATTATTAAGTTGGCTCTATATTCAAAACAAATCACTATTAAACTGTATAATTGCCAATCTATTCTTTAATCTGATTCCTCCTCTATTAATTTATTTTACGTCAATTAGGATTCCCGGATTTAATACTAAATTAAGTACTGCTACTCAGTTTCAACCAGTCTGGTTTAATCTAATAGGAATTATCTTATTTTTTAGTGGTAGTTGGTTATTACTTAAAAAATTAAAGGGCACAACTACTAAACTTTAACTATTTTATAATCATCAAAACAGGAGGAAAAACCTCCTGTTGATTTGCTTAATAGATCCAAAGCAACTGATTACTTTAGCTTTTTAAATATAAATCCACTATAAGCTGGCAATTTAAAATCTGTAGTCTTATTATTTACTTTGAGAGTTTTATCTTTTTCTTTTGGTCCTTCTAAATCCCTAACCTCCTCTATATTTGCTACTTGGACCCAAGTAGTATTCTGTTCTCTAAATTTTAAATCTACATTTATTTCTTTACTAGCAAAATTCAAGAGAACGAACAACTCATTTTCTTCTTCTAGGTCTTTAGTCTGCCACCCAATTACCTTTTTACCTTGGCCTTGTTCTTCTGCTAACCACGGGCCAATCAACCACCTAAATTGTTCTGTCTCAATTGGATTGGAGCCCGAAATCCGCAAGGCTTTATATTTTTTGCGCAAATTAATTAAGCGCTGAGTCCAATTATAAAACTGATTATATATCTGGTCTGGATTAGGACAATTAGGATCAGGCGTTATTTTATCTACATTAATATCATTAGCATCACGATTGATACCAAATTCTTGGCCCATATAAATCATTGGTTGGCCCAAAGCTGTCATAGTGGACATTAATGCCAACTTAGCTTTCCTATCTTTAATTTCACAGTCTTTGATTTGATTAGTCTCTACTTCATATTTAACACTAGTTTCATCATGACTTTCACTATAATTAATTACATTATTAGTATGAGCAGCAAATTGATTACGACAGAAATAAAATATATCTCCTAGCTTATCTGGACTATCGGTACACCAATCCCGAAACAACCCTTCCCGCAATAATGCTTTCATTTTATCATGAAACAAATCACACCATTGCGCATATCCATCAGCTCCAGAAAAATTAAGATCACTTTGATTAGGCAAGTTCTCAGCTATCATAATTGCATCTGCTTTAATCCCTTGTTTAATCTCTTCATGTAATTCATACAATAATTTATGATCCATATAATAGCTATGAGTAGCATCAAATCTAAATCCATCAACATGATATTCTTCAATAAATAATTTACACGAATCAATTAACATATTGTCCACTTCATCTTTTCCAGTAGCTAAACGATTTCCCCATTGCGTTGAACCAGAAAAATAAAATCCTCCGGGGTCACTATTGTCATCTATTAAACCCCACAACGGGTTAAATTGATTCGAAGTATGATTGAATACCTGGTCAACAATCACAGCCAAACCATGCTTGTGAGCAACGTTAACTAATCTTCTAAAGTCATCAGGCGTGCCAAAATCTTTTTCTACCGACATAAAACTACACGGATCATAACCCAATCCAAAAGAACTCCACGATTCAGAGGTCGGCATTAATGCTAAAGTATTGACTCCTAAATCATCAAAGTATCCTTCTTTTATTCGCTGAATAACACCTTGAAATGTACTCTGATCTTTGAGAGAAATATCAGAATCACTATCAGTAAATCCATACACATTTAGTTCATAAACGATCAATTCACTAGTATCAGGAGTAGTCCACTCTTGATCTTCCCAAGTAAATGAAGTAGGGTCAACTACTTGACAGTTCAAATCCCGCTGGTCATTACTATACACTCGAGTATAGGGGTCATAAACAAATCCTTCAGTGCCACTAACTCCCCCTTGGACATAAAACTTATATTCAACTTCCTCTATATCAGTTTTAAATTGCTGCGGATCAATTCTAGTCCACCAAATATTAGGTTGGTCATAGAAACCCCGATATAAATCTAATTCAATAAATTTATTTTCTTCTATATCACAAGCTTCACAATAACCAGGTGTTTTAAAATCATTAATATTAGATGCTAAATATACTCTTCCCGCTCGGGGCTGAAATAAAGCAAAACTAACCGTACCATCCTTTAATTTATGTGCTCCTAATAATGAATTGGTTCTAAAATCTGAAACATCAGTAGTAGACAAATAAAAATCATCAGCAGGTACCAGATCTTTAATTTCATTATAGACATCATTAATATGGCCTCCTGCTTCCACTGGCTTAACAGGATACAAATTATGCCAATTAGATTTGCACCAAACTTCTGGGCCAAGTTTAGCACTATAAAATCTATCACTATCATCACTTTCCCAAATTGTTCTGCGACCAAGCTTATCTTTAAATTTAAATTGAAAACTACTTCGATTTAAAACAACATCATAATAATATCCATAATCATCCTGTCCTGCTGGAAAAAATTCTTTTTCTAAACTACCTGTACCTTGCGTCCAAACCCATAAAATAGGATTATTAAAATTATCTGCATTATCATAATGAATTCTAACTCGTTTACGCATTAAAAATCCCCTCCAGTCTCTCATACTTATTATGAGCTAATAGAGGGGAAAAAATTACAGAATTTATAATAAAATTTTTCTGCTTAACTTTTCTCTAACGCATCAACCGGACAAGCTTCAACACATTTTTCACAATGCAAACAATCTAAATTACAATCTTTTCCTTCTTCAAAATTCTGTGGCTCCAAATTAATCGGACACGCTTCGCTACACAAACCACAATCTATACATTTTTCTTGATCTACTTTAATTTGAGTGGGACTGCTAACAAATTTTCTTTTGACCTTAATTACTAAGGCTGATAGAGAACCCATTGGACAAAAAGTACACCAAATTCGTTGATGAAAAATAACCCCTAAACTAACTGTAATCATTGTAGTAATAAAGATTATCTTATAAAATACTAAACCAATTGCGGTCCAACTGCCCCCAGAATTCATAATCCCCGTCACAAAATTATAAATTAAGAACAAAAAGAAAGCAATCCTAAAATAAACAGTCTTAAAAAAACTAGGTATTTGAGCACTACGACTAATTTTACTTAATAAATTGTCATTAAATTTCCCCCTTGGGCAATGACTACCACACCACACGCGTCCTTCTTTCCAACTAGCCACTATTACTGGAGCCACCATGCACAGTACTGCTATAGTACCAATGATAGGGAACTTCCAACCCACTAATAAAAATACTATTAATAAAATCCAAGCTGATTCACTTATTAACTCAATTAAATCTAAATCAGCAAATAAATTTTTCATAATTAATTCCTCCTCTAATCTTATATAATACTCTCCAAATTAAATATAATTCACAGAGATTAATCTTATAACCCCCCCTGAGGGGGTACGATTAATATTTTATGTTTTTTATTTACTTTTGTCAAGCTTTTTCTCATTATTTTGTGGTCATAAGTGACCAAGTATCAACTGTACTGTAATCCATAAACAAAGCTCAAACTAAAATTAGTCTGAGCTTGATGCAAAACCTATTCCATTATAAACCAGTCAATTAACTATTAGTTTTGATATACCGCCCTAGCTCTTGGTCAATCCCTTTAACATGATTAACTAACCACCGACTAACCATCTTATTCATTTTAACCAAGTCTGCACTTTTCATTGTCCCTTGTTTTATTTTTTCTTGTGCCTCGCTTACTTGTTCAACAAAGTTACTATGAATTTCTTGATGTTCTTCATAATCAGGATAATTATGTTCTTGTTGAATTTTCTCTTCAGTTTTAAAATGTTCAACTGTATATTGAGCTAAAAAATCTACTACTCGTTCAATTTCTTCTTGCCCTTTATTATTTTGAGTAGCAGCGATTAAATTGTTAACCTGCTTAAATAATTTTTGATGCTGCTGATCAAGCTTATCTACCCCAATAGAAAATTTATCTTTCCAAACTAATGAATCAACTTTAGTTTCCCCAAAATTAAATTGCTGCATAACCTGATGCAATTCCTGTACTACTTCACTTACTTCTTGTGACGAATCAGCTATTTCAGTTGACATCTCATCAATATCAGCAGTAGCTTCTCGCACTTCTTCACTATTATGGGCCAAGTCCTGAGCAGCATAAGAAGTTTCTTCAACTTTAGTAGCAGTAGATTGACTAGCATTAGAAATCTCAGCAAAAATTTGACCTGTCTCTTCTATAAATTCTGCTTCTGTAGCAACTTGTTCTTTCACTTGTTCAACCGCATCTAAACCTTTATCTGCTTTGTCCTGTGTTTCAATTATTAGCTTAGATATTTTTTCTGTTGCTCTATTAGTATCCTCAGCCAATTCTCTAATCTCTTCTGCTACCACTGAAAAACCAGCTCCCGCTTCACCCCTACGGGTTCCAGAACCCTTCGTAGTAGAACTCGCGCGAGATGCCTCAATTGCAGCATTCAATGCTAACATATTAGTCTGTTGAGCAATATTATCAATCAATTCAATTATTTGACCAATCTCTTGTGAATTTTGATCTAAATCATGTATCAGATCTACTGCCTCACTTACTGAATGATTAATTGTCTGCATACTAGATAGCGTTTTATCAATTTTTTGACTCCCAGCTTGTGTCTTAGAATTAGATTCTTGGGCTAAGCTAGTTACCTCTTGTGTGCTAGCTGAAATCTGCTGAATACTAGCCGAAATGGTTTCAATCAAATCAGTTGTATCTTGAATTGTACTATCTCCTTGGTGAGCAGAAGCCGATAATTCCTTACTATAAGCCTCTAACTTATCCAAAGCTGCTAATACCTCTTGAACCATTGACTTCATCTCTGCAGCCATTTGATTCAAATTTTCCTTAACCAGACCTAAATCTCCATTACTAGCTACTTTTAATTGCTCGACACTCAAATTACCAGCAGCAAGCTCTTGAGAAAAATTACTGATTTCTGCTAAAGATGATTCAATACTTTTATTTAGGTTAAGCCCCAATTTTAAAATCAAGGCCCCACTAATTAGATATAAAGTTATTTTCAGCCAAGTTTGCTCTATAGCAGGTATATAAACTATAGCTAGCAATCCAACTCCAATTATTACTATAAAGGTAAACCAGATTCTAAACTTTAAATTTAAATTTTCTAACAAATTCATGAGATTACTCCCTTCTTGAATTAACAACTACTAATTCTTATTAATCACTCTCAAGAATAGTTAAATAACCACGATAATTAATCTTATGCTTACTTAAGTTACCTACTAAAGCAAATTGATTATCATTAATTTGAGCACTACCAACTACGCTTCCTAATTTGTCATTGTCAAATTTATATTCAGATACTTTCTTCCCTGCTTGATTAATTTGGGCAGCATAAATTAAATCTTTATAACTAATCGATGTTAAATTACCGAATTTTATTGGAGCCGAAACAACTCCTCCAGCAATGATTTGGCCCCCAGCTAACTCAGTAACAGTCTGAAACGAAGAATACGACTTCTTACCCTGCTCAACTACTTTATCCCAGACCTTTGCTCCTCCTTGGTCTAACTTAATAATATAAGCATTATTATTCTGCTTATTAGCTTCTCCTACAGCAATAAAATCTCCTGTTTTTAATTGTTCTAAATCATAAAAAGAACTAGTCCCTGCTCCAAAATAATCTTTAGCCCATACTTTTTCTCCATCAGAATTTAGTTTTAATAGCCATGACTTCTGTCCTTGGTCATTATTAGTATAACCAGCAATATTAAAGCCACTAGTAGAGTTAGCAACAATAGCTCGAGCAACAGTAAAATTAGTAGCACCAAATTTTTCAGTCCATATCTCTGCTCCTTTACTATCTGTCTTTACTACATAAGCATTAGTATTTAGTTGATCTTCTTCAGCTAAATACTCCACCTCACCAGCCATCATCAAATTACCATCGTCATCTACTTGCAGATCATGAAATGAACTACTAAACTGATTATCAAAACTTTTTTCCCATAGTATTTCTCCGTCAAAATCAACTTTGACTAAATATGCATCAGTTGATAAATCTAAAGCTTTAGTATTTGAACCAGCCACTACAAACCCTTCCGCAGTTTTAGCAATACTATAAAAATAATCATCACCTGCTCCACCAAGTTCTTGCGACCAGACTAAATTTCCTGAACTGTTTATTTGACCCACAAAAGCATCTCGACCATCTTCATATGTTGCACCATCTACAGTTCCAGCTACAACCATACTATCATCAGGACCAGCAATTACTTCATTAAATTCTACTTGTTCACTAAATTCATAAACAAATTCTGGATTAGAACTATTAAAGATACCAGTAGCAATAGTAATATAAATTATAACTATAACTATATTAATTACCACAAATTTAGACCAGTCCATTGAAACCCTCCCCCTTAAATAAATTGAGAATTGAAAATGGATAATTAAAACCAACTTCAATATCTAAATATCATAATATTATGACAAGATTTTATTTCAGTTAGCTAATAAAATTATACTACTCCAATCTTGCTTACTAATAAAAATTATACTTAATTATTAAAGTAAAATCAATCTTTACTAACAATTATTAGCTAATATAAAAAAGCAGCCCGCTAAATACGAGCTACCTGTCTAATTTCTCAATTGCTTCTTTAGCAGAACTTTGTTGAGCTCTTTTCTTGCTAGACCCTCTTCCTACTCCTAAAATTTCATCCTTGAAAGTCACCTTAACTGTAAATGACTTGTTATGATCAGGACCTTCTTCTTTAATCACTTCATAATAAGGACGCTGGTCTGAACTCTTTTGTACTAATTCTTGCAATAAAGTTTTATAGTCTTGAATATGATTACCTTGCTCTACATTGTTAATATTAGTAATTAATAAATCCAAAATGAATTTTCTAGCAACTTCTAGACCTTGATCTAAATAAATACTACCAATTAAGGCTTCAAAGCCATCTGCTAAAATAGAATTTCTCTTGCGACCCCCAGTAGCTTCTTCACCTTTACCCAATAGTAAGTAATTACCTAAATCAATTTCTCGACTCTTTTCTGCTAAAGTTGGAGCACTAACTACAACTGATCTAATTTGAGCTAACTCACCTTCTGGATGAGCAGGATATTCCATAAACAAATATTGATTAACTACTAAATCTAAAACTGCATCACCCAGAAATTCTAATCGTTCATTATCTTTTAAACTTTCCTGTCGTCGCTCATTAGAATAGGATTTGTGAGTTAAAGCTCGTGTTAATAATTCTAAATCATTAAATTCAATACCTAATTCTGACTGGATTTCCAACGCTTTTTGCTTACTCATAATTATCGATTCCTAACTTATTCAGTATATTCTTTAAATAACAAAGTAGCATTATGACCACCAAAACCTAATGAATTAGATAAAGAATAATTAACTTCAGTTTCACGAGCTTGGTTAGGTACATAATCTAAATCACACTCAGGATCTTCATTCTCATAATTAATCGTTGCCGGAATAGCATCATTACAGATTGACAACACAGAAGCAATTGCTTCTATTCCACCAGCTCCACCAAGTAAATGACCAGTCATTGACTTAGTTGAACTTACTGCTAAATCATAAGCATAATCGCCAAAAGTCTTTTTAATAGCTGCAGTTTCTAATTTATCATTAGCTGGTGTAGAAGTTCCATGAGCATTAATATAATCAACTTTTTGTGGTTCAATACCTGCCTTATCTAGTGCCATATCCATTGCTTGAGCTGCACCAGTTCCACCAGGAGCCGGAGCTGTAATATGATGCGCATCACTAGATGCACCATAACCAACCAATTCAGCATAAATATCTGCACCTCGTTCTTGAGCACTTGCTAAGCTTTCGATGACAACTACTCCAGCACCTTCACCCATTACAAAGCCATCTCGCTCTTTATCAAAAGGACGACTAGCTTTAGTAGGCTCATCATTTCTGGTACTCATAGCCTTCATAGAAGCAAAACCAGCACACGCAGTAGGTGTAATTGCGGCTTCAGTTCCGCCAGCAATCATTGCATCAGCATCACCACGTCTAATTGTTTCAAAAGCTTCGCCAATTGCATTAGTACCTGTAGCACAAGCAGTTACAATCGAACTATTAGGACCTTTAGCCCCCGTATAAATTGATACTTGGCCAGCAGCCATATTAGAAATCATCATCGGAATCAAAAACGGACTAACTCGATTTGGACCTCGTTCTAAAAGTCGTTGATGCTGTTCTTCAAAAGTTTCAATTCCACCAATGCCAGAACCGACTAAGACTCCAACTCGCTCAGCATTGTCTTCAGTGATTTCTAAACCAGAATCTTCAACTGCCATATTAGAAACAGCCACTGCAAATTGAGCATATTTATCCATGCGGCGAGCATCTTTGCGATCCAAACCAAAATCAGTTGGAGAAAAATCATCAACTTCAGCAGCTACTTTAGAACTAATACCTTCTGGATCAAAATGAGAAACAGCACTAACACCTGATTTTCCAGCAATTAATGAAGACCAAAATTGATCCAAACTATTACCAACAGGAGAAACAACTCCCATCCCTGTAACAACTACACGTTTACTCATCTAGTTCTTCCCTCCCTAAAAATTCTTCAGCTTCTTCTACTAAATCTTTAATTATTGTTTTAACTGGAGAAATATCATTAATTAAATGAGCTCGTTCACCAGCAAAAACTAGTCCTTCTTCCATATTACCAGCATGTGCTTGTTGTAAAGATTCCATAATACAGAAATCTTTTGAACATTTTTTTAGACACAAATAATTACATTGATTCCCTGTATTTACTTCTCCATCATCTAATCGAGTAGTAAATTCATTTTGTAATGCTCGACCAGGTAGACCGACAGGACTATCAATTAACTTTCCTTCTCCTTCACTAGCAGAAATATAAACTTCTTTAAATTTAGGATCAACCTCACACTCTTCACTAGCTACAAACCTAGAACCCATCTGGACTCCCTCTACACCAAGATTTAAATATTCAGCAATATCTTGGCCATTAATAATACCTCCTGCAGCAATAACGGGAATCTCAACTGCATTGACAATATTTTTAACTAATGGCTGCAGTTCTTTATCAGTTCCTAAATGACCACCAGCTTCTTTACCTTCTACTACAATAGCAGATGCTCCTAATTTTTCTGAAATTCTAGCTAATTTAACAGAGGAAACAATAGGTACAATCTCTACATCATTTTCTTTTCCCAGAGAAAATAAATCACGAGAAAATCCTGCTCCTGCTACAATTAAATCTATTCCTTCAGCAATGGAACCTTGTACTAGTTCTTTAAACTTTCGCACTGCCACCATAATATTAACACCAATTATACCAGATGACATTTCTCTAGCTTTTCTAATCTCTTCTTTTAACTCTTCAACTTCAAGTCCAGAACCAGCAATTAAGCCAATCCCACCTTCATTTGCTACTGCTGCCGCTAATGGTGCAGTAGAAACTCTATAAGCCATCCCACCTTGCATAATCGGTAGTTCAGCTATTAAATCTCCAATTTTTAGTTTAGGTAATTTCAAATCTATTCCCCCTAATTAAAGTGGATAAACCCCACTGGGGCTAGCCCCAGTGGGATTTTAAACCAAATTATAAAATCTCTTCAATATAATCTATAGCATCCTGAACAGTTCCGATATCTTCGGCATCTTCATCAGGGATTGCTACATCAAATTCATCTTCAAAAGCCATTACCACCTCTACAATATCTAATGAATCAGCTCCTAAATCATCAAAAGTTGCATCTTCAGTTACTTCTTCAAGATCAAGAGCTAATTCTTCAGCGATAATTTCTTTAACTTTTTCTGCTACGTCCATGTTATTCACCTCCTTAAAAAAGATAATTGA
>JBNJDB010000013.1:0-23643 GCA_051744465.1 Bacillota bacterium | reverse complement strand
TTTTATCATTCTAATTGTTGACGCCAATTTTCTAATAATTCTTGCTCATTAATTTCGCCTTTAATATACTCTAAAAAATCATTACTAAAATATTTATATAATTTATAATCAAGTTCTTTATCTATTTTTACTGCTTCCTTTAGTTGTTTAGCAACTACATCATTTTCATTTTCTTCTAATTTATCTAAAAAAGATTCATTCGGTACTAAAGTACCATTATATCTATATAACAAATTAGCTACTTCAGAAGAAGCAAGGTAATCCATTACTGCTTGAACTTCGGGCCGATCATTGAGCATAATCCATTGTTGCCCACCCATAGGAGAAAATCTCCCCTCGTCACCTTGAGGTAATAAAGCTATTTTAAATTTAATCTCTGCTTCTCTTAATTCTGAAATTGCCCAAGGACCATTAATCATCATTCCCACTTTACCATCTTTAAAACGGTTCATCATTGTACCATAAAAATCATCCTTACTAGGTATCGCTAACAAATTCATATCATATAATTCTTTAAACTTATTAGCTGTAGTTAAAAATTCTTCTTCATCAAAATCAGATTTAAAAAAATTATTATCCTCAGCTCCAAAAAAAGTACTCATCCACCAACCAGAAGAAAGAGGCAAATGAGCTCCATATTCCTTTATCTTATTTGTAGCAAAATTTTCTGTTCCAAAAACATTAGAAGACTTATCAACAGTATTCTCTTTAGTGAGTGCTATAAATTCTTCAATTGTCTCAGGGGGAGCCTCAATTATATTAGGATTATAAAATAGCACTAAACAATCTACAGCTTGAGGTTCAGTTCTGTTATTAGCTACATACTTTTTAAACCATTTAGGCATTTTAATATCCCCTCTAGCTATATCAATTCTTTGCTCAGAATTGATAAACTCTTCTATCCGATTATAGTGGTTATTGAAAGATATATTTACTATATTAAAATTAACCAAATTATATCTCTCATATCTATCTAAAACTCTTCGCAAACCTTCTGTTTCCTCTTGACTCATTTGAGTTACAAGATTGATATCTTTACGCGGTAGAAAAAAATAAAGCAACACTAAAACTAGCAGGAATCCCACAACAAATTTAATCCACTTTTTATTCATAGCTAGTCCCCCTATTTTATTATTTTATCTAAATATTATCTTTTCTTTAAATCAATAAGTGGAGAATATCCATCTAATACTTAAATTAGACAAAATCACTGATAAATTTGAATTATTTTTTCTCTGTTAGCCATAAAAGCATCTACAAGTTCAGGGTCAAAATGCTTAGCTTTATCCTCTTCTAAGATTGCAAAAGATCGTTTGAAACTATATGCCTCTTTATATGGACGGTCAGATTTCAAAGCATCAAAAACATCACAAATAGCTACAATTCTACTTTCAAGAGGAATATCAGTTCCTTTTAATCCTAACGGATAACCCGTTCCATCCCACTTTTCATGATGTTTTAAAGAAATTTCTGCTGCTAAATTAAATAATGAATCATCAATCCGCGATAAAATATTATGACCTGCTCTACAATGTTGCTTCATTTTTTCATATTCTAAATCAGTTAACTTTCCTTCTTTTAACAAAATTTTATCTGGGATAGAAATCTTACCTAAATCATGAAGTTTAGCTGCATTTTTTAATCTTGTCAATTCTTTTTCAGTTGCTAAAAATTCTTTCCCTAATACAACAGCAATCTTACTAACTCTATTAATGTGGGCACCAGTGACATCATCACGATATTCCGACATCTCACCTAGTAAATTTAACGTCTTATAAATCAAATTTTGATTTTGATTCAAATATTCTTTCTTTTCACGATTAATTGTTATAATATCGGTCACTAAATTATTTAGTGGCTTAGTTGTCTCTTCTTCTAAGTTATCAGTTTTATTTTCTATTTCCGTCTTAAAGGCCTTAGGCCCAATTTTGTCACTGACTAATTTTTCAGTTAAAACCAACACATTCCATAGAGCATTATTAGTACTTTTTATTTGAGCATGATTCTCTTCTAATTGCTTAGAATAATTATAATTGCTTATAAACAAATATTTCAAAGTACTAGTTACCTTATCAATTTCTTTAATATTAGTAACAGGTAATTCAATATCACTCTTTAAACCTTTAATTGCTCTTTGTCCTTTCAAATAAGAAGTTTCTGCCAACTGAATTATCTTAGCAGAAAGTCGTTCACTAAATTCATTGGTAAGATAATAAGTAATTGAAACTGTTATTAACAAAAAAACTATTATCCTGAACAGATTGATAAATAATAAATTTAATATGTTTATATTTAAATCAATAATTAAATGAAAAGGATACCTAGAATATGGTTTATTATTTGAAGCAGTATAATAGTAATTAAACCCGTGACGTATAATCTCATCCCGTTGATAAAAATCAATATCTTCAGCCTCTAAATCAAAATCTATAATAGATTCATAAAGTGGAGAATAAACAGCATATTCCGTATTCAGTTGTACCTTAGTATCAATTTTTCGGATTAGATCTGGTATATATAATTTATACAATACTGGTTGATTACCATTTTCTACCCTATATATATATAGTTTTTCATCTTTCACTTTACTATAATAACTCATACCCCCAACTTGGCTAAGTTTACTCTCAACATCAATCGGAAATTGATCTAAAGACTGAGGCTTTTCCTCTTCTATTCTTTCATCAATTTCTTCTTCTAAATTTGCAAAAAATAACGAAGAAAGTGAATTATATAAATCAGCTTTAATATCCATTTCATAATTAATACGCTGATAAACACTAAATAATAATACCAAACAACTCATAATTATTAAAGCAATTAATATCCTCTTTATCAAAATTGATTTAAAACTTTGTTTATTCATTACAATATAATCACCACCAAAAATATTTTGTTTTTACTACTATTAATAATTATACAAAAAATACAAATTCCCTTTTTATAATTGACTTATATTTTATATTTATCATTATTTTTTGTCTGAAATCACCAAACAACTCTATTTAAATCTTTAATTCAGGAGTGGAAACTAACCGAAAGGAAGGGTAATAATAAATTTAGTCCCTCTTTCTAATTCACTTTCTACTTTAATCTGGCCTTGGTGATTTTCTACAATATGTTTAACAATTGATAATCCCAAACCTGTCCCCCCTAATTGACGACTTCTACCTTTATCTACACGATAAAATCTTTCAAAAATACGGGACAAATCTTTGTGGGGAATCCCCAACCCATTATCTTCAACTTCAATTATTACTCTACTCTCTTCAGCTTGGGCTCTAATTATAACTGTGCCACCTGATTCAGTATATTTAATTGCATTATCAACTAAATTAATCATCATTCTTGATAGCTGATTATAATTACCGGTAATTAAGGGTAAATCATCTTCTAATAATAATTTTAAATCAATTTCTGCTTCCTCCGCCTTAAGATTTAGTAATGATAATAGATTATTCATTACCTGCTCAACATCTACATTTTCTTCTAATTCAACAGCTCCTGACTCAATTTTGGATAAATTAAGTATATCATCAATTAACAATTCCAAGCGATTAGTTTCATCAGCAATTATTTCTAAAAAATTTTGATAAATCTCTTTTTCTGGTTTAGTTTCTAGTAATGTCTCTACATAACCTTTAATCGATGTTAAAGGCGTTCTTAATTCATGCGATACATTACTCACAAATTCAGTTCTCATTTGCTGTAACTGTCTCATATCTGTAATATCTCGCAAACTAACTACTATTCCAGTTGTTTTCTTATTTCTAATAATCGGAGCTAAACGAATACGAAAAATTCTTTCCGCTGGTAATAATAATTCAATTTCTTCTATTATTGATTGTTGGGTGCGTAAAGACTCTTCAATTAGTTCTTCCAATTTATAATTTTGAGTAATATTAAGCAATGGCTTACCTAAAACCTCATCTTCTACACTAAAAATATTTCGAGCAGCTAAATTAATCAAAATTATTTTTTTATTTAAATCAACCGCAATAATCCCATCACCGATATTACTAACTATTGCTTCAATTTTGCTTTTTTCATTAGAAATATCTCTTATTTTACTTTTAATTTGATCCACCATCTGATTAAACATGCTAGCTAAACGACCAATTTCATCATTAGTTTTAACCCTGATTTTTTGATTTAGTGAACCTTGGCTTATTTTTTCTGCTAAATTAGTCATGTTTTCAAGCGGAGTAGTAATATTACTAGCAAATTTCAATGATAAAACAATAGAAATCAAAACTATAATAATACCAGCTTGTAATAAAACCAACCAAATACCTTTATACATAGCTCTTAATTTGGTTAGATCTAAAGCAAATCTCATAATTCCAATTATAGACCCCTGCTCTCTAATAGGAATAGCTATATATTTCATATCTAAATCTAGAGTTTTGCTATAACGTGTTTTTTTAGCTATTTTCTGTTCTAATGCCGCTTGGACTTCTGGGCGTTGCAAGTGATTATCCATTTCGCTAGGATTTCCTCTTGAATCGGCCAAGACTAATCCATCTCTAGCTATAATCGTTATTCTAGTTTCTAATTTCTCTCCATATTCGGCTACTAATTGATCTAATTTAGCAGAATCATCTTCTCTAATTAGCGGTTTTGTCAGGCGGATCATCAAATTCATTTCACCAGTTAATCGTTTATCAATCCATTGAGAAAAATAACTTTTTAAAGCATTCTGCAAAAAGAATCCTGCAAACACAAGAGCAATAGTCAATAAAATCAAATACAAAGCTACTACCTTTAATCTAATACTACTTAGTTCTTTCATCATGTTCTAACCCCCCATCGGACACTGCTGCTAAAGAAAAACTAAACTTACTCCCCACTCCAGCAGTACTAGTAACTTCAATCTGACCATTCATCCCTTCTATTATTTCTTTAACAATTGCCAAGCCTAATCCAGTACCTTGTTGGTCAGGTTTCCGCGCCCGATCAACTTGATGAAATCTATCCCAAATATACTCTAATTCACTTTTAGGAATTCCTAATCCATCATCAATAATATCAACTACTACTTGATTCTGATTTTGCCTAGCCGTAATTTCTATGCTACCATCTATAGTAGTAAATTTAATAGCATTACTCAATAAATTAATTACTACCTCTTCTAATTTATCCCAATCAGCTCTTACAATTAAATCTTGAGCTATATTTATTTCAACTTTGCGTTGCCCTAATCTATTCTCTAAGTTTTTACAAATAGATTCAATTAGCTCCTTTAGTCTAACTTCTTCTAAATCAAACTCAAATTGTTCTGACTGTAACTGGGCTAAATCCAATACATCAGCTACAAGCCTAGACATTCTATCAGTTTCTTTTAGTACTCGCTGTAAATATTCTTCTTCCATCTTCTCACTTTCAACTACACCATCTAAAATAGCCTCTAGGTAACCTTGAATAGCAGTTAAAGGGGTTTTTAATTCATGAGAAACATTTGCTACAAACAATCTCCTCATTTGATCTAATTTTCTTATTTCAGTTACATCACTAACTAAAATAATAATCCCCCACAATCCCCCATCTGACTCTTGAACTGGAGCTGCTTGAGCAACTACTATTTGATCAGCAATTTCAAATTCAATCTCTTGTTCCTCTTTATTAGCTAATACATTTTCAATTAAATCTATTAAACTAACAGGCATAGCCTGAGAAAAATGCATTCCATTAATTTGTTGCTCTAAATCTAAAATATCTTTAACAATTGAATTAACAATCATTACTTCTCCAGTAGCTGCTACCCCTAAGACTCCTTCAGTCATACTAGTTAACATTTCTTGCATTCTATTTTTTTCTGTAGCCAATTCAGCCAAGTTTTCTTCTAACCTATTAGACATATAATTAAAATTCCGGCCTAATTCTCCTAGCTCATCATTGGGCAACTCGTCTAGTTGTGTAGAAAAATCCCCTGCTGTAATCTGGTTTACTTTATCTTTCATCTGCGCAACTGGCTCTGTAATACCTTTAGAAATAAAATAACCTAAAATTAAAGATAATAAGATAGCACCTGCTACTACTTGTAAAGTTAACATCCGAATATTATTAATAGCATTCTTAAAGTCATGGAGCGGAGATATTAGAAATAAAGCCTGTTGCGACTGATTGTTAATTGGAATGCCCACTGCTATAATTGCCGTTTCTAACATATGGCTTTGCCCCCGAAAGGTAACATTTTCGCCCCCTAAAACTCGGTTCAATTCATCTTCTAGCCCAATTAAATTCTGAAATTGAGCACTAACAGAGTTCTCTTCGCCCTGCCATCTCATCCCGTGATTAGAATGCATTTTCTGCATTGAATTCATCATTCCACCTTTATCATCTGAATTCATCATCGGTGATTTCATATTAGAATTTAACATTCCAGGCAAGCCCCGACTATAATTAATAATTTCCCCTTGGTGGTTAATTATAGCTAAATTAGTTTCTAATGATTCCGCAAAAGAAGATAAGACTCGATTAACATTTATCTTAGTCTCATCTGCTAAAACTTCACTTATTTCTTGTCCGTTTTTAACTAATTCTTCCTTCTTCTTTTGTGCTAAATAATTTTGTAAATTATAGGGTAAGACCACAAATAAGGCAATTAAAATCAAAATAGGGATTACTATATAACTAGCCATTATTTTACTAAATAAACTTTTAAACATCTTTGTCACCTACAAACTTATATCCAACGCCCCAAACTGTCTTTATATAATCAAGGTCTAGCTTATCGCGGAGCCAATTAATATGCACATCGACTGTACGCATATTACCAAAATGATCCATACCCCAAATTCGATCATACAATCGATCTCGTTCAAAAACTTGACGAGGATGTTTTGCTAATAAAACCAATAATTCAAATTCTTTGGGCGATAAATCAATACTACTAGCACCAACTTTAACCTGCCTATCAGTTAAATCTATCTTCAAATTATCATAGGCAATGATTTCTCGATCACTATCCTCATTATTTTTGTCACTACTAGTAGATAATCTTTTTAAGACAGCCTTTATTCTGGCAATCATTTCTCGGGGACTAAACGGTTTAGTAACATAATCATCTGCCCCTAATTCCAATCCTAAGACGCGGTCAAACTCTTCACTCTTAGCCGATAAAAATATAATTGGGATTTGATTATCTTTCCTGATCTCTTTTATAACCCCTTTTCCGTCTAACTTAGGCATCATAACATCTAATACAATTAAATCAACATTATTATTTGCTAGCTTATTCAAAGCCTCTTTGCCATCATAAGCATTTATCATCTCATAATTTTCTTCTTTTAAATACATAGCTAAAATTTCATGGACATGTTGATCATCATCAACTACTAAAATACTTTTTTCAGTCATCTAATCCCCTCCTTTAGCTTTCAGCTAAATTTATCACTATTATCACAGTACTAAACTAAATTGCAAATTACCATCCACCACCAAATAAATTGAGAATTGACAATTAAATTCAAAAAATGAAACCTAAACTACTTAAAAGTATAATAAAAATAATTCGTAAGGGTTCTTTTGCTAAAAAACTCAAAACTTTATCTGAATTATAACATCCAACTATTAAGATTATATTAAGAAATACTACTTAAATAATCGGGAAAATTATCTCATTGCTCTGTTGCCCATCATTCTTTAATAACCTAGTGATTATCTTACTTAACTTTTTTATTCCTAACTTTATCTCATCTTCTTCAACTGCTGCTATGCTTAGCCTAATTTTATTAGTAGCTGCATTACTAGCATAAAATACAGTCCCCGGTGCAATATTAACTCCACCTTCAAAAGCTAATTGCTGTAATTTTTGATCGCTAATCTGTCGGGGAAGATTTAACCAAAAGTTTAATCCTCCTTGGGGTTCATTATAATCTACTTCGGCTGGGCAATATTCTTCTAAAGCAGTTAACATAGCTCTATAACGTTGCTGATAAGTCTGTTTTAACTTTTTTATCTGTTGCTCCCAGACCTCTTCTTTGAAATAAAGCTCTAAAACTCGCTGCACTAACCCATCAGTAAAAATATCAGATAAATATTTAGACATTAAAATTTCTTGATGGTCTGCAGTAGGCACCACTAAAAAAGCTAACCGTAAACCAGGCATAAATATTTTAGAAAAACTTTTTAAATATATCACTCGATTATTTTGATCTAGGGATTTCAGGGTTAGACTTTCTTGTTGGCTATAATTTAAATCATTTAAACAGTCATCTTCTATAATTTTTAAATCATATTCCTCTGCTAACTCTAATAGTTCTTTTTTCCTCTGCCGAGAATAACTATATCCCGTGGGATTTTGAAAGTTGGGCATCAAATATAAAAATTGTGGTTGCTCTGTTGCTAACTTATCCACTAAAACATCAGTTTGTAAACCATTAGAGTCTACGGGAATTTCCACAATATTGGCCCGTCGCGATTCAAAAACAGAAATTGCTCCCGGATAAGTAGGCCGCTCTACAAAAACCGTATCTCCATAGTCAAGAAATGTTTTTGCTAAAACATCAATTCCTTGTTGAGCTCCAGAAACAATCTGGATTTGCTCTGCAGTAGTTTCAATATTATATTCAGCAATATATTCAGCAATCGTCTCTCGCAGTGGATAATATCCTTGGCTTTTTTGATAACCAAAAGCATAACCACGGTCACGTTCTAAAACTTTATTCATCAATCGTTTAAAAGGCGCTATTGGAAACAAATCCGGGGTAGGAGCACCAGTAGCAAAGTTAATAGTTTTTTCTTCTTCAACAAATTTTGAATCTTCATCAATATAAACCTCTTCATCTAATGAATCATGTTCCTGACTATCAGTAGCAGTTCTTACTGGAGCAACAAAAGTTCCACTACCCACTTTTTTATAGACCAAATCTTCTTCCTCCAATAGATCATAAGCATTTACCACCGTAACATTATTTACTCCTAATTCTTTTGCTAATTTCCTAATTGGAGGCAACTTGTGATCAACTTCTAAATTGCCTATTAAAATCAATTCCTTTATTTGGGTATATAACTGTTGATATAAATGCTTTTTTGCATCTTTATCTAATTGTACCGATTCAATCATTACTATCCCCCCAATTAAAATATATACTTGAATTATTAGTTTCATTTTTAAAATAATAAAAAATATCTTTAACTATTATAAATTAAAGGATTATAGCGAAAAAAACTATCGCTAATTATTAATTATTATTGTCCCCTTCTTGACAATACAATTATTATTTGTATATAATATTGATGGGTACAAAGGGTGGAAATATGAATTAGACCCATACAATAATTATATTGTATCTAAAACTAACTGTAAAGGAGAGGTTTAGTATGAATCAAAATCAAGACAGATATGGATTGAATAAACAATTAGCTCAAATGTTAAAAGGGGGCGTGATTATGGATGTCACAACACCCCAAGAAGCTAAAATAGCTGAAGAAGCTGGTGCAGTAGCAGTAATGGCTCTAGAACGGGTCCCAGCTGATATTAGAGCAGAAGGTGGAGTTGCTAGAGCCTCTGACCCTGCAATGATTGAAGACATTATTTCTGCTGTTTCAATTCCTGTTATGGCTAAAGCAAGAATTGGTCATTTTGTAGAAGCACAAGTCTTAGAAGAAATCGGGGTTGATTACATAGATGAAAGCGAAGTCTTAACTGCAGCAGATGAAGCAAACCATATTGATAAGACTAACTTCAATGTCCCCTTTGTTTGTGGAGCTACAAGTTTAAATGAAGCTCTACGTAGAATAGCTGAAGGAGCTAGTATGATTCGAACTAAGGGAGAAGCAGGTACTGGTAATGTAGTTCAGGCAGTTACACATATGCGCAAATTAAATTCACAAATTAGACAACTAACGACTAAAGATAGCGGGGAATTAATGACTGCTGCTAAAGAAATGAGAACTCCGTTTGAATTAGTTAAATATGTAGCTGAAAATGGAACGCTACCAGTAATTAATTTTGCTGCTGGAGGTATTGCTACCCCTGCAGATGCAGCAATGATGATGCAACTTGGTTGTGATGGAGTTTTTGTTGGTTCCGGAATCTTCAAATCGGGCAATCCGAAAAAAAGAGCTCTAGCAATAGTTAAAGCTACAGCTCACTATGATGATCCTGCTATAGTAACAGAAGTGTCAGCCAATATTGGGGAGGCTATGGTAGGAATAGAGCACCCAAGCAAGAACTATAGCAAATAGATTGTTTACCTAAACTAGCACTAAACAAGGAACCTAGCACTACACGAAGGAGCGATTCCATGGTTAAAATTGGTGTCTTAGATTTGCAGGGAGGAGTTAGAGAACATATTAATTCATTAAATCAGCTACCAAATGTTATTCCTCTAGCAGTTAAAAAAAAGCAAGACTTTCTAGACCTAGATGGGTTGATTTTACCTGGCGGAGAAAGTACTACTATTGGTAAATTAATTAACATCTTTGCTTTGAAAGATACTATTTTAGACTTAGCTCACTCAAGTGTTCCAATTTGGGGTACTTGTGCCGGAATGATTTTGTTAGCTAAAAAGATTAGTAATACAGCAACTAAACATCTCGAATTAATGGATATAACAGTAACCAGAAATGCTTATGGCAATCAATTAGCTAGTTTTAAAACTAAAAAAGTAATCCATCAAATTAGAGAAGAAGAAATTCCATTAGTTTTCATTCGAGCTCCTCATATCATTGAAAAAAATAATAATGTCCAGTCCCTATTAAAGATAAATGATAAAATAGTTGCAGCTGAACAAGATAATTTTCTCGCTACATCTTTTCATCCTGAGTTAACGACTAATACAGCTGTTCATAATTATTTTTTACAAAAAGTTAAAGCATATAAATCATCATAACCAATCACTAGTTAACTATAATTGACTCAAAAAAAATTTATGTCGCAGCTTTAAAAGCTGCGACATAACTATAATTAATAGTGAAGCCCTTTAATTTGTGGCTCAGCAAAAGTTCCTTTCATCTCTAACACAATTGCATCCCCATTCCGAGGTAGAGAAACTCCCATTCTTTTTTCCATATTTTCAAACAAATTACGCAAGTTCCCTGTGAAATTATTTAATTCAACTTTAAAATCATTAATCTGAGATAAATTTGGATATTGATCATTCAATTTTAAATCTGCTCTAATATTGGCATCAACAAGCGAACTATCTAACTTGCCTCCTTCTATTTTTAACTGCTCATCAGTTGTCTGATAATCCAAATTAAGACTATTAACCATAATTTGATTAAGATCAATACCTGTCATCATAACTAATGGATTAGTTGCTAATTGCTCTTTAAAACCACCAGTAGCCTCGACTTGCAAACCTTCTAGATTGAAATCATAATTAGAATTTCCTAAAATCATAGCTGGTTGTCCACTATCATTCTCCAAATTTATTATTCTATCTATTTCAAATTCAGATGTACCATATAATTTATCAATAGTATACTTGCCTGTTTGATCTGCTTGACCCCATTTCAAATTTTCTATTTCATATTCTCCATCACTCTTTAAATCAAGTTTGATTCCCGTTATTTCTTCTATAGATGCTCCTACTAACTTAATATCTCCATCCAATTGAGATGAAGAATGAGACGCATCTACCATTTGTTCTACGTTAATAGTTTTATCATCAGCTCTGTAATTAAGATCCAAATTGATTTTATCTAAGTTTAATAATTTTTCTTGCAAGTTAGAATTAATTAATATTTCTTCAAATAAAATAGGAAAATCAATTTCAAAATTTGCAGCAGAAAAATCAAATTGTTGATTATGCTGTAAAATTTCTTCAGGAGTATTATCCAATTCTTCTCTTGATAACAATCCATCAAAATCTAATCCCAACTCACCAAAAGAAAAAGTAAAATCAAAATTTTCTTGACTCTTAAATTCTCCTGCAATTTCTAAATTATCAAAATCAGCCTTTAAAGTATGTATCTTATCAATTTGAGATTCTTCTTCACTGAGTAAATTAAATAAGTCACCATAACCGCCTTTATAATCTGCTCCATCCCACTTCACATCCACTACTGCATTAGAGTCATTCAGGTTAACAACTCCATTCTTAAAACTAACCTGGGCTAAAATTGGATTGACCTGTAACTGATCATAATTAAAATCAACATCTTCTTCTCGCTGGGCTATAGTCTGTTCTATATTTTTAGCCAGCTCATCTTCTATCATATTTCCAATAATCCAATTAGCAATCAATAATAACAAAAATAATGTTATTATTATGCCTAAAACAATTTTTAATTTAGGATTTGAATCCTTTATTTTAGCTTTCATTATTCCGCCTCCTCAGCCCCTATATATTCTTTTAAATCAGTATCAGTTTTAGCTATATGATTCACAAACCAATCTGTAATCTGCTCTTTTAATTCTTCTAATAATTCTAAATCGACTTCATCCTGATTTAAAAAATTATATTTAAGCTCATTCACTCGTTTTATAAATTCTTGATGTTGCTTATGATGTTGCTTATAATCTGGATAATCAAATTTTTGTTGTAACTCTTCTTCATCATCAAAATGAGTTACAAAATAATCGGTTAAAAAATAAAACAATTCATCTATTTCAGTTCTAGTCTCTTCAGAATCGCCTTTTTTCTCCAACAATTTAGTACAAGCTGCCATAAATTTATCCCGTTGCTGGAAAAAGGCTTGATGCTGTTGATCAATCTTTTCAACTCCAATTTTTAAATCCTGACTCCAATTGATTGTCATTTGATTCACCTTCCTTTCACTTATTAACAATAGTTAAATGATCATACGGAATACCTATCTCATTTTGATCAAGTTTTTCTTTAACACGTTGCCTAAAAACTCGTCCCATCTGCCAAGAATCCAGAGCTTCTACCATAGCCACAATTCTAATATTAACACTAGAAGCAGCCAAATCTTGAACTCCAAGCACTTTTGCCTCCTCTGCTATTACATCTTGATACTCTTCATTAAGTTCGCTACATAATTCTTCTAATACCTGTTTAGCTTCAGCAATATTTTGTTCATATTCTATTGGTGCATCTACAACAACTCGTCTCACATTAGCTGTTAGATTAGTTACTTGCTCAATTTTACCATTAGGAATGATATGCAAATCACCATCAAAATTCTTAATCTTAGTCACTCGCAACCCTATTTCTTCAACTATACCCTCAACATCTAATATTTTAACATAATCCCCTACTACAAACTGTTTCTCAAATAAAATAAAAAACCCACTAATTATATCTTTAACTAAACTCTGTGCTCCAAAACCTACGGCTAGTCCAACTACTCCGGCACTAGCTAAAATAGGAGCTGGAGAAAATCCAAATACAGCTAAAACCATAGTAGCAGCAATGAAGTATACAACATATCGCAAGGTACTCTTTAATACTGATTGAAGGGTAGTATTCCGTTGCCTAGTATAACGATCATCATCTGCTTTTTCTTTAAATAAACGATCAATCATAGTCTTACTAAATCTTAATAATAATTTAGTCCCAATCAATATACCTAAGACTTTTAATAACACTATAACTATTTTGATCCATAAACTTGGGCTAACAATTAATTGCTCAGATTGATCAATTAATTCTATTAATCCATCCATCACTATCCCTCCTATTTAATTTAATAACTAGTTTAATCCTCAACTATATCAATAATTTCATCACTATCTCCATCAGGATTTGATTCTAAGTTATTAAGATCTAGTTGTTGTTCTAAATTTTCATTTTTTTCTTCTAACTTTTGAATTTTTTGACGACTATTTTTTAATTTTTTCTTTAACTTCAATTCCTTCATCAGACCAAATAACAGTGAAATTATAGAACCAATAGCCGCTGAAATAAAAATAACCAGTGCTTGTGATACTGAAACTGTAGTAACTAACAAATTAATCATCACAACTTTAGAATTGACTATGGCAAAAGAAGCAACAATTATTGATAATATCAAAGCTAAGATAAAGTTTAATCTCATTTTTCCTTCCACCTCTCTTTGAACTATTAAGTTAAGATTGTATTTTAAACAGATTACCTGTATATTAATTTTTTCGTCATTATTGTTAATTTACCTGCATAAGTCTTAATTTTATATTAAAAAAACCGCAAGCTCCTTCAAGCTAGCGGTTAAAAATTAGTCATTATATGTTTTCCACAAGTCATTATTTAAAAATTCAATTAACTTTTCTTTCGACATTGGTCGCCCAAAATAATAACCCTGAATTCGGTCACAATTATTCTCTTCTAAAAAATCTACATGCTCAATATCTTCTACTCCTTCAGCAATAACATTTAAATTTAAATTATGGGCCAAATCAATAATTGCTTTTACAATAGCAGTATCATCTTTATCACTAGGTACTTTAGCAACAAAAGAACGATCAATTTTCAAAGTACCAATTGGAAATTCCTTTAAATAACTCAAAGATGAATAACCTGTCCCAAAATCATCAATAGAAAAGTTTACCCCTAAATCTTTTAATTTAATTAACTTTCCTACACTTTTATGCACATCTTCCATGATAATACTTTCTGTAATTTCTAACTCTAAAGCAGTAGCATCTAATCCTGTTTCAGATAAAATCGCTTCAATATTTTCCACCAAATGATCATCAGCAAATTGACGAGCTGATAAATTAATCCCCATTTTCAAATCAGAAAAACCGGCTTCATGAAACTTTTTAGCTTCTAAACAGGCTTCTTTTAAAACCCAATCCCCAATCGGAATAATCAAACCAGTTCTTTCAGCTATCGGAATAAATTTACTAGGGGGGACTAGTCCTAAGTCTTGATCTTCCCATCTGATTAAAGCTTCAACTCCAAAAACTCGACCACGCTCTAAATCTATTTGTGGTTGATAATGCAAAACAAACTCTTGATTATCAATAGCATGCCGCAATTTAGCTTCTAATTCTAAATCTTGTAGAGCCTCTTGATTCATTTCATTGGAGTAAAATTGATAATTATTCTTCCCATTTTCTTTAACCTCATTTTTAGCAATTTCAGAATTTTTAATTAACTCCTCCATATTTTCGCTATCATTAGGATAAATAGCTGCTCCAATACTTAAAGTTATAAAAATTTCAGTTGCTTTACCACTAGTATCAGAAATTTTAAACGGTTGCGAAAAATTACTAATTAAATACTCTAATAAATTACTAATTTGCTTTATATTATCTCGCCCGTTAATTATAACTCCAAACTCATCTCCACTTAACCGTGCTAAAAAATCATTATCAGTCAGTAAACTATGTAACTTTTGTGCTGCACTATTTAATAATCTATCTCCCATCTGATGTCCTAAGGAATCATTAACTTTTTTAAAGTTATCTAAATCAATAAATAAAACTGCTACTAAAGCCTCTTGCTTCTTAGCTAATCTTAAATCTTCTTGTAACCTATCAGAAAAAAGACTCCGATCTGGTAGTCCCGTCAAAAAATCATAATTAATTAATTCATCCATATTCTGTTTTTTTTCTGTAGCCCTAATATTTAAATCATCAAAAAGACTCACATCTATCTCTGAATCTTGGCTATCAATTTCTATAAAACTAATCAGATACAACTCTTCTCCTTTTAAATACAAATTTTCAACCTTAGCTGTTACTTTAATAATATCATTATTTTTAGTTAACAACTCTAATTCAATTAATTCATCTTGTTTTTGATTCAAACTAGCAACTGTAAGTTCATTATTTAGAAAACGTTGTAATTTATTATTTATAATATCATCCCTACTAAACATTAAAAGCTGTAGTACATAATTATCTATACCACTAATTATTCCCGCTTGGTTAATAATTATAATACCTTGTTTCAATTCAGTTTCTAATAAATAATCACTTATTGTTTTCTTCATTTTATTTAAATACCTCACAACGTTTCAATATTTATAAAACAACATAACTAACATCTATATTATATCATATGTTTTTATTTTCTTCAATTAATAACAACTGTTATACAATTATTTTCCAAACAATAATTTTCCTAACAGAGGTCGGTCAATTTCCACTGCTTCTTGCGGACATAATTCTTGACAACAAAAACAACGAATGCAATCATCCAAATTTGCTTCGACTCCCTGTTTAGTCTTAGATATTACTTGAGGTGGACAACTAGCAATACAGATACCACATTGAATACACTTATCATCTTTAAAAACTGGTTTAGGTTTAACTAACTTCCGAATTAAATCTGCTACAAAACCAGGCATTCTTCTATCTAATATTCGGGCTGAAGAATCTATAGTTGGAGTCACAAAATCCGACAATTTAGTATCAACTCCTAGCAACTCAACCTGCTCTAAACTATGAGTTAATTCTCGCTCCTGAGCAGCTTTAATAGTGGCTACAGCTTCGGGCTCAATACCTACTAGATGCGCCATAACTACATCCAAAGCTAAAGGGTTAGTAGCCATAAGCAATCTATTAAAATCCCGTTTGTCACCACTAGATGGTCCCTCGCCTTCCATAGCTACAATCCCATCAACAATAGTTAAGCTAGGTTTAGTTGCTAAGGCAACATCTAATAAAGCATCAGAAAAATCATCAATTTGGGGCATGTTTAAATGATACTCAGCCTTTAAAAGTCCAGGTATTGAACCAAACATATTTTTTACTCCACCTGTCATTTTAGTTAAACCATGTGTCTTAAATTTAGGTAAATTAATTATTACATCAGCCTCTTTAATAAATTGGCCTAAAGTTAAACTCTTTAATATCTTAGCTGTAGCAAAAGGTATAGTAGTAGAATCCAAATTCCAGTTCAACTTAGCAACAGTATTTTCAGCTACTCTTTCCATACCAGTTTTCCGATACAATTTTTTCATAGCTGATTTAGTAAATGGCCCTCCGGGACTATCACCAATAGTAACTTTCCCTCCATTGTCAATCACAAGTTCAGCTACAGCTTGTACGACCACTGGATGAGTTGTGATTGCTGCTTGGGGCTCTTTAGCCATCAATAAATTAGGCTTTAATAAGACTTTTTGCCCCGGATTAACAAAATTATCTATACCACCTAAAGGTTCTAAACTGGCCTCTATTTTTTCTTTAATCAAATCTAAATTATAATCTTTACATTCCGTAACTAATACTTTATTATCTGTCATATTTATTCCTCAGCCCTTTCTTTATTAGACCACTGCACTGATTTTGTTACCCGTTTATCAATTGCTGGATGAGATGCTTCAAATAATAATTCATAATAATTAAAATCTAATTCAGCTAAAGATTCATCTGCTAATTTAGCCAAAGATGTTCCTAAATCAGATGGGTTTTCAATCAAATCTAAAGCAAAATCATCTGCTGCTTTTTCTGTTTGTCGCTGAAAAATCAATTCTAAAGGACTAATTACCCAATTTAAAAAGCCTAATCCAATCATGAATAATGGTAAAACAACAATCCCATAAACATTGCTATAACCTAAATAACTAGCCAATGGTTCCCAAAAAATTGATAATGCAAATGTAGTACCCAACAGACTACCTAACTGTAAAAACAACAACTTAAAAATATCATTATGAACATGATGTCCAATTTCGTGGGCCAAAACAGCTTCTATCTCAGCGTTACTATATTTGTCAGTTAAATTATCACCTAAAATAATCTTTCGAGTTTGGCCCATGCCCATTACAGCAGCATTAGCAGAATTCATCTTTGAACTAAGGTCAAACTCATAAATATCTGCCACTTCAACACCAGCAGTATCAAATAGATCTACTAATCTATCCCGCAATTCATTATCAGGATAAGGCGTCAACTCGAAAAAAAGAGGGAAAATAACTACCGGGAATAAAAAATTCAATACTATAATAAATAAAATACCTGCTCCAGCAAATCCAATCCACCATAATTGCCCATACCAATTGCTAAAAGTTAAAAAGGCTCGCCCAGCTAAATATAAAAATCCTATACTTAAAATACTCATTTTCAATTTATCTATTAGCCATTGATTACTAGATTGATTCGATAGATTATGTTCTCTTTTTAATTGATAAAACAAAAAATAATTAAGACTCCAGTCTACTATAGAATAAATAAAATATATAATAATTATAAAACATAATAACCTTAAATCAAACCAAGGTAATTCCTTTATCAATCCTTGATATATTTTTTCACCTATACCTAAACCAATAAACCCTAACCAAAATAAAAGATTAACAATAAGTTTATAAATCCGATAATTCCTTTTTCTCTGATTATATTCAGTTGCTAATTCTCTCCGGTCTTCGTCATATAATTCAGTCATTGATAGAATTAACTCCTTTCTAAAAATCAATTTAGCTATTTATAATATACTACAGTCCAACTATCGATCTCAAGCATTAACCCCTAAACACTTTCAATTGTTTAGCATGCAAGCTTATATCAAGTGGAAAGTCAGGTCCTTTTTCTCCATCTATATCTGAACTATAACTTTGTAAATCATCATCTAATAATTTTATTTCAAATTGATCATCTTTTAAATAGACAATATTTTTATCAAATAAGTGTCTCCCCTGAATAATTTTAACAAATAATCCTGCTGCTTGATGCACCGGACAGGCCTTGACCCCAATAAATTCAAATAATCCGTCATTAATTTCAGCCTCAGGGGCCAAGCGATTAAAACCACCAGCACTCTTGCCATTCAAAATTAAAAACAAATAAAAATCATCGCGCAAAGTTTGTTGAGAAGTCTTAATTTCTAATGGCAAAGCTTTAAAATTAGGTAACTGTTCAATCCCTTTTATATAGTAGCCTAATTTACCAAGAGTATTTTTTAAATTAATATCAATTTCGTGAGATACATTTGCTAATAAACCAGCAGCACAAACATTAATAAAATATCGATCATTAACCTGCCCTAAATCTACTGACTGAATATTTTCTTCTAAAATTACATCCATTGCTCTATCAATTTCTTGAGGAATATTCAAGTGGCTAGCAAAATCATTGGCAGTCCCAGCTGGAATAACTCCTAACGGTATATCCAAATTCTGATCCATCATAGCATTAATAACTTCATTAACCGATCCATCACCGCCTGCTACAACTAATGCATCATAATTAGAATTAACTCCTTGCAACCCAACTGCTAAATCCCCCGGCTTAGCACTTCTAAAAATACTAATTTGATATCCTGCAGCTTGAAATTTATTAATAAACTGATCTAATTTGCTCGGAAATTCTTTTGTACCAGACATTGGATTATAAATTAATCTTAGTTGTTTCATTTTTTACCCCTTTTTTAATATAATATATTAATTTAAAATTAAGACTATTAAAAATCAGCTCGAATTATTTTCTCTTATTAACAATTTAATCATTACAAAGTATAGTAAAGAAACCAGTTAACAACTGGTTTCTTTATCTAAAAATTTATATTACATTTAGCCTACTTGGACCTCTTTTAAAGTCTGATTGATAAACACATCAACAATCTGTGGATCAAACTGCGTTCCTGCACAGTTAAGCAACTCTTCTTTAGCCTTTTCTTGTGGCATTGCTGATCTGTATACCCGATCATTAGTCATAGCATCATAAGCATCTACCACACTAGCTATTCGAGCTAACAAAGGAATGTCATCTCCTGCTAAACCATTCGGATAACCTGTCCCATCCCAGCGTTCATGGTGGGACAAAATCTTATCAGCTATTGTAGCTAGTTCTTTAGAAGCTTCAGCTATCCTGTATCCAATTTCAGGATGTTCCTTCATTTTATTCCATTCTTCATCAGTCAAAGACCCTGGTTTTTTCAAAATACTATCTGGAATAGCAATTTTGCCTATATCATGTAAACGAGCTAATATTTCGAGCTCATCTAACTTTTCGGTATCCAAATCTAATTCATGCCCCAATTTCAATGCTAATTTTTTCAGTCTTGAATTATGATTTTCAGTTTCATCACTCTTTTCTAACAAAGACTTTTCAAGCGAAGATATAATACAATTTCGGAAACTATCACTTTCTACTAGCTTATGTTTATACATCCGATCCTCAGCCAAAGTAAATACTTCATTTATATCCTGCTCGATATTCTTTTTAGTAGCATAGCCTAAAGCTATACTAGGTATAATCGGATCAGCAGGATAATTTCTACACTCAGCTTCAATTCTATCTTTTATCTTTTGCACATCTTCCTTACTATTACTAGGAAATAAAAAAGCAAACTCATCGCCACCAATTCTAGCAATTATATCCTCGTTACGACAAACCTCTTTAAAAATACTAGCCATAGTTTTTAATAATTGATTTCCATATTTGTATCCAAAAGCATCATTAACTAATTTTAAACCATTAACATCACCTACTAATATACTTAAGGGCAATTGTCTTTTTACATTTAGACGTTTTAATTCTTCTTGGAAATATTCACGATTATATAAGCCAGTTAAATTATCATGAAAATTAAGATATTTAATTTTATCCTTTCTTTTCTTTGTCTCCGTAATATTTTGGATAACAGATACTACTTCTAGCGGTTGCTGATCATTATTAAAAATTGTAATACTATTCCATTTAGTTATTATTTCACTACCCGCTTTAGTTTTTAATCTAATACTATTGCTTGGCACAGATTCATCTCGCATTATTTTTTTTAGTTGCGATTTGACTATCTTTTCTTTATCTTCTGCTACACATATATTAAAAAAGTTTTTATTTATTACTTCTTCTTTTCTCCAGCCTAATAATTCAACTGCTTCTTGATTCCAATCTTGAATATTATAATTTTGATCCCAAGCTATAAGTGGTAACTTAATTTGTTGCTTTAAACTAGAATAAAATTCTTCATCTTTGATTAAATCTAATTTAGTTATTTCATCCTTGTTATTAGACATTTTAGCTCCTCCTACTATATAAAAGATTTCCCCCAAAAGCTAATATAATTCGGAAACAGAGCTCAAACTTATTATTATATTCCCATATTATAAATTTAAGCTCATTATTATACATTCTCAACAAAAATTAGTTTTCCTCTAACTTTTCTTCTTTTTTTCGTAAAAATTCTCGACCAGTAATATCTCCTGCTATTTTTTTTATTTTCCACTTATCTTTAACTTTATCCAATATTATTTGATCTTCCATTTTTATTTTAGCAGTTTTATCTTGGTCTATAAAGACAAACTGATAACTTGCTCTATACTTCTGCTGGGGAGTATCAGTAATCTTGTTTATTTCTAGATTCTCAATTTTGAATAATCTATCTTCTGTAGATGATTTTTGTTTAGCGGCAGAATTTTCTTTAATTTCTTCTTTATGTGCAGATGGAGGACGATTAGATAATAATTTCTTACTCGCCTCAATTATATATCCATTCATTACCATTCCCTTAATATGAGATATCTGACTAATATCAATAGTCTCTTCTAACAAATTAATATTTTTAGTATCGATACCTTCATAAAAATAATTAACCACTTGCTTTTCTTTAGTATGCTCATCTATTATTGGTTCATAACCACCTGATAAAACAAAAACTGTTAATACACTAATAATAATTACCATAATCACGGATAATTTACCATATTTGTACCAGAACCAAAACAAACTTTCTTTTATTTTAAATAATTGTTGCTGAATAGATTGTTTATTCTTTATTTCTTGCTGACGTTTTTTAGAAGACCTTAATTGATCACTATTTTTTAATCTAGTGACTACCTTTAAGACTTCTCCAAAACTAGTTGGTCGCTCATTAGGACCTTTAGCTAGGCATTCCATTAGCAAATTATTCAAACCACCTGACAACTTAGCATTTATAGTTTGAGGATTTAAGGGTTTGATTTTTTTAATCTTAGCCATTATCTGAGTATCTTCTTTATCAGAAAATAAAGGTTTATCTGTTAACAAATAATAAAAAAATGAAACTATAGAATAAATCTGCGCTCTATCATCCCAAGCTTGACCCTCTAAAATTTCTGGCGGCAGTAATAACTTATCACTCCAATCAAATTCAACTTCCTCTCGATAATGACTAATTTTATTAGTCACTTGGGGGTCTACTATAAATATTTGCTCATCTTCTCCAACCCATAAACTAGCTGGTGTAATTCCTTCCCAGCTCAAACTCGAATCTTTAGCTACTTGAAATAAATTCAAAATAGTTTCTAACCAGTTAATAATTGTTTCTATACTAACTTGATTATTTGCCAAATAATTTCTTAATGGTTCTAAATTTGCATCACTTCTAGATAGAAAATATTCACCCTCAATATTTTTAACAGTTTCGTAACTAATATAATGCTTATTTTTTATCGAATTAGAATTATTAATGATTCCTTTGATATCTTTGATTATATCACGTGCTACCATTCCTTTAGTATCTCTACTATAAAATACTTTTTCCTGTACTCTATTGGAACTATCACTTATTGATTCTGTTAGTTCCTTCATTAATAGACCTCCTAAGTTAAAATTATATTCTATTTGCCATCTAATTTAGCTACTAATTTATTAGCTAAATCATAAGATGAAACTTGAGGATTAGCCATTAAAGCAACTAGAATATCATTCTTATTTTGGCTAATAGCTGCTTTAGTAGCTAAATTTCTGTAATTAGCTGCTTGGCTCAGAATACCTGTTAATTGTTCAGGAACATCTGGCACTTCTAAGGTTCTAATCCCACTTGAATTAACAACTGCAGGTACCTCAATAATTACTTTTTCATCTAATTGTGGAATTAAATTATCATTCGGCAAATTTAAAATAAACTTGCGTGGTTCTTTATTCTGTAAGGCAGCAATTAAAGGTACAATTACATCAGAATACCAAATAGCACCACGCTGATGAATAGATTCTGGAATTTCAGTTGGATTTTCAGCTAATTCTTCTCTAATTTTTTCTCCGGTCGCTAATAATTCCTTGGCCCTTAGTTGCTCTTTCTGTTTAGCTTGTTTAACTTGCTGCTGGGGATGATAATAGTATTTTAAATAAGGAACAGGTACTGCTTCTAAATCCCTAATTAAAGCTCCATCAACTCCTAAATCTAATTTCTCTACCTCGGTTAATACTTGCTCTAATTTATTTTCCCCATTCTGATATACAGCTGTATACCAACCCAAATGATTTAGACCCAAATAATCAACATCTAGTTCAGAGCTAGTTGTCTCTAACAAATCCGCCATTTTATTAATAACACCTACTGGCAAATCACAAATACTAACAATATTAACATCTGTCTTTTCTTCTATAGCTTGCTGAACTATACTAGCAGGATTAGTTAAATTAATTACTAAACTATCAGGAGCATATTCTTCAATTTCACGAGCAATCTCAAGCATCACGGGTACCGTCCGCAAAGCATTAGCAAAACCTCCTGGGCCAACTGTTTCCTCACCAATTATATCATATTCAAGTGGGAACTCTTCATCAAAAGCTCGAGCCTTCATCCCTCCCACTCTAATCTGAGTCAGTACATAATCCGAATCTAATAAAGCTTCTTTTCTATCAGTTGTATAACTAACTTCAAAATCAAATTCAGACTCTTCAACTAAGTTTTGACAAACTTCTGTTACTAACTTCAATTTAGATTCCGTTCTGCCATTTAAGCAGACCTCATCAAAATCAATAGCTGGTTGATTATTAACTATAGCTTCAAACAATAATGGCGTATATAAGCCACTTCCTCCAATTACACTTAATTTATCCCCCATTAGATTGGCCCCTCTCTATTTTTTCACTTT
>JBNJDB010000012.1:0-23717 GCA_051744465.1 Bacillota bacterium | reverse complement strand
AACTGGCTTAGAAGCAATTCCTCATGTTACTTGTCGGGATAAAAATATTATTGCTATTCAAGGAGATCTATTAGGAGCAGACCAATTAGGTATTAAAAATATACTTGCTATTACTGGTGATGATCCCACTGCCGGTGATCATCCTGAAGCTAGCCCTGTTTTTGATACGGATTCAATTGGAATTATTGAAACGGTACAGAAATTAAATCAAGGTCTAGACTATAATAATAATCAGTTAAATGATGCAACTGATTTAACTGTTGCTACAGCTGGTAATTTAGGAGCAGATGATTTAGATCAAGAAGTTGAAAAGTTAGAAAAGAAAGTTGCTGCCGGAGCAGACTTTATTCAAACCCAACCAGCTTATGATTTAGCCACAACAGAGAAATTTTTAGCTAAAACTGATCATTTAGAAATTCCAATTTTAATTGGTATTTTACCATTAACTAGTTTTAAAATGGCCCAATATTTAGATGGTCAAGTACCAGGTATTAAAATTCCTGCTCCTGTAATTAATAGAATGAAGGATAAGGGAGCTACAGAAGGAGTTCAAATTGCCCGTGAATTTCTCAAAAAAGCCAAATCTAAATTAGATGGGATTCATATTATGTCCGCTAAAAGATCAGATGTATTATTAAATATTCTAGATGGACTTATCTAAGATTAAAAAGAGCTGTAGGCTTAAGTAACTTAAGCCTACAGCTCTTTTTAGTTAGCTAATATTAATTTTATCTTTTTTTATTAAAGATTTAAAAACTGTTTTGAATTTATTCTTTTGGGCCAAAGTTCTTTGGGCAGTTTCAATTTCTTGGTGGAATAGTTCCTTACTTTCGTCTAAATAAAGTGATTGATAAGCATAACCATCTTTACCATATTTATCAAGCAAATGTAAGTACATATTATCATACATTTCGCCCACTGATTTCTGTTGGTCTCGTTCTAAACTATATTTCCACGAGCGAATAATCATTCGTTTAATATTTAAACCATCCATTCGATCGGCATCTGCTATAATCTTACTAGTTAATTCAGTTACATCCTCATTAAAACTAGCCCGATGTTGATAACAAGCTCTACTTATAGTTTCAATTTCTGCTGGGCTAAAAAATTCTTTTAATTGTTGGTCAGTTTCTACTAATTTAGCAGAATACTGATGATGCTTCTCCCTTCTTTCTTCTAAACTGTTTTGACCATAACTTAATCCTAAATCATGATAGCTTGCTGCTGTATAAATTATATTTTGATTAACAGCACTAAATTTATCAGCTAATTGAAGTGCATAATCAATTACATTTTGGACATGCTCTAAATCATGAGCACTATCAAAATTATTATACTTAGAAATTATTTCTTTTTGGATATAATTTTTCAAATCTTCATTAATATTCTTTCTTAAAATACAGACCACTCTCCTCAATAATAAACTATCAGCTTTAATATTCAAAGCACATTCTCCATTATACATACTAGAAGCAATTTTGTCTAATTTAAAAGCAATACCAAAAGAGGAATAATTATCTTTAACTAAGCACATAATAATACTAATTAATAAGCGCTCTCAGCTATACAAACAAATTTTTACTATAGCTATTTGAGGTTTGAAATTGATTTTATAGTCTTAATTATCCATTTTCCATTCTCAATTTTCAATTCATTTATGGATATCTAGTAATTTGTAATCTAGTTTAGCACTATGATCATAGTGCTAAACTTCGCTAAAATTTTTAGAGGAGGCTGATATTTATGAATTACCCCCAACATATTGGAGTGATTCCTGATGGTAATCGCAGATGGGCCAAGGAGAATGGTTTAAATAAAGAAGAAGGTTATCTTCATGGCTTAGCACCTGGTTTGCAATTATTTAAACTCTGCCAACAAGCAGAGGTAGATGAATTAACTTACTATGGTTTTACTATGGATAACACTAAAAGAAAAAATGTACAGACCCAAGCTTTTACCAAAGCAACTGTTGAAGCAGTAAAAATGCTAACCCAAGAAGATGCCGATTTATTAGTCGTTGGTAATACAGATTCACCTAAATTTCCTGAAGAATTAGTACCATATACTGAAGAAAGAACTACCTTTGGCAGCGGAGGAATTAAGGTTAATTTTTTAGTTAATTACGGTTGGCACTGGGATCTAGCTAATCTAGATAAGAATAATCGCCAATCTAAAGCAGGAGTTATTTCATCATTACAATCACAAAATATTTCCCGCCTTGATTTGATTATTCGGTGGGGCAATCGCCGTCGATTAAGTGGTTTTTTACCTGC
Source organism: Bacillota bacterium (assembly GCA_051744465.1). Taxonomy (GTDB): domain Bacteria; phylum Bacillota; class Halanaerobiia; order Halobacteroidales; family Halobacteroidaceae; genus Halanaerobacter. Next base: position 21,444 of record JBNJDB010000012.1, on the reverse strand, counting down.
TCAATCTGTCTATGCTGATTTTTATATAGTTGACAAGTATTGGCCCGATTTCAAAGCAGAAGACTTTTATAATGCTTTAGAGTGGTATAAAGGACAAGATGTTACTCTAGGAGGGTGAAAAGTTGATAGTAAAGCAGTGGGCAGTTTAGAGTTGGATTCAAGAGAAAAAAACTGTCAACTGCCAGCCCTGAATCAAATTTTTGAAGTCTACTCTTTAATCTTTTTTCTATAAAATGAAATAATACCACTAATTATAAAAAAATAAATTAAATATTTATTATATGGTTCAGGCAAATTAAAAAGAAGTATTCCAATTATAATAATAGATTTAATAATAATTGGTTTTATATCTTCTCCTTTATCTCTTGCTTCCATATATTCATATATGAAGTAAACTAATACCCAAGGAGTCATAATAAGCCAAGATAAATAACCCCCCATATTCCTTCCTCCTTATATTATCTTAATAACAAATTGATTTAGATGAGATGATATGACTAGATCTTAAAGAACAAGACTCTCCATACTTATTTATTAATTCTCAATTGTCCATTTTCAATTCTCAATTAAATCAAAGCCTGCCCCCATAATAAAATTAAAGCCGTTAAAAACCAGAGAATATAACGTCTCAAATCACCATTATGCCACTGACTTAATTTATTACCGATAGCATCTACCCCACGACCAAAAAATAAATATAAATCAAAGTTATATTCTTGGTAATGTTGTGGTTTAATAATTTCATAAGCTAGTTTAAATAATATTACTGCTATTAAAGTAGGCTGAAGAGCAACCCAAATATAATGTAGTGAAAAATAATTAATTTCTTTGCTTATTCCTCCCAAAACACCTAACATTAATTGCGGTTTTAATCCTACCACTAAATTTAAAATAGCTAACATAGTCATAGCAGTTATCATACTTTTAGTAGGTTTTTTATTAATTTTAATATTATTTTTAGTTTCGTTAAAGAAAGTAAAATAAGCTATTTTTATTACTACCATAGCATTGATAACTCCTGCTAAATATAATCCCCAAGTCAAGATAGGACTTGCTAAACCCTTTTTTATTAGCAATTTACTTATATGTCCATTAAACAAAGGAATTCCAGAAATAGAAGCTAAGCCAATCAAAGCTAAAAAAGCTACTTTAGGTAATTTTTTAGCTAAATTATTTAGTTCTCTTAAATCTTCTTCTCCTGTAGTATAAATAATAACCCCAATTGCCATAAATAATAAGCCTTTATAGACAATATGATTACCCAAATGCAGAAAAGTTCCTATTTTGCTTAACTCACTAGTACTACCTATAGCAATAATCATATAGCCAATTTGGCTGATTAACAGATAAGACAATATTTTTCTAATTTTGTTTTGGCGTAGAGCCCACAGTGCAGCTATAACTGCAGAAAAAACTCCAGCATATGCTAAATAATTAATATTTCTTAGAAGCTTATAACAAGCATAGACCCCTACTTTAGTAGTATAGGCTGACAAAATCACACTAATATAAAATGGAGTCTGAGCATATGTTTTTGGTAACCAAGTATGTAAACCAATAAAGGCAAGTTTAATTCCCACTGCCAATACAAAGAATGGTAAGCCAATTTTAACTGTAGTTAGAGCCATACTGCCTACAGAGTTATAATGTAATAAAATGCCCCATAATAAACTAATTGCTCCTACTAGATGCATCATAAAATAATAATAACTACTTTGTCTTATAAGTGCATTATCCCTTTTAAAGATTAGGAAATAAGAACTAATCGTCATCAATTCCCAGCAAATATAAAAAGAAAAGAAATCACCGACAAAAACAATGGCCAAGGAACTGCCAATATAAAAATAACTCAGCCAATAATCTTTGTGTGTTAATAAATTTGCTCCATAAATAATACTAGCGATACTGAAAAATACAAATATAAATCCGATAAACTGATTAATGGCTGTTACTTCTACTAAAATTAATTCAAAATCTAAAAAAGGCACCTTGAACGCTTGGCCCTGAGTTAAAGAAAAAATAGTAACTCCAGAAAGCACTGCAATTATAAGAGCAAATTTTTGCCTCCACTCTTTTTTAATTAGATATAGTCCTATACTGCCTATTAAATATATTAACCCCGGATTAATCATTATTACCCCCCTAACAAAATAGTTGTTTTATTGATCAATTCTAGAATTGGAGTAGGAAATAAACCTATTACCAAACAAGAACTAGCTAAAACTGTACTAACTACCGTTAATCTCTGTGGCTGTTGTTTGTTTTTATGTTGTGATTGATTTTTAGAATATAGAATTTGAATTATTTTTAAATAATAAACCAGAGATAAAAGAGTTCCCAATAAAATTGCAAACCCTACTAATAAATAACCTTCATCAATAAGTGCTCGTATAATTAAAAATTTACTAAGAAATCCATTAAACGGTGGTAGGCCAATCATTGCCAAGGAGACTCCTGTAAATAAAAATGTTTGTAGGGGTAATTTAGCGCTTAAGCCCCTCCAATCATCTAACTGATAACTGTTAATTTGAAGAGCTAAGATTCCACTTAACAAAAACAGACTACTTTTCATGAGAGCATGATTTAATAAATGAAAATTACCAGCAATTAAACCATCCTCTGTTCCTAGAGAAAAAGCAACTACTAGATAAGCTATATGCGCAACACTAGAATAGGCTAATAAGCGTTTTATATTCTGTTGTTGATAAGCTAATAAATGAGCTACCAAAAAACTAATGACGCACCACCACAGCACTATCCATTGCATCCTACTGCCCCAAAAGGAACTGCCAAATAGTTTATAGATTACCTTAACTAAACCATATAAAATAATTTTAATTATTAAAGCAGATGATAGAGCATTAAAAACTATATTAGAACAATTATAAACATCAGGCATCCAAGTATGCAAAGGTACTATAGCAATTTTACTGCCAAATCCAACTAAAAATAAAGCTAAAATACTATGCCTCTGAAATTGGGATAACACCTTCATCTTAGCAGCTATAGTTGCTAAATCAAGACTACCAGTCAACTGATAAGTTAAAATAATTGCTAATAAAATAAATAAGCCACCACTAACCCCAATAATTAAATACTTTAAAACTCCTTCGAAACTATCACGTTCTTTATTAATTGCTGCTAAACCATAAGAAACTATAGATGTTATTTCAAAAAATACATAAAGATTGAATAAATCAGCAGTCATAATCAGACCCATCATAGCTGCAACTAAAATTAAAATCAAAATATGATATTTAGCTTTATTATCTATTATATAACTAGTAGAATAAATCAAGACCATAAAAATAATAGCCACTACTAACCAGATTAACAAAACTTCATTAGCAGCCAAACTAAGCCTGATCCCTAACGGACTATTCCAACTGCCAAGTTGATAATTAAGAGGAGCCACTAAAGCTTGTCTGGTCGTTTTTATAACTATTGCTGAATAAATAATAAAGCTGATTAGAACGATCCAATCAATATAGTTTTTAATATATTTTTTTAGTATTCCAATACTAAAAGCAATTAGCAGTGGATAAATAATTAGCCAAATCATAATTAGTTTCTCCCCCTTTTGCAACCATCTTATCCTGTAAAAAAGATTTGATAATAATCATTAGAGTTGAGCAAATAGACAACTGCTTGATTAAGTTCTTTTAAAATAAAATCAGGCATAATTCCAATTAATAAACATGTTAATGTTAAAGTTGTTATTGGTAGCTTGATTTTCCAGTTCGTAACTAGCAAATTATATTTACTATCTTCTTTAGTATACAGTACTTGAATAACTTTTAAATAATAACTTAAAGCTAGAATACTACCAATTAAAATTGATAAGCCTGGAATTAAAAACCCTGCTTCAATAGCAGATTTAGTAATCAGCCATTTACTAATAAAAATATTGAATGGTGGTAAACCAACAATCGTAAGAGCAGAAATACTAAACATTAAAGCTAGCAAAGGAGTTTGATAACCAACCCCTTTTAAATCAGAAATAGTCATCGTTTTTGTTTTTTTACTGAAAACCCCAGCTGTCAAAAATAAGCTAGCTTTAACTACTGCATGATTGATTACATGAAATAATCCACCAACAATTCCAGCCTGATTGAAAAGGCCAATCCCAATCATTATATATCCAATCTGTGAAATGCTCGAATAAGCTAATAATCTTTTTAAACTTTGCTGTTGTGATGCCAATAAATGACCTACAAACAGAGTTAAAACTCCTAAATAAATTATAATCAGATTAAAATTTAAATTAATCATTTCTAATGGATCAAATAATAACAATACAGTTCTTAACCACGCATATAAATAAACTTTTATTACAACCCCTGATAGTAGAGCACTGATAGAAGCAGGAGCAGCCGGATGAGCATCAGCTAACCAAGTATGTAAAGGAACAAGGGCAAACTTGCTTCCAAATCCAATTAATAATAAAATCAAAGTAGTTGTTCTTAATAAGTTAGACATAGATTGAGCATTAACTATTAATTCAGCTAAATTCAAACTTCCTGTCTGCTGATAAACAATAATTATGGCTAATAGAATAAAGAAACTACCTAATGTACCGAAAATTAAATATTTGAAACTAGCTTCATAAGCCTTTTTCGTTCGTTTAAAAGCTACTAAAGCATAGGAAACTAGTGAAACGATCTCCAAAAAAACATATAAATTGAATAAATCACCTGTTAAAATCATTCCATTTAGACCGGCTAATAATAGAAAAAACAGACTGTAATATTTAGATTGGTCCTGTTCAATATAATCTAAAGAATATAAATTGATTAATAAACTTATTACCCCTATCAAAACTACAAATACTCCTGCCAACGGATCAGCAACTAAATTAATTCCTTTAGTTACTTCCCAACTCCCTAAGCTATAAATCACTGGCTCTATTAATACTTTTTTTAATAAGTTAAAGCTTAATAAGCAAATAACTATATCAGAACCAATGACAAATAGCTTATAAAATTTGGGCAAATAACGATTGATAAGCATTAGGCTAAAAGCTACTACTAAGGGATAAACTATCAACAACATAATCTCGTTCATCCCCGTAACCTCCTAAGTTTACTAATATCTAATGTACCATACTTTTTATATATTTTAATAGTTAAAAAAAGCATTACAGCAGTTGTACTTGCCCCAATTACTATTGCAGTTAAAGCTAAAGCTTGGGGTAAGGGGTCAACAACAATATCATAATTCTGATCTAAAATTGGAGCAGTTCCCTCAGGTTTATAACTCAAAGATATTAGCAATAATATTAAGGATGCTTCTATAATGTTAATTCCCATAATTATTTTGATTAAATTCTTGCGATTTAGTATTGTATAGAATCCTAGTGCAAATAAAATCGTGATTGTCAAATGGACACTCCACATCTTATTCAACCTCCCGTACCAAACAATTAAAAATAATTGATAAACTAGCGCCTACTTTAATTCCAGTCATCAGATTAAGTCCGGGGATAATTCCCCCACTAGTTAAAGAACCTGATTGACCTAAATAAAAATCTGCCTGTCCATTTGCTAAAAAATTATAACCAGTAATAACACCTAACAATCCAAGTAAAATAAACCCCCCCATTGCTAAGTTTTCCAATAATGATTTAGCTCGCAAAACCTTTTTTTCTTTAGTCCGTCTAACGCCAAAGGTTATTGTTAATAATACAAAAATAGTAGCTAAGACTACTCCCCCAGTAAACCCTCCTCCTGGAGATAAATGACCATAAAAAATTAAATAGAAACCAAATATGTACAAAAAAGGTGCAATAAAACTTATATTCTGATAGACAAGGGGAGAAAAATTATTATAAACAATTGAACTTCTACTTCGTTTAGTTAACAAAGAAATAATAAAAGCTGCAATAAAGATAACTGTTGCCTCTCCTAGAGTATCAAAAGCACGGTAATCAAACAAGATTGCTGTAACTAAATTAATAGAGCCAGTATCTTGAACACCATTATTAATATAATAATTACTAATTTTATAATTAACTTGCTCAGAACTTTGTTCAAAATTATAAAATGTAATAGTTAACAAAATGGCTAAACTAATAATTATAAGTATACTAAATTTTTTTCTCATTTTCTCCCCCCTGTCTTATCAATAGTTACAATAAATAATCCAGTGGTAATTCCACTACCAATCACTATCTCTGTTAAAGCTACATCAGGAGCTTGAAAAATTAAAAATATAACAACTAAACTAGAACTAAAAACTGATAATCCAATTACCGAATTAACTAAATCCTTAGCAAAGACAACTACACCTGCAGAAACTATTGTAAGTAGTAATAAAATGTATATAATTAATTCAATCATTTGATATCACCTAATTCTTCTGACTTTAAATCATCTCTAACCAATTTCACATCTTGAAAATGGCCATCTTCATCACTATAATATGCAGCCCAGGCAATAGCATGACTAGTAGCTGGGTTAGTAATAACTAATAATAAGATAATCACTAATAACTTAAATGAAAAAAAGGAAAATCCTTTTAAAAGCATAATACCCAACAAGATTGAAATAGCTCCACCTGTTACTGCCTTGGAAAGAATATGTAAGCGAATATAAAAATCTACAAAACGAACCATACCAATTCCCGTAATCAAAAAGAAAAAAGTTCCATTAGCAATTAATAAATACGCTATTATCCTAATAATCATTATTACCTCCTTCTTTATTCACTAAAATATTTAGCCATAATTAGAGTATCAGTAAATAACAACAGTGAAAATACAATTGCTACATCAATAAAAATAGCCCGATCAAAATAAAGACTTAACAGGACTAAAATTAATAAGAACATAATACCAATTGTATCCGAAGCAGCAATTCGATCAAAAACAGTTGGCCCTTTGATCACCCGGTAAAAAGTTAATATAATAGAAATTAAAATAACTATAATAATTATTTCTATCACGAAAATAGCCTCCTAACTATTTTATCAAAATTACCGATCATAGCTTCTTTAATCGTCTTTGTATCTCCCGTTTGGAGATCCATCCAATGTATATAAAGCTCATTCTTATTAATATTAGAAGCAACTGCTACAGTTCCTGGAGTTAATGTAATTATATTAGCTAAAACAGTTAACTTCATTATCTTATTTTTTTCTCCTAAATTAAGTTTCAATTTAATAATCCCCGGTTTGAAATCGGTTTTAGGATTTAATACAAAAAATGCTACTTGATAACTAGCAACAAAGACTTCTATTCCAATAATAATCCCATACCAAATAAACCATAAAAAATTTTTGATAAATTTTTCAGCTACTTTCCTAGTAAATGAGCTATGGCTAATTACTAAATCTACACTTAGAGAAATTAATAATCCTAGTACTAATGAAGCAATTGATAAATCAGCCGATATAATAATCCAAATAGCATATAATAAAATAACAATAAATAGATCCTTTTTTGATCTCAATTTAATCCCTCCTAATTAAGATGTACATTTAATTATTAACATAGTAATATCATCTTTACTAGTTGAACAATTAGTAAAACTGGCAAAATCTTGTTTTATTAATTCAATAATCTTAGTAGCAGATAAATTAGAGTTCTTTTGAAATACTTCAACTAATCTATCTCTACTATATACTTCTCCGTTATACTCTTCTTCTATTATCCCATCAGTAGCAACTAATAAAGATTCTTCTGGTTCTAAATTGAATTTTTCTTCTTTAATTGCTAGTGTATCATTATCAAAAACAGTAGAAATAGGTAATGAAGTTGCTGTTAAAGAACTAACACCATTATTTTTAGTATTTAGCAATGGTGGAATATGGATACCGGCATTACTATAGGTAACTTCCCCAGTGGTTTTGTTTAAAACTCCTAGCATAATACATAAAAAATAATCATCAGGAAATCCTTCTTCTCTATACTTTTTAGCTAAAAAGTTTATTATTTCTTGGGATGATATTGCTTGTTCGGAATTATAATGTAAATAACTATTAATTGTTTCTCGGACAAAAACATTTAATAAAGCACCATCAATTCCATGACCGGTAATATCAACTACATAAAATAGCAAATTTTCTTCTGTTTCAATTAAATTATAAAAATCACCACCAAGCTGTTGAGCTGGGTCATAATAAACAGCAATATCTAAATTATTTATTTCAGGTAATGTTTTAGGTAATAAATTTTGGTGTAATTTTTTAGCTTTAGCAATGTTATCATTTAATTTTTGATTTTTTCTCCTTATCTCGTCTTGCTTATCTTGTAAATCCTCATTCATTGCTTTAATTTCTTCAGTACTCTCTTGCAATTCAGAATATTTCTCTTTTAGTTCCCATTCAAAGTTTTTCTTTTCAGTAATATCAATTATATAAGTAACTTTTCTAGGTTGACCATCTTCCCCGATAATCTTAGTAGCATTTGCTAAAACCATCATCTGTTCTCCATCTTTAGTTACAACAGGCCATTCGCCTTCTACTTCACTTTGGCCCTTAATGAATTTCTGGTGCAAATTTATTAATCTTTCTTTTTTATCTTGTTGAGCAACTAATGAGAAATGTTTTCCTAATAATTCTTCTTTGCTATAACCATATAATTCACAATATTTGGGGTTGACATATTCAAAATAACCTTCTTGATTTGTAATACAAATTCCAATTGGAGAATTTTTAATTATATTAATATATGCATCTACATTATATTTATTAGATTTTAAATTATTTATTAATTTCATAATTCCACCCCTAATAAATTTAATTCTATTTTAATCATTCTACAAAAAATAAAAAATTCCTCTTTTCAATAAAATTTCGTTTGTTTCAAAATAGCAACAAAAAAAATAAATTAGTCTTTCTATTTAAAAAAATTAACTGGTATTAAATTTCTAATTTATATAATAATATTAAAGAGAAGGGTGGTGAAAAACCTGCTTATAGCAAAGACTTTGCATATTCTAAATTTATATTGTAACTAAACATCAAAAATTACACTTCCCACCTGTCAATACAAAAGGCCTCCATGCCACTAGAAAATATATCTATTCAATAAATAAAAGCCCTGGATAAAACCGGGGCTTTTATTTATATAGTTTCAAAAAAATCCATCCAATTTTTTTAGTTTGATTTAGATGATGCAATAATTTATTGAGTTTCTCTACTCAATAAATTAAATAAAAAATGGATTAAAGGTGATTTTTTAAGCTTGTTACTTCGCGTATTAAATAAATCAGTTTTAATTAATTTATTTTTTATAATTCCTAACCGACCTTTATCATTATTTTCTTTTCTAATTACGACTTCGTGTAAAGACGCTAAATATTTCGATCTCCATGTGATTTCTTCACCTTGTTCTTCTTTAATGGTTTCTGAGTTGTATATTTTTTCGAAAACTGATAAATAATTATCTGATATCTTTTTCATCAGGATAACTCCTTTCATAAACTATTGATTATTAACATTATATCAATTGTCCCAATAGTCTACAAAGGGAAATGTTGCCATATGATTACTTTATTTTCTTTGTTTTTCCGCTACTAATCCAGCAATCATTACTCCATCTTTAGGAATCGAAAAAGGTGGTGCATAGGCTAAATCAAGGTCAATTAATTCACTAGCTTTCATTCCATTATGAATAGCAGTAGCTAATACATCTATTTTTTTATCTACCCCATCTTCCCCAATAACTTGAGCACCTAATACTAATCCCGTTTCTTCTTCTACAACTAATTTAATAGTAATTAATTTATCATTCGGATAATAACTAGCATGATTTTTAGTTTTAATAGTAGAAGTAACAGTTTGATAGTCCGCTTCTGCAGCTTCTTTCTCGGTTAAACCAGTGCGGGCTACTGCTAAATCACATACTTTACTAATTGCAGTCCCTAAAACTCCTTTGAATTCTCCATTTAGTCCAGCTAAATTACTTCCTGCTACGCGACCTTGTTTATTAGCAGTAGAACCGAGCGGAATCCAGACTGGATTATCTGTTATTATATGTTTGTTTTCTACACAATCTCCCGCAGCATAAATATTCGGTTGTGAAGTTTCTAGCTTAGAATTGACTTTAATAGCTCCAGTTGTACCAAGCTCAACTCCTGCTTCTTTGGCTAATTTAACATTAGGTTTAACTCCAATAGCTAATAGAACAAAATCTGTCTTTAGTTCTCGTCCCGAAGAAGTAATTACAGTGTCTACTTCTTGGTCACCAGTGAATTTCTTTACTCCATCATTAGTAATCACTTCTACATTATTATTGATTAGATGGTTTTCTACTATTTCTGCCATATCACTATCAAAATTAGTTAATAATTGGTCAACTTGTTCTACAACAGTAATATCAATATCACTATTAACCAAATTTTCTGCCATTTCTAATCCAATATAGCCCCCACCAATAATTACAGCTTTACTTGGATTATTGTTTGTAATGAATTGTTTAATTTTATCTGCACTATTAACATTTCTTAAAGTAAAAATATTATCCAAATTTGTTCCAACGATTGGAGGATCAACTGGACTAGCACCAGTAGAGATTAATAATTTATCATAATTAATCTTCTTTTCTTCTTCAGCTACTATATCAGTCACAATTATTGCTTTTTCTTCGGGGATAATTTCTTGAACTTGGTGTTGGGATTTAACTTCTACCCCTTTTTCAGCAGCAAAACTCTGTGGGGTATAAATAATTATATCTTCTCTATCTTCAATTAAATCTGATATATAATAAGGCAAGCCACAACCAGAATAAGAAATATCCGTATCTTGTTCAAAAATAGTAATCTCAGCATCCGGCATCTTTCGCTTAGCTCTAGCTGCTGCACTAGTACCTGCGGCAACACCACCAATTACTGCTATCTTCATGATAACCCCTCCTTTTTCCTTTATAAACTATTACGGTATTAATAGTTTACTTAAATCAATTTAAATTCATACCTTCTTCTCCATCATAATCTACTCCATTAATTTGAACCGCATTATATCCAGGCATATCAATACAATCCATACAATCATCACATTCTTTATCATCATCTAAATCACAGATTAAACATTCGCCACAATTAGTACACGATTTACTTTCTGCAGCTAAGATACATTCTTCTTTATTCACCTTACCACTCCTTTTTTAATTAATTTTTATTCTACCATAAAATTAGTCAAAAATAAAATCAGCTATTAATCAGCAATAATAATGTTCCTGTTTCAATTTCAATTATTGCTGATTCATCTTTGATAATATTACTCAAACCTAAAGTATTACCACGCTGTAAAGAGCCATTTTCTAATTCATACTTGAAGCCCGATAGGTTAACCCCACTAACTTTTTCACTTAACGATAATAAAGAAATCATAGCTCCACACTGTTTGCTAATAATTTTTTTATCTTTAATTATTTCAATTTGATTATTAGGAGTAATAATTTTAACTTCAGTTTCCTCATTAAAAACCCCTTCTAATAAATAAAGATTAGATAAGGCGTGATCGAATCTGCCTCCTAATGCTGCTAATAATATTATCTGACCATAATCTTTAGTTAGTAAAAACTCTAATAACAATTCGGCATCACTTTTATCTTTTTTTACTGGAAATTTTCTAATCTCTACATCATAATCTTGATAAAATTGAATTATTTTGTCAGAGATTGAATCCAAATCGCCTAGAATTAAATTAGGAATTAGATTTAATTGATAAGCATACTTAGCTCCGCCATCTGCACAGAATATTTCATCTGTTGTAGATAAAAAGTTATGATAAAATTCATCATCACCTTTTAATTCCCCATTTAAAAAAACAATTGCTCTGTTCATATTATAACCTCTGATCTAATTTGTTTTCCAATAGATTATTATTAACTAAAATGCGGTTCAACATTATCATTACTGCTAAAGTTATAATGATTTCTGGAATCATATAACTCCCATTATAAATTAACGAGTATAACCAGACCGGTTGACCAGCAGGTGCGTATTCAGCAAAAAATATCATCCCTGATAAAAAATGAATTATAAAGCGCAAACTACCAGCCAATAATACACCTAAGCTAATAACCTTAGTTTTTTTAGCTAATGATTTATTTTGTGATAAATTCCCAACTATTCCTGCTAAACCTAATAAAGCAAAGGCAACTGGATAATCAAGAATCACCTGAGCCCAATGAAAAATAGAGTTACTGAACATAATTTGAATAAATCCATAAGCAGTTCCTAGTAAAATTCCATCTTTCCAATCCCAGCGTAAAGCAATGAAAATAATTGGTAACATTTCTAAAGATACTGAACCACCTTGTGGCATTTTATAAATTGTAAAGAATCCTAAAACGATTGCTAATGCTAAAGAGATACCAGATTCAGCTATTTTTTTTATCTGTTTGCTTTCCATATTATCCCCTCCAGGGTTATTAATAGTCGCTTAAGAATTATATGTAGTTAAATTATTATACCTCAATAAAAAAAGCCACAAACCCAGAGTAGGAATTGTGTTTTATTAGCAAACAAACATCATCTTTCCTACGCTGGTATCAACCAGATCAGGTTCAAAGGGTCAAGGACTAAGTTCCTTTCTCAGTTTGAATCAACTCCCCTAGTATCTATATTCAATTTTTAACTTGCTATTAATTATAACAAAGGGGCTATTGCTTTGCAAATACTTGTGAAATTAATGATTGATTTAATAATTATTAATATGTTACAATAATAATAGATACTAAATTTAATTTATGCTATTATTTAAACTCAGGAGGTAGAAAATATGAATATGGAATTACTTGTAGCAGGTTCATTTATGATTGCGATTATTTTACAATCTATTTTACTTTTACAAGAATTTTTCAAAGGTGAAAAAAATTTTTCAGTTATATTATTTAGTTATATAACTAGTAGCTTTGTTTACTTATCAGCATTATTAGTTTTCATTTCTACATTTTATAACCAAAGTAAATTAGAATTGCTTACAATTGAAAACATTTCTTCTTTGACAACTGGTAAAACAGTTATCTGGATTATAATTATTACTAGTTCTATAACTATTTTCACAATTCTAATTACTGCTATAAAAAATAAAATAAAAGGTAGTAATAAGGATTCTTCTTCTAAATATATTAACCAAGATCAAGTAAAAAGACTTGATTAATTAATAAGCCCCCAACTTTTAAAGTTGGGGGAACTATTTTTATTTGTTTTTCAGTTTTGGATAAGCTATTATTAATAATAAAATCATAGTAAGTATCAAACTTCCTTTACCAACTATATCTCCTAACAAATAATAGACTGTTTTTTTTCTAGCCGGCAAATCCAAATCAACCATTAATGTTTTAGTTGTTAGCAATTTAGTTTTTTCTATTACTCTTCCTCGTGCATTGATTAATCCACTAATTCCCGTATTGCCTGCCTTAACTATTGGAGTTTGCATTTCTATTGCTCTAAAAATAGCAGCTTGTAAAATTTGACGAGATGCACTACTATTTCCAAACCATGCTTCATTAGAAATATTAATTATAAAATCATTTTGCTGATATAAATTTCTAATATAATCTGGATTTAATATTTCCGAACAAATTGCTCCAATCCAATTTGCGCCCTTTAATTCAAATTCTACTGCTTCAGTTCCTGGTGTAATATGATTTAAATTCGTTTCAATAAAATCAGGTATTATAGATGGATAGGGCACATATTCTCCCCAAGGGACTAACCGGTTTTTACTATATCTATTGATTATTTTTCCTGTTTCATCTACTAATAATGCACTATTCAATGGGCCATTACCCTGCCTAATAAAACCTCCAACAAAAAGCGGGGTCTGATGATTATTTAAATAAGGAAATTTTTGCTCTAAAGAATATGTTTTCAAAATAGCGGTTTCTGGCCAAACTAATAAATCTGCTTGATTAGTATTTATTTCATTACGTGATAATTTAATTAATTTATCGACTAACTCCCCCTGATAATCAGCATCTAATTTTTTATATTGGGGAATATTAGGCTGTACAATACTAACTTTAAAATCCTTTGCAGTCGGCAATTCTTGTTTTAATTGCCATTTACCGTGGAAGAATATTGTAAATAAAATTAATACTGCTATACTTAAATAGATTATAGTATTTTTTCTAGATTTATAATGCCAAGCTAGATAAATTAAGGTGTTTACTACTACAATAATAAAAGTAATTAAGTATACTCCTCCAAATCTAGCCAATTGAATTAACTCTGGTATGAAACTCTGCGAATAACCAAGAAATCCGAATAAAAACTGAAATGAAAATAAACTACGTAAAAATTCTACGCCTGTCCAAGTAAGAGGTACCAAAATAATTAAAGACAAATCAAAGTTTTCTTCTAAATATTTTAGTACTAGAGAAAATAAAGCAAAATATAAAGCTAAAATTGAAATCCCAAGTAAAAAAATTAGCCCAGCTATTCCAACTGGATAACCACTAAAGTTGATGATAGGCTCTAATAACCACTTACTACTAGTAGCTAGAAATATAACTCCTAATAACCAGCCTAATCTAAAACTATGACTAAGAGATTTTTTTTCAATAGCTATTAAAAATGGTACTAATCCAATCCAACTAAGTAAAGCTAATTGAGGGATTAAAAATGGGATTCCTAATAATATACCTGCTAAAATTGTTAAATAATAACTCATAATTTAATCCTTTCTCTGGTTTATTTGTTGTCCCAATTTTATTATTCTTGATTTTGAGTTATTATCCTTTTAAAATTTAGAAAAAAGATAGTTGTATAATAATTATACAACCATCTTTTAATCATTCTCAGTTTAAGATTTTTTTAATTCTGCAAAAACATGGTTGCCAATAGTTCTAATTTCTGTAGTATTTTCAAATATCCAACTATCTGTTGCTGTAACAGGATTATAGTAGTATAATGAACCACGGCTAGGATCAAAACCATTTAGGGCATAATCAATTGCTTCATAAGCATTATCATCTGCATCTAAGTGGATTTGACCATCCCACACTGCAGAAAAAGCATATTTCCCAGCATGCTTTTGATAAATTACGTCAGTAAGTGTATTAGGAAAATTAGAATCCAATACTCGATTAATAACTACTGCTGCTACACCTACTTGTCCCATAAAAGGTTCACCTCTTGCTTCTGCATGAACTATTTTAGCAAAATCATCAATTTCTGATTGGCTAGGATTTAATCTTTGCGAACCACTAGAATTGGTAGTTTCTTCTTGCTCTGCAGATTTATAACTATCCTCTACAGTATCATCACTAACCCTATCTGAAAGAAAAGAAAATCCTAATAGCATGAATAATCCTTTTAATAATGACCATAGACTGTTGGTTGTACCATCACTAGCATGAGCAGGAACTATAAATATTAGTCCTGAAAAGATTGGAAAAATCAAGGTGAAAATCAGAACATATGTGATTAGTTTGTAATAGATATTTTTATTAGATCTTGTGTTCATAATTATTGTCCTTTCTAGTGGTTTTTTTAAATCATTTCCTACTATATTATTGTCTAATAATTTTTTTTAAAAGTCAAAGGTAAGTCTTCCCTGTTTTGTTTTATTTATATTTTATGTTCATAAGTGACTAAGTAACAATTGTACTATATTACAAAGAATCAATCCTAGGTTTTTGAGCCTAGGATTGATTCCATAAATTATTAACTTTATCTTTTATCTGCTCTTTTTTTAAATCTTCCGGCCACAACTCAATTTCTGTTCCAGCTCGCATTGCAGAAGCTAAATTATAAAAAATTTGCTTTTCATCTGCAAAAGATTTAATTAACTTTTTAATTTCTTCTCGTTTAGTTTCCCCATCATAAGGACATGGACTTTCTAGAAGCTTGTAAGGTAGAATATCTTGGGTAGCAATAATTTTTTCTTCTCGCAAATAAACTAACGGCCTAATAAGATGAATATCACTATCTGATAAATAGCTTTTCGGAGCAAAAGTTTCTATTTGTCCTGAATATAAAAGACTCATCAAAAATGTTTCTACTGCATCATCATAATGATGGCCAAAAGCAATCTTATCAAAACCGTGTTCAGTGCAATAATCAGTCATAACCCCTTTGCGAAAATAAGAACATTTAGCACAAGGTTGATTAGCCTCTAATACTGTTTGTGCTATTTTAGTCCTTTTTAGATCATAATCTACTTCTAGCTGCTCACAGAACTCTCTTAGTTCTTCATAATTGACCTGCTCATCAAATCCTAAATCAACCGTTAAAACTTTTAAATCAAAATCTATTGCTAGATGCTTCTGTAAAACTGCTAAAGAATAGACTAAAAAAGCACTATCTTTACCACCAGAAAAACCAACTATAATCTTATCTCCATCCTCTATTAAATCAAATTCTGCTATTGCTCGAGAAATTCTCCGATTATAATATTTAGGTAATGACCATGTCATAATACTTTCCTCCTAAGCATCAGCTAAAACATTCCATAATTCATCTTCAGGAACTTTTTTTAACTCTTCACTAGTCCCATTCCTATGTATGATTTTTTTATCTGCAATAATCTTTCCTACTTTTGCACTTTTAACTTCTTTTTCTTTTAATTCAGCAACTAAATCATCACCATGGGGTGTAGTTAAAATCATCATCCCCGAGCCAATTAAATGATAGGGATTAATTTCTAAAGCAGTAGCAATTAATTTAGTACTAGGATGAACTGGTATTTGCTCTTCTGTAACTTCAAAACCTACCTCTGCTGCTTCAGTTAATTCATACAGAGCACCATATAGTCCACCTTCTGTTACATCATGCATCGAATTAACTCCTAATTTTGCTCCAATCATACCCTCGGGAACAACACTTAAATCAGCAGCCAAATTTTGGGCCAAGCTCAAATCTTCTTCTCCGACACCTAACTCAGCTAATTTATCAGCAAAATCAGTTGCTAAAATAGAAGTCCCTTCTAGTCCTGTCCATTTTGTAACAACTATATCATCACCAACTGCTGCATCAGACGAAGTAACAAATTTATCTTTAGTAGTTTTTCCAATTGCAGTACACGAAACCAATGGTTGTTGCACAATATCTGTTACCTCAGTATGACCGCCTAATACATCAATCCCTAAATTTTGAGCAGCATTATCAATATCTTCTACAATTGCTATAATTTCTTCTTCTTCTGTCTCCGGAGGAAGCAATAGTGCTTGTTGAATACCAATTGGCTCTGCTCCATTAGCAGCAATGTCATTACAAGCTACATTAACTGCTAAACTACCCATCCCCTCTTTAACACCAGTAATCGGGTCAGTAGACATTACAGCTACAAATTCACCGAAGTCAATCACAGCAGAATCTTCACCTGCCTTAGGTCCTACTAAGACATCTGGATTAGTAGTTGTCAGTTGCTCTAAAATTAATCCTTTGAGATCATCAATCTTTATTTTTCCAGCCTCCACAATAACCACCCTTTATATATCAAAATCAAAAACAAACTATTGTTTTGTATTTTTATTTATCAATTATTTCTACAATATCCGTCTTCAAAACAGCATAAATTAACGGTAAAGCAATTACAGCACTACCAACAGCTTGGCCAATATTAGGCACTATTTCTGCAACTGGAGCTATAAAACTTTTAAGTAAAATTGCTTCTCCTAAATAATATCCAGCAATCATTACTAATCCACCAATTACAACAGCTAATATATCTTTCGTTTCTAAGCCAGTTCTTTTACCTGCTTGTATAGCTATTTTCCCTACAATCCATCCTTCTAATCCTTTTACAATCAAAGTAATCGGAGCATATTGAGCATACCCCGCTAATAAATCAGCTAAAGCAGAACCTAATCCCCCAGCAATCAATCCTGCTTGCGGGCCAAATAAGATACTAGCCAAAAATATCATGCTATCTCCAGCATTTATGTATCCACTTGTAGCAGGGACTGGAATCCTAATTAAATAAGTCGCTACTGTTACAAGAGCAATCAATAACCCATTTAGAGCTAATTTTTTAGTTTTATTCATTATTTATTTCACTCCTTTGTATTTTAAATTTATCATTTATTCATTTTACCACAGAAATAATTTATTTGCAATTGTCACCATTAGACATAAAAAGAGGGTGAACTCAATAATTTGAGTCACCCCTCTTTTCTATCTATTTAAAAGTTAGTCAACATTGCTGCTTTTAACTCTTCTGCTCTATCACTACCGACAACTAAATCTACAATCTTAATTGCAAATTCTAAAGCAACACCAGGCCCCCGACCAGTAACTAAATTATCATCTACAACTACCCGAGTTTGTTGATAACTTCCCGCCGATAACTTATCTTCAAACCCAGGATAACTAGTAACAGGACGATCATCAATCACTCCTGCTTCTGCTAAAACAATTGGAGCCGCACAAATAGCTGCTATTAACCCATTTTCTTGGTCTAACTTTTGTACTAGCTCCACTACTCTCCTATCTTCTTTTAAATTCTTAGCTCCTGGCATGCCCCCCGGCAATACTATTCCGTCTACTTGCTCTAAATCAAGGGCATCAATATTCTTATCAGCTTGCACCTTAATATCATGGTCACCTGTAACCGCTAAATTAGATAACGAAACAGTTACTACATCTAAACCTGCTCTTCTTAACACATCAATATTAGTTATTGCTTCAGTTTCTTCAAATCCAGCTGCCAATGGAATTACAATTTGGCCCATAAATAAATTCCTCCTCCTAAAATTATTTGAATTAGAGTCTAATTATCATTTATTCTTATATCTTTATTATAAATCAAATACATAAAAAATGCTAGATATTCCAAACTATAAATAAGAACTTAACCAAAAGGAGCGAATTTCATGTTACAACTATTAGACCAATTAATATTATTAATCTTAAAAATAATAAGCTATCTCTTAGCTATCCTCTTTTTTATCAGCGGTTTTAATTTTATAACTAAACTAATTTCTAATCCTGCAACTATTAAACAACTATTATATATATTCAAAACATTTCCTGCTTTAGCTTGCGATTTTAATCTCCAAGCTACTAGCTATCTTATTAACTATTTGACTTTTCTTTGACTCTGGTAATAATTAGAATATCGCAAGGATAATTGGTCTTATTTTTTCATCAATTTCAAACTCTAAAACTTTTTTTCTAATTTGATTTGCAATTTCTTCTCGATTGATATTACTATGCTTTTGAGAATTCAAATTTACACATTCCAATTTCTCTTTTATTTTATTTTTAATATCTTCTTTCAAATCAGATTTTTTATTATCTATGTTTTCTCCTTGCTTAACAGAATTATTAGTATCATCTTTTAATTTATTATAAGCCCGTAGAGCTTTCTTTTTCAATTTTTGTGAATTTTTAATCCAATCAGTCCAATTATCATCTACAATATTGTTTAAAAAGGCTAACCACTTTTGATAATTAAACTTTTTTTCTTCTTTTAGATTATCTTCTTCAACTTCAATTTGTTCCCAGGGAGCAGGATTATCCTTATCCAAAATCCCTTGTTGACAAGCATTAAAATAAGACCATAAAACTGTTAGAGCTAAAAAGTTAGGTTCGTGACTACTAGATTTATTATTCTTTTGACTTGCTTGATTGGTATTAATGTTTACATCTATATTATCCAAATCAACTTTTTCTGAAGAATTATTATTATTAATCTTAAAAAAATTTTTATATTTCACTGTTATTGTTTCATAATTATCATCCATTTTTATCCCCCTTTTATTTAATATTACTCAACAAATCAAATAGTGCTTTTTCAATAATTATTGAAAAAGCACTATTTGCACAAAATATTATAAATTAAAACTTAACACTCATCTAAGGAATTATCGCTGTTATCTACATCAGAACAATCCGGACATTCCTCCCCATCATCACAAACTAAATCTCCTTCACATCTAACCGGAACTACATTAATATTTTTAGGATTTTTTACATTAACCTGATATTCTATATCAAATTCCACACATAATAATTGAGCTACACTAGTTTCCACTCTTCCTGGTCCTCCATCTGACATTGTTATAATCTCTCCTTTCTCTTCTTTACTATATATTATGATGTGAAACTGCATTATGTTACAACTTCCTCCTCTTCTAAAACAAAAGCATTTAAGCCATTATCTAGTTCCTTAACTTCCATTGGATTACCATTCAATTTAATTTCTCCTAATTCATTAATTTCTAATTTAAATTGTTCTCCTAAGATTTCTTCTATTTGATTTGAATTAAAATTTGCTTCACTAAAAATATCACTGCAGATAATAATAATGTTTTTCTGTTCCACACAAATATTAGCATTATTATTTTGTTTAATATCTTTAATGATATTTCCGTTCTCACTATCTTCTTCCATTAACCTCACTCCTTTCTGCCAATAAAAATCATTTAGACTCATCTAAATTATTATTTTGCTTAATAGTTGCTCCAGTTACTTCACAGGCATTACTTTCTGGTTGTTCAGTATTTTGCTTCGAATTGGCTTGTTGTAATACTTGGCCCTGCTGATCAAAATCACTAATATTACTTTCTTCTTCTGTTAAATTTTCATTAATAACCTCCCTATTCTGTTTACTACTAATATTTCGAGACGCAACTATATTATTATTAGGTTGCTTAACATCTACATTGCAGCTTTGCGATTGCTCTATATTCCCGCTAATATAGCAATCGAGATTTTCAGGTTTTTTTTCGGTTTTATCCATCACTCTTCCCTCCTATAAAGTTTACTCAAATAATTTATAAAAAGATTCGGCCTAGAAACCTAGACCGAATCTTTTTATCTACTATTAATTGAAATTACTGTCTTTATTCATTCACTAGATTCATCTTCTTCTCCCTCTTCTTCATTTTCTACTTCAATTTCTGTATCACTAGTTTGGGTAATAGTTACGCATTCTTCACTAGTGACACAAGCTTGAGGTTGATTGTTATCTTGAGCAACTTGAGCAGTTTGGTCGCAACGTGGTGGACTATCAACTTCTGCTGTAGCACTAGACATAGAATCTGCATTGGCATCACCATTCGCATCTGCGTCACTGCCTGAGTCGGAATCACTGCTGGACTCTGCATCTGCATCTGCATCACTGCCTGAATCTGAATCACTGCTAGACTCTGTATCTGCATCAGCATTTGCATCACTGCCTGAATCTGAATCACTGCTAGACTCTGTATCTGCATCAGCATTTGCATCACTGCCTGAATCTGAATCACTACTGGACTCTGTATCTGCATCAGCATCTGCATTAGACTGACCTGCTCCTACTCCCATACTAGCTGAGTCTGCATCACTACCTGACTCGGATTCACTACTAGATTCTGTATCTGCATCTGCATCACTACCTGAGTCGGAATCACTACTAGACTCTGTATCTGCATCAGCATCTGCATCACTGCCTGAGTCGGAATCACTACTAGACTCTGTATCTGCATCAGCATCTGCATCACTGCCTGAGTCGGAATCACTGCTAGATTCTGTATCTGCATCAGCATCTGCATCACTGCCTGAATCT